>CAIXBT010000402.1 GCA_903917755.1 uncultured Bacteroidota bacterium
CCATTTCTATTTTCCGACACAAAAATATTCTCATCATGAAAGCGCCCGACACGTTCCAGCCTTGTAAAGTATAAATAGTGCTCATCTGCTGTGAGTGCAGGCATCAGGTCATCTTCGGCGCTGTTGACACCACTGCCGAGATTGATGGGTTTGAAAGCTACGGGATGCTTGACTGCTTCCTTAGCAAAGTCACAGTTCTTGATCATGTTCTTTGCTTCCTTTTCATAGTCAGGAGTCACACCCTTGACAGCAATGAAGGATTGGAAATATTTTTTTGATTCATCATAGTCACCCTTGTTGAACAGGGCATAGCCGAGCTTCAGATAGAGCTGATAACTATAGTTGGGATTCAGCTGCTCTACTGTCTTGAGTTCTTTGACAGCCTCGTCAAATTTGCGCTGATTTTCGAGATACATATTGCCCAACAGCCAGTGCGCATCGATGAAATTCTTCTCGATATCAATCGCCATTTTCAATAGTGAATCTGCCTGGGCATAGTGTCCGAAGGCATAGGCATTATTTCCTATATCAAAATGGTTTTGCGCCCTTTTTTTGGCATGGTCATAGGTGACAGCCTGAGAGAAAGAAAATTGAACAGAAGTAAGTATCAGGATGAAAGCAAGAATGTTTTTATTCATCAATATGGTATTTTATTATTCACTATTAGCTATTCTCTACTCAAGGTATATTAAGGTATTTATGAATCTGCAAAGATATTTCCCACTGCTGGTTTTCCTTCACATATTCTATCATCTCCGGGGCCATTTCTTCCTGCTGTTCCCATTCGGGAGACAAGTATAGTTTACAGTCCTTGCTCACTTTTGCGGCATACTGCTCTGCCCATCTGAAATCATTTCGGTGATTGATCACTACTTTCAGTTCATTGGCCAATGGCAGGATACTCTCGACCGGCGGTTTATATCTTTTGGGCGAGACAGTGATCCAGTCGAATGCTCCGCGTGCAGGATAAGCGCCGGATGTCTCCACATGAGAACGAATATTGTTGTTTCTGAGTGTTGCGGTCAGCTCATTTAGGTCATACATCAGCGGTTCGCCGCCGGTGATCACGCAGATCTTAGCGCCGGATTCCACTATGATAGCGACGATCTCATCTACTGACATTTGCGGGTGTGCAGATGCATCCCAGCTTTCCTTCACATCACACCATGGGCAGCCCACATCACAGCCGCCGAGCCTCACGAAATAGGCAGCACGGCCCTGATAATACCCCTCACCCTGTATGGTGTAGAAGTGCTCCATGACGGGAAGTAGTTGTGTATTTGTGCCTGATGACATTCCGGCTGTAAATCTACTAAAAGCTCAGGTAGTATACGTTGGTCATTTATCATACTATTGACCATGGGCTGTGGACTGTTGACAAAGGTTGGCATACAGGCCCGGTATCGTATGATTGCTACTCAAAAAAATAAAGCTTAAATTCGTAATATGGATTCGCTAAAATATTTACCGCGTTATACAGTCAGTGATTATAATCTCTGGGAAGGTGACTGGGAGTTGATAGATGGGCATCCTGTGTCCATGAGTCCATCTCCTATACGCAGACATCAGAGTCTTGCCACAGCTATACTTGGTATAATACTAAATGAAATAAATGCCAAAAAAGAGACTTGTGATAACTGCGAAGTGGTGTTTGAACTGGATTGGATAGTTAACGACAATACGGTGCTCCGCCCTGATATTGCTATAATCTGTGAAGAAACAGGTGATTTTATCACAAAGCCACCTATTCTTGTCACTGAGATACTTTCGCCATCTACAGCCCTGCGCGATAGGCATGTAAAGCATGAAATATACCAGACAAACGAGGTAAAGTATTACATCATAGCCGATCCTGCGACTAAAACTTTCCAATCATATATTTTAGTCAATGGGCAATATCAATCATACGATTCATCATCATTTGAGATACATGATAACTGTACCATTTCCATTAATATCGCTAAGGCATTGGAGGATATTAAGGACTGATCCTCCGTTTTGTGAAATCGCCAAGACATACAGACTTCTTCTCATTTATAGTTCTATTCTCAAATTCGATTACCTTCGCATCTCAAATTATATCAAATGAAACACATTCTGAAGCAACTGAATATAGACAAAGAAAACCTCGGTACTTCGACAGGTTCTAAATGGCTGAAATCAAAAGGAGATGTCATTACGAGCAAGTCTCCTGTAGATGGCAAAGAAATAGGAAAGGTCATCACAACTACTGAGAAAGAATACAAAGCTGTAGTAGAAACAGCCAAAGAGGCCTTTATATCTTGGAGAAATGTACCGGCGCCTAAGCGCGGTGAGATAGTACGCCAGATAGGCGATGAACTGAGGAAACACAAAGAAGCCCTCGGGGAATTGGTCTCTTATGAAATGGGAAAATCCCTGCAGGAAGGACTCGGTGAGGTGCAGGAGATGATAGATATCTGCGATTTCGCAGTGGGCCTATCGCGCCAGCTCAATGGTCTGACCATGCACTCTGAGCGCCCGCTGCACAGGATGTATGAGCAATACCATCCACTGGGTATCGTCGGGATCATATCCGCTTTCAACTTCCCGGTGGCTGTATGGAGCTGGAACTCTATGCTGGCGTGGGTATGCGGAGATGTATGTATTTGGAAACCTTCTGAAAAGACACCACTCTGTGGTATAGCCTGCCAGCATATAGCGGCAAAGGTTTTCAAACGCAACGGACTGCCCGAAGGCATTTCCAACCTGGTGATAGGTGACCATAAGATCGGTGCGCTGATGTCGAATGATGTCAATGTACCTCTGGTTTCTGCTACCGGTTCTACCCGTATGGGCAAGCTGGTGGCGCAGGCCGTAGCCGCACGTCTCGGCCGTAGCCTGCTCGAACTCGGCGGCAACAATGCCATCATCATCACACCCGAGGCTGACCTTGATATCGCTATGGTAGCGACCGTATTTGGCGCGGTAGGTACCGCTGGCCAGCGCTGCACGACCACCCGCCGGCTTATCATCCACGAGTCACGCTATGATGAGGTGAAAAAACATATCGCAAAAGCATATGCCCAACTCAAAATAGGTAATCCGCTCGATCAGAAAAACCATGTAGGCCCGCTGATAGATGCCGATGCAGTAAAGATGTATCAGACTGCCATAGCAGCGGCAGTAAAAGAAGGCGGGAAAATATGGGTAGAAGGGGGTGTACTGAAAGGTAAAGGCTACGAAAGCGGATGCTATGTGAAACCATGTGTGATCGAGGCAAAGAATTCGTTCGCTATCGTGCAGCATGAGACTTTCGCACCGATACTATACCTGATGAAATATAAGAATCTCGACGAAGCCCTCGCACTGCAAAATGGCGTGGCACAAGGTTTATCATCTTCCATCATGACCAATAATATGCGCGAAGCAGAAGCTTTTCTTTCGGCAAACGGGTCTGACTGCGGTATAGCCAATGTCAATATCGGTACTTCAGGAGCTGAGATAGGCGGTGCATTCGGTGGTGAGAAAGAAACCGGCGGCGGCCGTGAATCGGGTTCTGATGCATGGAAAGCATACATGCGCCGTCAGACCAATACCATCAACTACGGCACTAAACTGCCACTGGCTCAAGGCATCAAATTTGAATTGTAAATAGGGGCAGGTTTTACTTCCTGTTTTTCAGGAAGGGAACAAAGTGATAAAACTCCGGTATGATACTGAGGGCTACTGTGAGTGTGCCATAGCATAATACAATGACCACAGAGCGGATGGCTATGGTGACAAAAGGGTTTGAAACCGCAGGGATAAAAGAGCATGCGGCATAAGTGATCAGTATGACGCTTAGTATCTTCACTGTGAAAAAACTGAAGGGCTGCAAATGAAAGAAGCGTCTGATCAGGGTAAATTTTGAAACATTGTAAAGGAAGGTGGAGAAAGTGGTAGCCACCGCAGCGCCTATCATACCAAACAGCGGAATGAAGATCATGTAATTGATCAGTGCCACTACAAAAAGCCCAACCAGAAGATATAATATATACCTGTACCGGTCGGAGGTCGTGAGTATAGCATCATTGCAGCCGGTGGCCATATTGATCAAAGTGCCGAGGCTGATGATGAGCACGACGTTTTTGCCGAGCGAAAAATCCTTATCGGGCATCAGCGCAAAAAGAGAATCAAGGTTCAGGTTGACGAGAATAAATAAAAGACCACCCACCAGAAAAAGATATTTCGATGATTTGAAATATACATCCTGAATGTTTGCCATATTATTCTTTGCCCAGCTGTCAGATATGTTTCCCACTATGATTTTGTCCAGTGCATTGATAGGTGTCTCTACGATCGTAGCTATGAATGCAGCAATAGAATAAATGCCGATCACATCGAGTGCATTGAGGCCTGCTTCTTTGGGTTTGTAGAGCCCCAGCATGACCGAGTCGAGGTATTTCAGGCCCAGTGCAGACAGGGCTGCGACACTCATCAGCAGGCCATATTTATACATGCCACGCACATCCTGTTTGCTCAGGTGCACCTTGTCGATTTTCAGAGAGATATTGTCTTCAATAAATAAGTAAACCAGCAATGTCAGAAACTGACAGCCATAAATCCCTACATACAGAAATACAAACTGCGAAAGTGTGACCCACTTCAGAAAATAGACTGTAAAGAGGATAATAGAACCGATCCTGACCAGCACATCATTGATCAGTGTGGGTATCGAGGTGCGAAATATGGAATATGAATAAGCGACAAATACATTGACAAAGGAGAGAAAAAAGGAAAGCGGAAATATGTAATAGAAATAATCAGTAAAAAGTTTAGACTGGCCCGAATACTTTGAAATGATGAAATCCCGCATCAGGAAGAGGATCAATCCGAACACAAAAATACCGATGAGGGGTAATGTGATCATAAATCCGAAATACCCGTGATGAGCCTTGTCCCGGTTTCTGAAAAATGGAAAATATTTCAGCGTGATACCTCCCATACCCAGTGGCATGAAGGTCGCGATCAGTGCAGAAAAAGAAAACAGGATACGCGTGAGGCCTATTTCTTCTTTGGTCAGAAAATGTGGCTGTATAAACAACAGGCTGATGGCACCCAGCGCGAGGCCTATGTATGAAATGATGCTATTGCGGATACCTTGTCTTTGGATGATTCCCATTTATCTTTTTATTTCATCCATTTATTATACCAAAGCTGGAAAAGGAATAGGTACTGGAGCCTTTCTTCTTCGACCTCTCTACCTGAGAGGAATGCATCTCTTATCCTTAATGCCTGCGATGGTTCGAATATCTGCTGGCTTTTCAGGTTTGACTCGCTGATGACATCCGTCAATGTATCCTTCAGTTCATTCTTCAACCATTTGGATAAGGGTACACCAAAACCCATTTTAGGACGCTGCATGATAGATGCAGGGACATATTTGTGCACAATATCTTTCAGTATGGCTTTGCCTACTCCATTGCGGTATTTATATTCAGATGGCAGGGTGGCTGCAAATTCGACCAGGCGATGATCCAGAAAAGGCTCACGACCCTCCAGGCTGGTGCACATCGTGGCGCGGTCAACTTTTTGCAGAATATCATCCACCATATAAGTTTTGTATTCTACGGCCTGAAATTTCGAAAGTGTATCATTGGATGAATTAAGCAATGAACCTTCATCAAACGGAGTATGGCGATTTTTAATATCGTGTGAAAATAATTGCTGTGTCTCGTAGAAGGTCATAGCCTGCGAGATGATATCAAACTTCTTTACCTCATCAGCTGATTCAAAATAATCTTTGAATTTGCTGCGCTTGTTTTGGTGGCTTATCGGGTGCCCTCCTACCGGTATGATAGTCGACAAAAGGCTAACGCCGGGCATTGACAGTTTCTTTATTCGTTTAAGCGCATTGAAATATTTAGGATAGCCGGCGAATATCTCATCGCCACCATCGGCAGACAGGGCTACGGTCACAGTCTTTCGTGCCATACGGCTCACGAGTATGGTCGGAATGCCGGATGTATCACCGAATGGCTCGTCATATATAGAGGCCCATTCAGGCAGGATATCCAATGCATCCTGATAGGTGCATGTATACTCCTGATGCTCCGTACCGATCAGCTCTGCTACGCTCCGGGCGTGTTGTGCCTCATTGAATTTCGGATCATCAAAGCCAATAGTAAAAGTTTTGATCCTGGATGTGGAGTTCTTTTGAAGTAAAGCTGCCACTGCCGTAGAGTCATATCCGCCACTGAGAAAAACCCCGACAGGCACATCTGCTATCATCCTATACTGGAATGAAGAAAGCATGAGTGCCTCTGTTTTTTCCATTGCCTCTGCATAGGATAATGTAGATTTGGGAGCATTATAAGCATCGACCACATCCCAGTATTTCTTTTCGGATAGTGATTGATTCTTCAGGTCGATCTCCAGAAAATGCCCGGGCAGTAATTTATGTGTATGCTTAAAAATGGTATAAGGTGCGGAAATATAACCTCTCTGAAAATAGAGAGACAACGCATCAAAATCAATATCTTTTTTAAATCCTTTGTGTGCGGAGAAGGTCTTTAGTTCGGAGCCGAATAATATCAGACCATCTCTGTGATACCAGAATAGCGGCTTGACACCGGCCCTGTCACGAAAAAGAATGACCTTACCACGAACACTATCATAGATGGCGATGGCAAACATTCCGATGAAGCGCTCCACACATGCAGTGCCCCAGCGGTCATAACTCTTGAGGATGACCTCCGTGTCAGAACCTGACCTGAAGGTGTACCCTGCCGCCTCTAGTTCTTTTTTGATCTCACGGTAGTTATATATCTCGCCATTAAAAACGATGGTTAGGCCTTTTTCCTCGAAATGCATCGGCTGATGCCCCAGAGGCGAGAGGTCTATGATAGACAAACGGCGAAAGCCAAAACCAACATTAGCATTGGGCGCTTCAAAAAGCTCATTGCCGAGATCATCAGGGCCCCTATGAATGATGGAGGCGGTCATCAGGCTCAGGCTGTCCGCATCCGAAACTTTCTTAAAATCAATAAAACCGGTTATTCCGCACATGAGGATCAAAAATACATAATTTGAAGGTTATCTCTAATTGCTCCTTTTTTAATACTTTAGCCCACCAATAAAATAAAGAATGATCGAATTTGTATCACCTGCCACAGGTGAGGTGCTTACAGAGCAGGCAGATAAGTTAATCAGTAAGAGTGGGGCTTCTTTTCCCATCATCAATAGCATACCCCGCTTTGTGCCTGTAGAAAATTATGCCAGTGCTTTCGGATACCAGTGGAAAAAATATGCTAAGACACAGCTTGACACAGCCAATGGCTATTCGATATCTAAGGACAGGTTGAATTTCTGTCTGGGCTATTCGGTGGAGCAACTGACAGG
>CAIXBT010000403.1 GCA_903917755.1 uncultured Bacteroidota bacterium
ATTTTTAGCTTTTTGGCCAGAATGAGCAGATCGGGCAGACGAGCCATCGTGCCGTCTTCATTCATGATCTCTACTAATGCACCTGCCTCTTCAAATCCCGCCAGACGAGCTAAGTCAACTGTGGCTTCTGTATGGCCGGTACGTCTGAGTACACCTCCGTCTTTGGCTATGAGGGGGAATATATGTCCGGGGCGTGCCAGCTCTTCAGGTTTGAAAGACGGATCTATCATGGCTTTGATGGTCATGGATCTGTCGTAGGCGGATATACCTGTGCTGCAGCCATGTCCGCGCAGATCTACAGACACCGTGAATGCGGTCTCATGAGCTGAGTTGTTGCTGCCTACCATGAGGCTGAGATTAAGATGTTCGGCTATCTTTTTGGAAATAGGAGCGCATATCAGACCGCGTCCCTGTTTTGACATAAAGTTTATCACCTCAGGTGTCACATTGCGAGCTGCGGTCACGAAGTCGCCTTCATTCTCGCGGTCTTCATCATCGACTACGATTATTAATTTTCCTTTTTTGAGATCGGCTATCGCTTCTTCGATCGTATTTAGTTTTGATTTCATTTTGTCTTTTTGTTTCCCGCAGATTTCGCTGATAAACGCAGATTGAATTATTTTTTATCCGCGATCATCTGCGTGATTTGCGGGAGATGATTTAATTGCGGCGCAAATTTGCGAAATCCGCAGAACTATTATGGTTAAATATTCCTTTTTGTCGGGCTCCAGGCACTTGTCTGTACTCCCATCATGTATTTATAGAATCCATACAGCAATGCCCAGTTCATCAGGTTAAAATAAGCAACGAGTCGCAGCAGACCTATGTTGAGTCCTATCGCTTTGCACAGCCTGTCGATCAGCGGGCTGATCAGAAATAATACCATCAAAGCCAATACCAGTAAATAAAAAGGTATGTGTACTGCCAGTATGGCACTGGAGACTAGCATTAGAATGATGATGAACGGGCCTTTCCAACGGATGATCTTGTGCGAATAGAAACAAAAAGCCACCGCATCAAATCTGAACAGTCTGGTCCAGTACACTCCGAGATTCTGAAAATTTCCGGTAGATATTCTTGTTTTCCGCTTAAACTCTTCTGTCACATCGTTTGATACATCCTCATAGCAGACTGATCTGAACTCTGAAATGGCTTTTTTGCCCTGAGAAAGTATGCTCATGCTGATATAAAAATCCTCCATCAGAAAGTTGGGCGGAATAGGAGAGAAGCAGGCTGCCCTCATGGCGTAACAGGCTCCGAATGCCCCCTGCATGGCACCCCAGATGACTCCCTCCCGATATTTGATGAGGTTTTCACGCTGAATGTAGCTGGTCTCCTGTATGGAAATACCATCGTTTCTCTGGCCTTTGTTGAGCACATTGGCTGCCACCTGACCGATATCCTTGTTTTTAAAATGTTTGACCATTTCAAATATGCAGCTGCGTGTGAAGAGCACATTGGCACCAGTCAGGATGAATACATCATCGGGCTGATAACCTGACTTATTTATCTCCTCAAATAATTTGTTTAACACACCTGACTTGCCATTCCGATCTGAATAAGGATAAAATCTGATCTGAGGGAATTTTCCCAAATACTCTTCGATGATCGAATTTGTCTCATCAAAAGAGTTGTCCGAACCTATATAAAAAGATAATCTGTCAAGCGGATAGTCCGTATCGAATACCGAATCCAGTTTCTCACGGATCACCTTCTGCTCGTTATATGCCGACATGAGGATGAATACATGGGGCAGTTTATCTGTTCTTTCAAAAACTATGGCATTGTCTTTCCTGTTGCGCACCAATAGCTGAAGAAGCAATGGGAATAGCACATAAGAATGCAGCATGAGCAGCACACAGAGCCAGAATAATATTTGCAGGACTAATTCCATTTTGTTTAAGTTTCCCGCAGATCTCGCTGATTTTTGCAGATCAAATTGATCTATCCGCGGTCATCTGCCTAACATGCGGGAGATGATTTTACATTTGCTTATAATATTCGATGAGCCTCGCTATTATTTTTTTATTTTGAAAATTGTCGATCGCAAATGTCCTTGCGTTCTGTGACAGTCTGGACAGGAGGCCCGGCTCATCTTTCAACCTCCTGATCTGTTTGATATATTCATCGGCACTGTTGGCTATCAGCAGATGCTGGCCATCTATAGCGCCGCTGCCTTCGGCAGAAACACTGGTCGATAGAATCACTTTGCCCATTGCCATGGCTTCTATGATCTTGATCCTGACCCCACTACCCGAGAGCAGTGGCGACAGCAGGACTGAATATTGATTCATATATGCTACAGAAGACGGCACCTCTCCATATGCAGCCACATTTAGATTGCCGAAGTTATAGAATTGCTGAGGCATTTTTTTGCCGGCTATATGAAACTTCATCTCGGGAAATGCCTCATGAATCTTAGGCCACACATCTTTCAGAAACCAATCTAATCCCTGCAGATTGGGCAGCCAGTCGAGTGCCCCGATGAAGAAAAGGCTCACATCCTGCACCTGTACCACGGGCTTTGATTCATCTATATCCATGCCTGCGGGCACGATAATGGTCTTTGCCGTGGGTTGGAGTTCATGGATGAATCCATCATCTTCTTTGCTGATGGCGAGTACCGTATCCACTTTGCCCAGCGCTTCTTTCTCAAAGGCTTTGAGACGGCGTGCCTGTATCCCGAGGTACAAGCCTTTGATGGGATTAGCATCGGCACCGGCAGCTCTTTCCCATATCTTATATTCCACGTTGTGAGCGCGTTGTACCACTTTGGCTGAACTATTCCTGCGCACCGTATCTATATACAAACAAGGCGGCAGTCCATCTACATGCACCACGTCAAACTGATTTTCCTTTAGCAGTTTGATCAAAGATATTTCATATGCGCTGCTTCTGAATCGCTCTATGACATAAGATCTGTCGGTCAGCAGGTTTTTGAGCGCAGGTATAGGCCTGATATGATTGTCTACGGGTATGACCACGAACTCTTTGACTCCCTTGAATGCATCTCCCGTATCCTTCAGATCGACCTGATGCTTGGTGGTATTCATAGCCAGACAATATACTTCGCAGCCTGCATCCACATATCCCTTCACGAAATGGTATGAACCGATGGCCCCGCCGTCATTGAGCGGATAGGGTATGCGATTCAATAAGACTAAAATCCTCAATATTCTTATTTTTGGGGCAAATGTAGTATTTCTGCTTGTGCTTTGACAACCCGTTAATGGTTCAAAACCCTTAATGGCTTACTAAGATGATATAAAATATGTATAACAATAATAAAGTAGTGGTGGTGATGCCTGCATACAATGCAGAGCGAACGCTTGAGCAGACCTTTAAGGAGATACCTTTTGATCTGGTAGATGAGGTGGTGCTGGTAGATGATGCCAGCAGGGATAATACTGCCGAACTGGCCAAACAGATAGGGATCAGCCATGTGATCAAGCATGACCATAATAAAGGCTATGGCGGAAATCAAAAGACCTGTTATAAAAAAGCACTCGAACTGGGAGCCGATATCGTCATCATGCTTCACCCCGATTATCAATATACGCCTAAGCTGCTGACCGCTATGATCAGTATAATAGGGAATGATGTATATCCCGTGGTCTTTGGTTCGCGTATCCTAGGCAAAGGCGCCCTCAAAGGTGGTATGCCATTCTATAAATATGTATTCAATCGTTTCCTGACCCTATCTCAGAATATTCTGATCAATCAGAAACTGTCTGAGTATCATACTGGTTACAGGGCTTTTTCGGCCAATGTGATCCGTTCGCTGAATCTGGAGGCCAATTCTGACGATTTCGTTTTTGACAATCAAATGGTCTCTCAGATCTTCTACAAAGGCTATGATATAGGTGAAGTGACCTGCCCGACCAAGTATTTCGATGAAGCGTCATCTATCAATTTCAGCCGAAGTATGAAATACGGCCTCGGCTGCCTGAAAGTCTCTCTGGTGCATATGTTCTGCAAGTGGGGTCTGATGAAAAGTGATCTATATAATTGACAGAGGCCGATTGTCAACGGGACAATAAATAAGCTCATTTAAAGTAAAAATTGAGAGAGTTCTTTTGCTTTTTGGGGATAAATGCTATATTTGCGCTCCAATTATAAAAAATTCATCACCCAGACATTAAATTAACTTTAAGACATGGCAGTTAAAATCAGACTTCAGAGACACGGACGCGGCAAGCGCCCTTTTTACCACATCGTAGCTTCGGACTCACGTGCCAGAAGAGATGGTAAGTACATCGAGAGACTCGGCGATTACAACCCGCTTACTTCTCCTGCTACTATCCACTTAGATGTAGACAAGACAGTGGATTGGTTAATGAAAGGTGCAGAACCTACAGATACCGTTCATGCAATATTGAAATACAAAGGTGCTACTTTCAAAAAGCACTTGCTGAGAGGTGTCGAAAAAGGTGCCCTGACTCAGGAAGCCGCTGACAAAAAATTCGCTGAGTGGTTAGAAACTCACCAGAATGCAGTACTGGATCACAAAAAGAAAGTACACCTCACTAAAGAAGATCGCCTGACTAAATTGATGGCTGAGGAAACTAAGAAGAAACATGACCGTGAAGCTAAGCGTCAGGCTGCATTGGTAACTGCCACAGCTGAAACAGCTGCTCCTGAAGCAGAAGCACCAGCAGCAGAATCTGAAGCTCCGGCAGCGGAATAATCAAATGTCTGATAACTATACATCAGTAGGAATATTAAGAAAGCCCCATGGATTAAGTGGGGCTTTTAGTTTTGTACTGACCAGAGAATTAAAATCTCTTAAAAAATATCCCACACACTTTTTTCTGGATGTCAAGGGGGCTTATATCCCGTTTTTTGTCTCGAAATTTGATTTCAAAGACATCTTTTCGGGCTATGTCAATTTTGAAGAGGTGACCAAACTGGAAGAAGCCAAACCATTGGTCAATTCGGAGCTGTATCTGGATGAAAAAACCGTCAGCACTTTTTTTAAGAAAGCGGCAGATGAATATGGTTTCCTGATCGGCTACACTGCATTTGACAAAGAGCACGAATTGGGGCCTGTGCAGGAGATCATCAGCCACCCGGCCCAAATATTGGTGAGTATAAATATGAATGGCAATGAAGTACTCATTCCGCTCGTGGATGATCTGGTGATCGACATTGACAAGCGCAAAAAGAAGATCATATTTGATGTGCCCGAGGGCCTGATCTGATCTCGTCTCTATCTCCTGCTTAGTTCTTCACTCTTGATATTATAGTCCCATTTAAGTTTACCGGATTTGCCGTAAATGGCAAGTTTGAGAGAGCGGTTGCCTGCTGCACCGGTGATATTGATCCTGCCGTAGTTTTTCTGATAAATAACGGTGCCCTTTACACTCAATGGGTTATTAAATGTCTTGATCCCTTTGCGCGGCAGCACCACACTGGTGAGAGGTGAGGACGTGAAATCATAGAAAGTATAGCCCCTCCATATTCTCTTAGAGAGTTCTGAATAATGTTTATCTCCGGTCAGAAAGATGACTCCCTTAATGTTATTATCCACTATATAATCGAGCAGGTTGTTGCGCTCTTTGGGATAGTGGGCATACGATTCCCCATGTTCATTGTCGTTGAGCACCTGAGATCCCATACAAATGAATTTAAAAGTAGCATTGCTTTTCAGCAGTTTCTCTTTCAGCCATTTGAGCTGCTCGATGCCCAGGAAATCGCCGGCAGTATCGCCCGGGGGACTACGAAACCACCTGCCATCAGTCATAAAGAATTCAGCATCATTGTATCTGAAAGTGAAATAAGTTTGCTTTATGTCAGTTTCATATGTATTCGGCCAGAAACTCCTGAAAACTTTGAGGGCGCTGTCTTTGAGCGGGAAGGTCCTGTCTGCGTCATTCCATCCGTAGTCATGATCATCCCAGATGGCATAATTCGGTTGGGCTGCCAGAAAATTTTGCAGCATTTTAAAACTTTCTCTTAGCTTAAGATTACGCAGAAACATATTGTTGTAGCTCTTATAATCCTTGCCCAGATAATAAACATTGTCACCGAGCCATATCATGAAATCTGATCGGGACCTGATCATGTGCCTGTATATTTTCACATCGGTTCCCGGAAAAATACCCTTAGTGAATCCGGTAGTCATAAAAGCACAGGAGCCCACCAGAAAATCTAGGTCCTTGACCGGTGCATCAGTCTGTGTTATGAATTTACATTCCGGTGCATTTTCTGAAAGTGAATGGCAGATTAGGTAATGGTGACCCGGTTTCAATCCGACATAGTCCAGAATGACAGAGGTGTCGCCTGATATATTACCTGTTTTGAATACAGATGCCGAACTGATCGATGTCTTATCTACGGTGTCCTGCAGTGTGACTGACAGTGGCCCATTGCCCCTGTATGATATCCATGCCTTGGCCGAATTAGCTGTGACCGATCCTATGAATGGGCCCGCAGTGAGTGTGGGGGTGGACTGAGAAAAAATAATTTCAGGTATAAGCAAAAGCGCAAGGACATAAGCTGAATAGCTCATTCTTCGGGAGGTATGGAGTAGTAGAAATATTGGGCACAATGATATGGAGTATCTCCCAATATGTACTGAGCTAAAACGTACTTTTAAGTTATCAGTACAAATTCATCCGTGAACATTTTTTTGAAGCTATGTATTAACAAAGACTTAACATCAGAGGTGACATCAGAGGGGAAATATCAAAAAAAATCCCGACCGTAGTTTACGATCGGGATAGAATGGTATTTGTAGTGTTTTTTAAAATACGATCTTCATGCCCATACCGCTTGCGAAATTAGTATGACTACCGGGTGCAGGAGCCAGTACCGGTGCAAAAGACATAGAGGCCTGAGCCTTTTTAGCCAATCCTTTATAGTGGAATGATCGGGCTAATGTGACTGGGCCGACTATCGATAGTGGAATACCCACTGCCATAAAAGCGGCACCAAGGGCCATGCATACAATATCTCCGGTTTCATCTATTGCATAGTAACTGCTTCCGTAAGAAAGGGTTGAATTATAAGCCTCATCTGCGTTAAACGCAGAGACGCCATATCCAAGAAGGCCTGCGCCTGCGAATAGCATCGGTACGCCTATAGATGTGATCACTATACCTTTTACGAGTTTTTTGTGATATAACTTCATGTTCTTATCATACTCTCTCTGTGCATCCGTATTTCTATATTCTTCTTCCACCTGCTTCCTTACTGAGTTATTATTGTTGTAGCTATTATTGTTGTTATTACTGTTATATTCATTATTGCTCTGGTCAGGTTTAGCTGCCGGAGAGGTGTTTCCGAAAACATCTTTAGAGCCATTCTCGTACTTGATCATGAATATGTCAGACTTATTCATTGTGTAGGTGGGGCCTGACAGGTTCTCGAATTTCTTGTATTTAACATCAGAAAGGCCGATCTCCATGATTTTGGATTTGATGTCCTCACCTGTTTTCAAGGTTATGATATCCTGGGCTTTTAAAGAAGTGAAGGCAAAAATAAGGACAAAAAAGAGGGCGGTAAATTGGTGGAATTTTCTCATACAGTAGGTTTTTTGTGGAGTAATAGATTATAATACAACCAAATATATTCAATTTCCGCTATTGTTTTTGGGAAATAATTATTTTAAATAAACATTTGATTTATTTAAATGAAATGCCGTAATTCTATGTGGATCTATTACTTATCCCAGATAGAATAAATGATCTTTTCGGCGTTGGAGCGATTGGAAAACTGACTGTCCAACAGTTCTTTTCTTTTGCTGATCTCATGCTCTGTAAACTCCATTGCCATCAGGTCTTCGATCAGTCTTTTAGTTACATTGGGATTGTCTTCTATGACACAGAGAGATTCCAATCCGGTGTTATTGACCATCTTTGAATTGACCAGGCAGAACCGCCCGCGATATAAGGAGTTTAGTAGTTTTAATTTGATACCTGTATTCTGAAATGTGGTCAGAAAATTTATCTGTGCATTGGCCAGAAGCTCGGATATTTTTTCGAAAGTTGGATTTTCGATCAGCTGAATATGAGGGTGCTTTTTGACTTCTTTTTTTAGAGCATCGGTCGGGTTCTTTCCGGCAATAACAAATGGCAATTTGAGTTCGGCAGCTATTTTCTTGACTATGAATAGTGCTGCCTGATTATTTTCTACCACTCCCAGATTGCCGTGATAAAGTATGAAGTCTCCTTTGCCGGTTTTAGAGGTAACCGTCTCATTGTTGTGAAAGGCAGAAACGAATTCTATGCTTTCGTAAGACTGACGGAGATATTCGTAGTCACTCTTGCTAATGGCAAATATCCGATCGGCATTTTTGAGTTCTTCCTCGAATTTTTTTAATCTTTTGGCTTCGATATTGAAGTAATATTTGATCAGGTAGTTACGCTCAGCCTCTTTCAGACTTTTGTAATATTCCCATTCCACATTGTGCATACGCACGGCTTTGATCTTCGTCTTGATAGAAGGGTGAGAAAGATAAAAACAGGTGTGCAGTCCCTCAAACAGGATAGGGTGGTCATCAGCACTCAGATTCTCCAGTAGTTCACCTGACCTTCTGGATCCTACTATGTAGGGCACCGACGAATACATGGCCTGATAGAATTTTTTGCGTTCATAATATTGCACTGACTCGCAGATCCTCTCGAGTTCTTCCGATTTGTCTCGGCCATAATGAAAACAATGCAGGTGTATCTTGATGCCCAGATCATAGAGGGCTTTAATCTTGTAATATACATCTATCACCCCGCCATAGTCAGGAGGGTAGGGCACATTGAAGGATACTATATGCAGATGTTTTTCAGTTGAGTTGCTCATAAAGGGAGATCAGTTTTTTCTCTTCGTTTTGCCAGTTCAATTCCTGTCTGCAAACCAAACAGTTTTCTTTGAATTCGCAATGCATTTTTTTGTCATTCAATAGGCGTTCGATAGCCGCTTTAATCGTTTTCTGATCCAGATCGTCGATCAGCAATGCAATATGATACTGATCGTTGATCCTTTTATATTCCGGAAAGTTAATACATATCTGAGGGATACCTGCATGTATATAGTCTGAAAATTTATTTGCCAGTGAATAATAATAGCTGAGCCCTTTCTGTTCCAGCAGGTTCAGGCCTATATATGCCTGCGCCGTGATCTGCATGAGTTCAGCTGGTTTTTTGAATCCAAGGAATTTCACCTTGTGTTCCAGCCCCATTTGTTTGCTTTGTTCCTGTAGCTGTTTGGCAATGTCTCCATCTCCCACCAGATACAGATCGACATCGATGTCTTTCATGGCCTCGATCAGATGCTCTATGCCCCTGCCCTCATTGAGTGCACCCTGATAGAGCAAATATGGTCTTTCGGGCTGAGTGCTGAGTGTGTGTTCTTGCAGGATCGGCAGATTCCTGATGGTATAAACAGGTCTAATGTATTCTTTTTCGAAGGTTTCTGATATACTCTGTGTAGTGGTATAGACCAGGTCAACTTTTGGGGTGTATGTCTTTTCGACCCATCTCCAGGCTGCCTGGATACGTGGCCTGCGGACTACCTCTGGTACCTCCGGGAAAAACTCATGTGCATCATACACTATCTTTGATCCTTTGAGTCGGGCAGCATAATATCCGGCCAGGATCGTATCCAGATCTATGGAGCATATGATGTCAGCTTTATTGAATAGCAGGTAGAAAAACAGACGGATATTATATTCGAGATAGAAGCATTTTCCTTTGTTGAACAGGCATTTTAGTCGCACCTGTGCGAAAGGATATTTATCTAGTGGTTTAGATGCGGTCAATTCTCTGCCTACCAGTTCTACTACATATCCCGCAGTGCTGAGTGATGTACAGATGCGCTGCATACGCTGATCGTAGGTCAGGTCATTGGTGACGGTGAGTATGATCTTATGAGGTGCTATTCTTCTTGCCACATCCTGGTTTTATCGGGGTCAGAAGCCGTATGAATGACAGCTAATACATGTACTTCATCGTATTTCTCGTCTATTGTGTAATGAACTGAATATGGAAATTTCTTTAAGTGAACGCACCTGATATCGGTGTATTTGATTTGATAAAATGGGTTTTGAATTATCTGAGCAAATGTGGCATCTAAGGCATTCACAAATTTCTCGCTCAGATCTCCATAAATTCCTTTGTAATAATCATAAGCTATCAGGATATCTTCTTCGGCTTTTGATCCTATGACTAATCCATGAGATCTCATCTGGATTTTAGTTTCGATTTAACTTCCTCCCATGTCACTAACTCTTCCCTTTTAGAAGTTCGCAATCGCTCAAGAACCATTTCCTGTACCTCTTTCGGGACCTCCTCATCGTTTGAATCGACAGTGATGAAGTTTAGCTTTTTCATTAGCTCCATAAAGAACTCATAATTGCTATCAGGGATATTTAAAACTACCTGTTTCATATCAATGCGTTTGTTGTAAAATTAGTAAATCTTACCCAATAATATTATTTCAAAAATATCCTTCCGTCTTCCATCCTTCCTATCTTGCCATTGTCTGTGAGCCATTCTATCACTTCTCTGGTTTTATCCATACTGGCATCAATATTGATATCTATATCGTGGAATGTCATGGGCTCTTTTACCATTTCAAGTATAGTATTGGCTATTGTTTCAAATTCGAGATTAGATAATGCTTCTTTCTTTTTGCTGAGGCAAACGGAACAGATTCCGCAGTCTGCTGAGTCCGTCTCTCCGAAATACTGAACGAGATACCTGCTCAGGCATATAGTATTGTTAGATAGATAAGCTCTGACACTTTCTATTCTCTCTTTGAAACCATTGATCCTGTCTTCTATGAATTTTTTGTCTAGGATCAGTTCCTCTTTTTTAATTCTGTTTTGGAGGAGTGCTATCTGTGGTTTTTCCTTGCGGGGAATGTATGTGAGGATATTCAGGTCATTGAGGCGTGTGAGTAGTGATCCCGTTTCTTCTGCTGATAGTTTGATCTTAGTGCCGATGGCGGCCTCATTGAAATTCACATAATCTTCGAAGACTCCGCTGCAGGTACGCAGTATCATCTTGATCAGCGGTTCGAAATTGCGATGCTCTACCTGAAATTTATACAAAACGTCTTTGCCTACTATGATCTTGATCCGGGGCGATGATTGAAATCCGTCATTC
>CAIXBT010000404.1 GCA_903917755.1 uncultured Bacteroidota bacterium
CCCGGTTTGGGCATATATGCTTTTTTGAAACGGGTCAGCAGCGGCCCGATGATCATGATGGAACCGCGTAGTGCAGCGCCTTTCTTACGAAAAGCATCTGTCTGAAGATATTCGAGATTGATATCATCTGCCTGAAAGGTATACGTATCTTCATTGAGACGCTCTACCTTTACGCCCATATCTTTGAGTATATCGATCAGCAGATTGACATCACGTATATCGGGGATATTACTGATGATCATTTTCTCCGGAGTGAGCAGCACTGCGCATAGTATTTGCAATGCTTCGTTCTTGGCACCCTGCGGAGTGATGCCGCCTTTTAGTTTTCTGCCGCCTGTGACTTCAAATGAGTTTGCCATGGACTGGATATTAGATTTTAGACATGAGACAATAGACCATTGCAAATGAAAGGAAAATAGATGTGAGACATGAGATGTGAGACATGAGACTAACAACAACGAAGTGTGCAGTGTATTGATTTTAAGCCCCTGTTTTTTTGTGGTGGTCCTTTTTGATCAGGTAGTAGAGGGTCTTCATGTATTCATTATTCAGGGCTATGAGGCCGTATTCGGTCTTCCACCAGAGGTTCTCCTCATAGTCTGTGGCATGAGCACCTCGCATGAGCACGGTGATCCCCTCTTTGGCAAATCTTTCTTTATATACTTTGCCAGCGCGGCGTGTGTGAAACAGTGTGGTGACGACGATGATCTTTTTGATCTGATGCTCCCGGCAGTAGCCCAGTATCGTATCTGCCTCTTCGCGTGTGCTGGTGCCGTAGTGCAGCGCCGTGACCAGTGAATCCGCGACCCCGTTTCTGAGGATATTCCTTTTGCACAGATCGCTCTCGTAGACAGTATCTCCGAGTATCAGAAAGAGCTCCTCAAGATTCCCACCCGGACATATCACATGTTTGGCATATCCGGCTTTGTAGAGATTGGCACCTTCATTGCCCCGGTCGAATGCGCTACCCGATAGCACCACCATGAGGTCGGCTTTAGCCGGTGTATCCTGTTTCATCAGGAAATTAGAAAAAGACTGAAGTATGGGCGTCTTGAATACGATGCCCACAGCGATGAGCATGATACAGAAAAGGAGGAATGAGATAAATTTTCTTCTCACATGAATGTGTCTAAACTTTACTATTCAGCCAGTTGATGATCTCTACAAAAACCTTCTCTCTGTCATCTGCAGGCTCATTATGTATCTCGTGATAATAGCCTGGCAGAGATTTGAATGTGATCAGGTTCTTAGGGGCATGAGCAGCGAAGATCTCTGAGCCGCTATGTGCGATCAGTTTATCATCTGTACCGTGCAGGATGATAAGCGGCAGTGTGAGTTCTGATGCATGATCCAGGGCCCACTGAGCGGCATTGTATGTTTCGAAAAATGTACCCGCACGTGCTGTATTGTGTACCAATGGATCGGTTTCATATTTGCGCACTTCTTCTTTGTCGCGAGACAGAGAGCTGGTGTCGAGATCTGCTTTCTCAGGCCATTTCGGATAGATATTCTTCATCACTTTGGCGAGGAACAGTTTGAAGGCAGGCGGTTCGAAACCGAGCCTCAGCCAGGGAGCGGTAGCCACGGCACCATTTATCTTTGGCTTTCTGCGAAGCAGGTAGTTGAGCACCATATTGCCGCCCATGCTGTGCCCGTAGAGGAACTTCGGCACACCGGGAAATCTTGTTTCCGCTTCATCGAGCAATGTCTTGATAGAATCCATACTGGCCTCCAGATTCGGTGCATAGCCGCGAGGTCCTTCGGTCTTGCCATGCCCGAACTGGTCGATGGCCAGCACCGCATATCCCTCTCTGCCCAGTCGCTCTGCCACATGCGCGAAACGGCCGCCATGCTCTGCAAAACCATGCACGATACAGACCACCGCTTTGGTTTGTGCAGGGTTCCAGCCCTGAGCGAAAAATTTAGTTCCTTCCTGAGTCCAGTTCCATTCGAAATGATTCATATCAATAATATTTTGAGATTTGAGTGATTTAGCTGATCATTTCAAATGTAGAAATTATCTTTGAGAATTATATTTCATATAGCACTAACACTTAAAGTCATGAAAAGAAAGATGGTAATTATAATAATCCTCTTGATCGCTCTCCCTGTTTTGTATGTGGGTGGTTTCATTCTATACGGCACATTGACCAAATTCAAACCTGCTCCCGTAGAGAAGGTAGAAGTGGTCGGGGTGAACAATAAGCCGATCACGGATAGTGTATTTACTTTTATGACATGGAATATAGGCTATGGCGGACTGGGTGCAGAGGTTGATTTTTTCTACGATAGCGGCAAGATGGTCACTACGCCTCAGCCGCTCGTCAAAAAATATACCGATGGTATCAACGAAACCATCAAACAAAATGCTGATGCGGATTTTATTTTCATTCAGGAAGCTGATCGCAAAGGCAAACGCAGCTGGAATATCGACGAAGTGGCGGGTATATCATCTCAGGTACCTGATCACAATTATGCATTCACCGTCAACTATGATGTGAAGTATCTGCCCTTTCCCTATCTGGACCCTATGGGTCGTATATATGGAGGGCTTTTGACGCTGGGCAAATATCAGCCGGAAGAATGCAAGCGAATCGCTCTGCCCGGTATCACAGACTGGCCGCGCAAGATATTCTATCTGGAGCGTTGCCTGATGTTTCAGCGCTATAAGCTGGCCAATGGCAAAGAGCTGATAGTGATCAATACGCACTTCGAAGCGTATGATGACGGCGGTGTCAAGAAAGCGCAAATGGCGGTGACTAAAAAAATGATGCTGGAGGAATATGCCAAAGGAAACTATGTGGTGCTGGGCGGCGACTGGAACATAGCCCCGCCTGATTTTAATATTCACAAGTGGGAAAAGGTGAAACTCCTGGATGCCTTGTATACACTGAACAATGATTCAAACTACATTCCGGGATGGAGATATGCTTCAGACAACAACACTCCGTCTAACCGCAAGAATGACCATGCTTTTGATGCCACTACCTTCACGACCGTGATCGATTATTTCTTTGTGTCTCCAAACATAGAGGTCCAGGAAGTAAAAGGCATCGATGCTGGTTTCAAATACTCAGACCACAATCCGGTGAGGATGAAGATCAGGCTGAAACAATAAGTTCAGATCTATCTTCCGCTGACCTTCTGTTTGATCATCGATACGAGTATATCTATGGCGATCAGATTTTCGCCACCCTGAGGCACTATGATATCTGCGAATTTTTTGGTTGGCTCGATAAACATGTCGTGCATGGCTTTGACCACTTCATAGCGGTTCAGGATCTCGTCTACGGTTCTTCCGCGTTCCTCCATATCACGGCGAATGATGCGCATCAGCCTGTCGTCAGAATCCGCATCGACGAATACTTTGATATTGCATAGTTCTCGTACCTGCGGATCGGTATAGAGCAAGATGCCCTCTACGATAATGACGTGACGAGGCTCGACCTCGATGGTAGCTTTCTGACGGGTAGAGGTGATATAATCGTAGGTCGGTTCTTTGATGGTTTGCCCCGACTTGATCTCACGCAGGTGTCTGACCAGAAGCTCAAATTCTATTGAATCCGGATGGTCAAAATTGACCAGCTGACGCTCCTCCAGGGGTATGTCTGCATTGTCTCTGTAATACGAATCCTGAGAGATGACAGAGACCTCTTTGCGGGTCAATTTCGCCATTATTCGCCTTACCACTGTCGTTTTGCCTGAGCCTGAGCCGCCGGCTATGCCTATTATGATGCTTTCCATATCGGTTTTAAAGGTAAAAAAACTAGTCAGAATAATCGATTTTGCAGCGACAGGGCGGCAGATCACTTAGGAACCTTTAACACGGATTATTACAACCAAGTCCCATTTATTCCGTAATATTGTACAAAATTTAAGATTATGTTTGGAATGGGCTCACAAGAATTATTTATAATACTTTTAGTAGTGTTAGTGCTTTTTGGTGGCAAAAAAATTCCTGAGTTGATGCGCGGACTTGGTCAGGGCGTCAGAGAATTTAACGCAGCTAAAGCTAACATCAAAACAGAAATAGAAGACGGAATGAAGGATAAACCTGCATCTGTCCCTCCTTCTGACAAAAAGTAATTTAGTAAACGCACACCGCATTATATTTGGATGCTTACCCTGTTTTAGTAATAGGTGAGTGTCCATTTTATTTTATAGCATTGCAATCTCAAGATCGATCCAAAAATGTACAATACCCTTGCCGAAATACAGACAGCTATAGAAGCTGGTGAAACCAATGTCAAAACCCTTGTCACGACCTATCTGTCCAATATTGAAAAGAACAAACACCTCAATGCCTTTCTGGAGGTCTATGCCGATGAGGCATTGATCCGCGCACAGGAACTGGATCTCAGATCTGCATCTAAAGCACCCAAAGGAAAACTATTCGGCCTCGTCATAGGCATCAAAGACAACATCTGCTACCGGGGGCACAAGGTCTCTGCCGGTTCTAAAATTCTGGAAGGTTTCGAATCCATATATTCTGCTACAGTGGTCGAGCGGCTGCTGGCAGAAGATGCTGTGATCATAGGCCGTCTCAATTGTGATGAGTTTGCGATGGGATCAAGCAATGAAAATTCTGCTTATGGTCCCGTACTGAATGCACAGGACAATTCGCGTGTGCCCGGCGGCTCATCGGGCGGCTCGGCAGTGGCTGTACAGGCCCATCTCTGTCATGCCTCACTCGGTTCTGATACGGGCGGCTCTATTCGCCAGCCGGCTTCATTCTGCGGGGTGGTGGGCTACAAGCCTACATATGGCAGAGTATCGCGCTATGGCCTCATAGCCTATGCATCTTCTTTCGATCAGATAGGCCCCTTCACACATTCTGTACAAGACAATGCCCTCATCATGGAGGTACTGGCAGGTGCAGATGACTATGACAGCACTGCTTCGTCAAAACATGTGCCGGAGTATTCTAAAGAGCAGTTCACCGGAAAGGCTAAGATCGCTATCCTCAGAAATACCATCGATCATAAAGGGATCAATCCGGAGGTCAGGACCGAGATAGAAAAAGTGATAGCAGACCTGAGGTCTAAAGGCCATACGATAGAGGAGGTGAATTTCGACCTCACAGATTATCTCATACCGGTTTATTATGTGCTCTCTACCGCAGAGGCCTCATCTAATCTGGCCCGTTTCGACGGGGTGCACTATGGCTACAGGTCTCCCCGCTCCACAGATATGGAGAGCGTGTATAAACTGAGTCGTACAGAGGGTTTTGGCCGGGAGGTCAAAAACCGTATCATGCTCGGGACCTTCGTGCTCAGTGCCGGATACTACGATGCATACTATTCACGTGCGCAGAAAGTACGCCGCAGACTGAGCGAGCAGATCAGCGAGATATTCCGCAGTTATGATTTCATCCTGATGCCCACCGCACCGACGGTAGCATTCAAGTTTGGCGAGAAGACCAGCGACCCTACAGAGATGTATCTCGCAGACATCTATACCGTACTGGCTAACCTGGTAGGAACCCCTGCCATATCACTGCCATTGGCTAAAAATTCAGAAGGTCTGCCTATCGGTGTTCAGCTGATGGCCGAGAAATTTGAAGATGCCAAACTGTTCGCTTTCTCAAAAACACTTTAAGTTCCTTTTGGGGGTCCGGCTGTCGAAAATCAGCCCGATTAGGTGATTATGCCCTATTTTTTTTACATTCACCCCTTAGTATTGCATAATTATATCCACTAAAATCCAATCCTATAGCCCATTTCTACCCGTAATTAGGTCAAAGTTCATATTTTAGCCCGATTCGAAATGTATCAACGATGCAGAGATATATTATTGTCTCTATAGCATTTGATTGAATTGATAAAACAAAAGGATGATAGCGTACCTGAACGGCAAGATAGTATACAAGAGCCCCACCCATCTCATCATGGATATGGGCGGCTTTGGC
>CAIXBT010000405.1 GCA_903917755.1 uncultured Bacteroidota bacterium
ACAGCATGAAAAAAATTATTTTGTTTCTTCAATCTTACTATTATCCATAGAGCCTTTGTTATAGTGATCAGCTCCTAAAAAACTATCAAACTTTTTCCTTTGGTCTTCAGTTTCTTCTTTGAGTTGATATTTCATCTCTTCAACAATAAGATTCATTGCCATTTTATAGCTATATCCTAGTTCAACCTGAACTTCTGTATTATCGCCTACTTTCCTATAAATTTTAAAAAGAGGTAATACTCTACCCAACTTTTTTTCCACGATATTAGTGGCTGTTTCAATAGTTTTGGTTATTGATGCCGCATCTTTTGCATTCAGCTGGTTGTTGGATAGGTCTGTTGTAATGACATCCTTCATATGAGTTTCGATAAGACCAATAAGTCTGTTTTTCGCCATTTCAGTTGCCTGCATTTCTGCCGCAGACTGGGTTTGTGCAACAGATGAACCATTGGCTATAATCCATTTGGGGATACCATCGTCATCAATCTCTCTGATCTTGTCATAAGAGTTCTGTAATTGTGCAGACATTGGTAAATTACCGGGTTCAACACTAAAGCCATCTTTCTCAAATTTTTTCACCTCCTTTTTAATGTCACGTTGCTTGATTCTTACCTCCATTTTTTTTGCCTTGTCCTTGGTTTGTGAAAATGCATATGGACTAACAGAATTCAATAATAATGCTCCAAGAATGAGTAATCTTAAGAAGTTTTTCATATAATTTCTTTTATTTTTTAAATAGGTAATATAATACAACCTTTTTTAAACCAAAGGTTATGTAACGCTAATTTAATAATTAAAGTGTAAATCGTCAGCATAAAGTGGACTAAAAGTCTATTATGACCATATGGTCATATTCCACTTTGTGAAGGTCTATCACCTGCAATAGGCTAACATTCTTATATGGATTTGGGTTTTCAGCTTGGTTGAAGACCATTTCAGCATTATAAGCTTCAGATTCACTATCCTTGGCTTCAGCATACTTTTGGAACTTGGCTAACTTTTCATCTATCTGGATACGCTGTTTCTTTTCTTCTTCAGTCAATTTGGCGTTCCGTCTGGTCAAACCGTCCGTATCCTTCCAACGTTCGATGTTCACCTTGAAGCCAAGGCTAAAATCCTTGGTTGTTTCACCAACCTTGATACGGATGTAAACGGGTGCTTCATTCTTTTGGTTTGTTTTAGATGTATTCAGGTATACTACAAGCTTTAAATTTTTCATATTGAATTGAATTAAATGGTGATTAAAAAATTGGACATTGAAAATTTGAGAAACTGGATTTTTAACCACTTATCCGAAACTACTAAAAAGAGTAGTTCAAGTCAAGTAAGTGGTTACTTGATTCTTTCAGTATTTCTTAGTAATAGAAACACTTTGAAAGCCGAAAAAAGACATTGAATTTTGAAAAAATCTGTGGGAAACAGTCTTACGACCGTTTTTTGAAAAAAGGCGTTTTTTGACCTATTTTTAGGTCAATTACAATAAATCATCATTTGAGAGAAAAGGGACAACTAAATGGACAACCTATAAGCCGTTTGATAGTGGAATCTTTTGGAATCCGTTGGAATAGTTATTTTCACCTGAAGTACTTGAAACAATGTATTCACAACAACCTTGGAATGTCTTGGAACATTCTGGAATCAATCCTAAATACCCCTTCAGGGGATTTAGGGGTAAAAAATCGAAAGCATAATGAGCAAATTTACCACCGATTCAGGTATAGAAATTCAAAGGGTATATGCCCTGAGGGACCGCGTGGTCGAAGAGCCGGGCGCGTTCCCATTCACGCGCGGGGTGCACCCCGAGATGTACCGCTCCAAGCTCTGGACCATGCGCCAGTATGCGGGGTTCAGCACCGCCGAGGAGAGCAATAAGCGCTACCACTATCTATTGTCTCAGGGTGTGAGCGGGCTCTCTGTCGCATTCGACCTGCCTACTCAGATAGGCTATGACTCAGACCATGATCTCGCTGAGGGTGAGGTGGGCAAGGTCGGTGTAGCCATAGACTCTCTTGAAGATATGGAGGTACTGTTCGGTGGTATCAAACTCGAAGATGTATCGACATCGATGACCATCAATTCCACAGGCTATATTCTGCTTTCACTCTATGTAGCCCTCGCCAAACAGCAGGGCGCTGACCTCAAAAAAATAACCGGCACCATACAGAACGACATTCTGAAAGAATATGCAGCTCGCGGCACTTATATCTATCCGCCCAAGCCATCCATGCGCATCATCACCGATATTTTTGCTTATTGCAATACCGATGTACCTAAGTGGAATACCATCTCGATCTCAGGTTATCACATTCGTGAGGCGGGCTCGAGTGCTGCACAGGAACTGGCTTTCACGCTGGCCAATGGCAAGGCATACTGTCAGGCGGCGATCAGCAAGGGGCTTGACATAAACCAGTTCGGGCAGCGACTGTCTTTCTTTTTCAATGCACATAATAATTTCTTTGAAGAGATCGCAAAGTTTCGCGCAGCACGCAGGATGTGGGCCCATATCACCACCGAACTCGGTGCTACTGATCCGCGCGCGCAGATGCTGCGTTTTCACACGCAGACCGGTGGCTCTACACTCACGGCGCAGCAGCCGATCAATAATGTGGCCCGAGTGACCCTGCAGGCTATGGCTGCCGTGCTCGGCGGTACACAGTCGCTGCATACCAATGGTTATGATGAGGCGCTATCTCTGCCTACAGAGCAGGCCGCTAAACTCGCTCTGCGCACACAGCAGATCATCGGTTACGAAAGCGGTGTAACGGAGACCGTCGATCCGTTGGCAGGCTCTTATTTCATCGAGCAGCTGACGGATGAACTCGAAGCCAAAGCATTGAAATATATTTCGCATATCGACTCGCTGGGCGGTAGTGTCTCTGCCATAGAGCAGGGATATATGCAGGAGGAGATAGCACGCTCATCATATGCCTATCAGCGCAAGGTGGAAAGCGCAGAGAAGATAATAGTGGGAGTGAATAAATTTACGGAGAAAGAGGCCAAGCATACCAATCTGCTGCGTGTGGATGACTCTATCCGAAAGGTGCAATCTGAGAAGTTGGCTCGTCTGCGTGCCAATAGAAATAATGACCTGGTCAGATCGTCACTTCTCGATCTGAAAGCCGCAACCATCGAGGAGCGCAATATCATGCCATATGTGATCAAGGCTGTAGAAAACTATGCCACGCTGGGCGAGGTAGCAGATACACTACGCGCCATATACGGGGAGTTTCAGGGATGATGGTTCATGTCCCTCAAAAAAATAACCCCTACTTTCAAGTAGAGGTTAATCATTCATAGGGATAAAGTGGCGTTTCTAGTTCATTTTGTAAATCTACTTCGGCAAAGGCATTAAACATCATTTAGTGTGTCATCTCTGTGTAAGTTTTGGATGACAATACTGTGATAATTGCTACCAGTATCAAATAAAAAAGGGCAGGGAATGACACCCTGCCCCGGTACTTAAACTCAGGCAAAAACTTACGCTATGATTATTTATTCTTTATTGAATTTTCCGGTGAAAATTGTTTTTTCATTTTTATCCATGATACGATATAGGTAGATACCTTCCTGCAATGTCGAAACCTCTATGGCATCATGCGGGCTCACGAGTTCATAACTCATCACTTCGCTGCCCAGTACACTAAATATTCTGACCATATGGCCGACTATCCGATCGCTGACATTGAATCTTAATTTGGATGTGGCCGGATTGGGAAATACTCTGATGTCGATGGCCTCCGGTAGATTTTCTACTGCAGTGGATGAATTAGCGCTGATCTGTTTCACCTCAGTCGTGAGGGTAGATGTGGTGGTATTAAGATTGGTGCTTAGTGTGGCAGACGCCGGGTCAAATCCATTCGATAATTGCTGAGCTGATATATTCGAGAAGAAAAATCCAAACCAAATTAATGTAAAAAGTCTCATCATGCTTAAATATAAATCATACAAACCTGTCTTCTTTTACGGAGACAGAATTTTAAGGTTTCGTATATTATTTTTTAAAATGATCTACTGGCTGTGGACGATGTTGATTCGCCCCGTGTAGATAGTGAGATGATCTCTGCTATGCAGCCTGATCGAATAGACACCATCCGGCAGGCATTGGGTATGGATCTGATAATCAGTCCGATCTATTATACTGCTAAATACCTCTCGCCCTTCTGCATCATAGAGCTGAATGCCGCTGCCTATATCGCTTTGTGGTACCAGAATGTGGATCTGGTCATTAGCGGGATTAGGATATACTTTGACACCTTTTATATTTTGAATGTCGGGTATACCGGTGATCGAAGTATCTATGATACTCGCATCGAAATGTATCGTATCGACCCAGAGCGAAGTGCCTCTATGCAGATGGCCGGCCACAGATGAGAGTATAATGATCTGAATGGAGTCAGGAAGGAAGGTATCTGCCACCAGATAATTCAGTTTTAGCGCCATGTGCGTCCATTGTGCCACGGGATCGATCAGCCATGACTGGCTCAGATACATGACTTCTGACTGTGTGACACTGTCAAACCTATTCATCGTCATGATGACCAGCGCAGAGTCATTATAGCCTGCGGCAGGAATGTATTTATAATCAAAAATAAGGCTGTCGGGTTTTCGTGCATATGGGTAGTACCCAAAACGCAAACCCGGATTGGTATCAGGGGGCGGCACGTAAAAAGCCCCGCCGAGAGAGATGAAACCGGCCAGTGTCAACAGCCCCTGCGATGGCATTGTGACCGTATCTACATTCAGCCGTACTGATATAGTATCATTAGGATAGTTAGCATGGGTGGTACTGTCTCTTATGGTCAGCCTGATCATCGAGTCTCCGAGAGTGGCATTGTACTGACTGATGGCAGAGGCCCATGTGCCCCATCCATCAGGATTAGTGTAGCTGTACCATGTCTCAAAACTGCCATTGTATATCTGCTGGGCAGAAAGGACAGTGGTACTCAGTATGATGGTAAGAAACAAAAATGCTTTAGTCATTATGGTCAAAGGTAGAGGTAATTTTAATATTCTCCGGCTTGCTAACACTTTTTGTATCACGCCTTTTTCTCCTTTTTCTTTCCGAGATTATCGAGGTGCCACCTGATACCCAAAAAGGCTTTGATGCCCTGATTGGGAGCGTAGATGTAGGATGTATCAAAACGGTAATTGTGGGGATTATTGTCCAGATCGGTCACATACTTATTGAATGGATCATTAGGGCGCAGGATCACATTTTGCGGACGGAAGTTCAGCAGATTATTTGCTCCCGCATAGATGTCTACACCGATCTTGAACTTCTTGGTGACCTGCAGATTCATCAGGCAGTACCAGGGTGATGTCGTAGGTCTGAAATCATCCACTTGCGTATTCAGATACATAGGTGAGTTGATCTGTCCTGACCAGTCTATGGTTACCGCGGCCTTGCGGATGGTATAGGACAAAGTATATGCAGCGTTAAATACCGGAGAGTTGACCACATTGTCATAGACCAGTTGTCCGGCGCTGTTTTTAGAGAGATCCTGATTGCGCATCAGCGTGATGCCGATCGTGGCTCGCAGCGGAAACAGGAATGCCATGTCAGCTTTCAGGTTCAGACCATAGTCGATATTATAATTGCCGTTGTTGCTATAGATCACCGCGTCAGGGCGCGAGTATATGTCTGCTTCTATTTTATTGATGATGGTATTAAAAAAAACATTCCCTTCGATATTGAAATTGCCATGACTGCTCACTTTCTTTTCAAAATCCAGTTGCATACCATAGCACAATTCGGTCTTGATATCGCCATTGATCACGATGAATTTTCCATTCGTGTATGCATACCTGTCGTCTATGAATATGTCAGGAGTCTTAAACCCGCTGCCCAGGCTCAATCTGAAGATGTCTTCCTTCTTGTTGTCCATCCATTTGTAGTCAAAACGCGGACAGATAGCATTGCCGCTATAGAGTGTATTGTATTCATATCTTATGCCGGCGAGGATCTCATTATTCTTGTCCACATGTATCATATCCTGTATGAATACCGCAGGAAAATGATTGAAGAGCGGATAGTGGCTCAGTACACCAGCCGCCGTATCAGATGAGTTATGAATATTATCATTATACCAGTATAGTTTATAGCTGGCGCCTACGGTCAGGTCGCTGACCCCTTTTGTTTTATTGTCATAGAGAAACTGAATGCGTGCATTGCGCTCTTCATTGAAGAATGGTCGTGTGCCATACCAAGAGTCCTGCTTATGATTGGTATAAGAGACCTGCATGGTCATATCGACCTTCTCTATCGGCAGTGCGAAATTTCCGAAGACCTCAAAACGATTGGTGCGGGCTGTCTCGCCATATACAGAGTCCGATCCGATCCATGACTTGTTGAAAGCCATCTGCCCGCCCAGCCTGTTCTCATAGAGATAACGCCCGAAGATGGAAGACAGTTTTTTATACTTATTTCTGAATGTCCATTTAGAGAAAACAGCTACGCGGTTGGTCAGCGGAATATCTGTGAACCCATCGTGATTGTTGTCCCAGCGCGTATTCATATTGTAAAGACTCGCGGTGATCAGTCCTGTGGCCTTGCCTGCCGGGATCTGAACGCCTACCTCGGCATTGGTCTCGGCATAGGAAGTGGCGCGCACATCGCCAAAGAACTGCGACACATGTTCAGGATTTTTAGTAATGATATTGATGACTCCTGACATCGCATCTGAACCGTAAATGGTCGATGCCGGTCCTTTGATCACCTCGATCCTGTCTATGATGCCCATCGGGATGCCTGCGAAGGAGTACACCCCTGAGTTGCCGCTGGATACGGGCATGCCATCTATCATGATAAGGGTGAATGGACCGTCCTGACCGTTGATCTCTATATCTCCCGAGCCATCCACAGAGCCGTCAATATTGGCCTGTATACCGCTGATCATAGTGATAGCCTCGTAGAGATTGGTCACATTATTTTTGAGAAAATGCTCCTGTGTGTATATCTCGACAGGTATGGCGAAATCCTCTTTGCGCATCTCTTTCAGCGTACCGGTATAAACCATCTCATGCAGCTGCACACTGTCGCCCGGAGTGGTGACCGTAGAGGCCATAGCCATGTGGCTGCATAGAGACAGGCAGATGATCTGCAGGAGTATTATAATTCTATTTGAGTTCATGTGATAGTATAAACTTAGTCAGTTTTTTTGACTATGAAAGAACTGACCTTAACCCTGTACTCAAAAAATCAATTTCGGAAGCGGGAATTGTCATTTTAGGATCACAAATCTGTGAGGTTATGGATGCACCCATACACTTTGATACAGATCGGTCTGTGTGTGCAATACCGGCAGGCTGTCAGAGTAAACTATCGTATATGTCAGTGTCAGCACATTGTTGCTCAGGATGCCGCGGCCCTGTATATAGCTGGCATTGCTGTCGGGGTTCTGATAGGGTATGGTGAGTGTGTCATAGTTGACTGTGGCTATGACATTATGGACAAAAAAGTTGTTTGCAATATTGGTGAGCTGCAGCTTCAGGATGCTACTCTCGGTAGAGATGATGGTGGCAGGGTAGGAGTAAGCGCTATCACCATTTTTGCTTTCGGTCACTGTGTAGTAGAGATTCTCAAAGTGTGCCCGGATCTCGACACTGCAATTAGGATTCTCATATCCCTGCTGGCATGTTTTATTGCAGGAAATGATCCCCAATACCATGCAGACCAGCAGAGAGCAGATAACGAGATGCAGCGTTTTTTTCAATACGAATAATTTAGACCGAGATATTGATATGGTGAATTTAGGAAAGATTAATGAATGATCATCTGCCGGCTGTGGCTATGGCTGCTACACTGACACGCACATCTGCTCCTGTCAGCAGTGCCGATGCGCATGACTCGATAGTGGCACCGGTGGTGATCACATCATCTACCAGCAGAATGTGTTTGCCTTTGACTCTGTCCGGGTCCGCCAATGCGAAGATGCCTTCCACATTCTCCCATCGGTCATATCTGGTGCGGCGTGTCTGAGAGATATTTTCTTTGATACGCTTCATCGCATCGGGTTCATATGGCACCTGCAGCACTTCAGAGAGCCCCTGTGCGAAATAGTCGCATTGATTATATCCGCGCTCACGTTTTCGATTAACGTGGAGCGGTACCGGCACTATGAGATCGATATCCGGCTGCATCTGAGATAGCTTGTAGCCATACAGCCTGCCGAGTTTGATGCCTATGCGGTGTTTGCGATGATATTTGAGCAGGTGTATCATTTCCTGTGTGATATTGGCATCCTGCACATAGAGGTATGCCGAGGCCTGCACGAATGGCATCCTGCCCCAAAACTGCTGTGCCACAGGATTGTCGGCCATGTGCTGATAGCCCGTCTCCGGCAGCGAATCAATACAGCTAAAGCAGATATCTCGCTCATCGCTCATCAGTGTACGCGCGCATACGAGGCAATTATTAGGAAATGCCATCAACGCCAGATCGCGCAGATAGCTGAAATTCTTTGAGACACCCGATAGAAGTTTTGTACTCGCTGACATTATTCTTTGAAATAGCGATCAAACCACATAGTAGCTCTCCCATGAGCCGGACCTAATGAAAGCCGTGATCTCCGGATCGGTGACCGTGATGGTGAAATTTGTTTTGGATCGTTGAGGTGTCTCAAAGAGGCATGACTCGATGTAAGATGTCAATTCATCTGTCCCTGTTGAATCTTTGGACTTCAATATTTTTCCCCATTTGGCAGGTGGCTCCAGACCGAGACTGTCGCAGGCATCTATAATGATCCTGGCAGCGATATACCGTGACCCATGTCCTACATTTTTCTCCTCATATACACTTTCGAAATTGCCTTTGATCGTATTGCCGTTCACCTCATATATAGCGAGGTTTGCTGTTTGTGTTGCCATGATATTTTCGTTTGATATTTTTTATTTCGATTCGTAAAACTCATTTCCGTTCTTATCAATATAAAATCTGACCACGTTTTTGTAATCATCTATATCGCCTATATAAACAAGCGCATAACCATTTTTAAAATCTTCGGTGTAACCATATTTCAGGTCTATCACCTTTTTCCCTGTTTTGTCTATGTATCCGCTCTGCTTGTTTTTTGACACACTGGCCATTCCTTCAGAAAACGGTTTCGCATCGTGATGATCCATCATGATGACCTCTCTGCCTGTCCGGTCCACGTATCCCCAGTCCTGCGGGACCTTATTGCCGTTGCCATCAGAGCATTGATATCCGACCTGAATATCGGTGAAATAAGACAGCCCCTCATGGAAATTGCCGACCTGAAGGTACACCAGCGGTACCAGTTCTGTGCCGGTACGATCTACCCATCCCTGCCTGTTATTATGGCTAGTGACGATAGACAGACCCTCGCTGAAAGGATAGATGCTTTTATATTTAGTTGGAAACTTGAGTGACTCAGGCACCGGTTTGCCGAGTGTCAGATAACCTGTTTTTTTGCCCTGCGTCATCAGTACCCATCCCATCTCATCGATCTCAAACCAGTTGTTATACTCTATCGGGATAATAATATTGCCATTTCGGTCTATCAGTCCCGCTTTGTTTTTGGAATCGGTCACACAATAATATCCCTTTGGTGTAAGCTCGCGGATACTGTCATATTCCTCTTTGAGGAGTATATTGCCCTGCCGATCCATAAGGGTGTATTTTTTCTTAGGTCTTACTATGGCCACACCATCACTAAACTCAAAAACATAAGAATATTGAGGAGCGATAACCATCTCTCCCTTAGTATTGATATAGCCATATTTCTTTTTCAGCATCACAGGCGCCAGTCCATCTCTGAATCGAGCTGCGGTCTCATATTTAAATCCCGTCACTGGCTGGCCGCTACTATCGAAATATCCCCATTTGTCATCTTTTTTCACAGCCACCATTCCCTCGCCGCCATCCTGTACTTTGTCATACTCAAAAGGAATTATGACCCGGCCAGTCTCATCTATGGCACCAGACTTGCCGTCTTTTTTGAGACAGATCGGACCCTCATTTTCTATGAAATCAGTCTCATCATATACGCAGTCTATCACTATGCGGCGATCGGGTGTGGCATAGCCCCATTTATTTCCTTTACGAAATGGTATGAGGCTGTATGGTGCCTTTTGGGGTACATCGCTGCTTACTTCAAATGACGCTATTACCACAGGCACTGAAGGGGCAGCGGGTGGTGCCGGAGTTGGCGCTGCTGTATCTGATGCGCCGATCATTTTGAGGAAATCATCCAGCGAGAGGATCGGCACCCCTAGTTCATCGGCTTTGTCTTTTTTCTGTGGCCCCATTTTTTCGCCGGCCACGAGATAGTTTAGGTTTTTTGAAACGCCGGATAGCAGCTTGGCACCTGCGGCTTCGGCCTGAGCCTCGAGGTCCTTTCGATCATGACCTTCGAATACTCCTGAGAAGAGGATCGTTTTGTTGTCTAGTGCTCCCATATTGGTTATATTTTTTTATTGTTTTTACCCTATTGAATAACTCTCCCATGAGCCTGTGCGAAGGAAGGCCGTGATCTCCGGATCGGTCACCGTGATGG
>CAIXBT010000406.1 GCA_903917755.1 uncultured Bacteroidota bacterium
TTCTTTTCATGGCTAACTACCGTTAGGTTAAGTTTTTTAGCTATTTCAACAGTCTTGTCCTTACTTCCGTCATCCACAAGTATTATTTCGTCAACAATATCTTTTGGTATTTCTGCTACTGTTTTTCTTCACTCAAAAAACGAAGATTTCGGAGACGTAAAAATTGGCATGAATAATAATGATGTTCATAACAAGTCTAAAATTGACACAACCGTCCTATGGTTGGGATTTCAACCTTATAATCATCTGCTAAAACAGAATGCAGGAAACTATAAATACGTAAACTATTACAAATGTAATTCCTGCCCAGCTATTATGAATGCTCTAGCGGACTATAACAATGCTAAGAGTAAAGAAAATACGCCAGCAAACAATTATTTGACTGTTCAGGCAGCTAAATAAGTTGCCAATGCTTATCTAGTGGCAAAAGACCTTACAAACTATAATAGGTGGAGAGCAATCGTAGTTGATGAAGGCAAAGCCGCTGGTGATGGAGAAAATGCAGCTTATGACTTGCCGCTCATATCAAGCATAAACTAAAAAAATAGTTCCACTGAAATTATGTAGTCAGTTTCCCTCTTTGTATATTTGTGATGTCGGAAAAACGTTATTTGACATGCTGAAACCAAGAAAAAAGTCGTATTAGTTCCCATATAGTTCCCAAAGTCCACTTTGAGAATTATTGAGTAAGAAAAGCAATGAACTAAAACATAGACTGGATAAGGGTTTCAGATATATCACCAATTAAAAAAAGAGCTGTATGGTTCGAACCCTGTAGCTCCCACATAGAGAACATCAAACATTCTCAAATTACCTCAAGACCCCGACCATTATCAATGATGGCGGGGTTTTTTCATTCTTATCCCCCTCAAAGTTTCTCAGACTTCCTCAAAATCGAGTTTCCCCAGTAGTTTCCCGATAAATGATTATTGGTTTCCCTATCATTCAAAGTAAATGAATTGGGACTATCTGCTTCGGAGAATTGTTAAAAATTTTAAGTTCAAACGAATTTCCCACCAAAAAATCTTCAGTGTTTGTATATGGGTTTTTCGCCGCTACGTAGAAGCTGATAGATTGTTACAAAAAATGAAACATATTTTTTTTCTACACGTATAAAACTGAGTTAGTTGATTTGGAAATCAGGGCAATAAAGAAATAAAAAGACCATATACAATGAACAACTCAAAAATCATCTTCTTCCCCAAAAACGACAAAAAAGACGCTACAGGCAAAGTTCCTATATACTGCAAAATCACAGTAAATGGCACTCGAACCACATTCCCAACCAAAAAGTATGTTGACCCTAAGAAATGGGATGCAAACAAGCAATTCAGGTTGTCTCGTGAGCTATCAGAAAAGGAAATCAGAAACTATCTGGATAATATAAAAAGAGACATAGAGCGTATAGAGGAAAAATTTCAAGAACAAGGCAAAGTGTATAATGCTGAAATCCTGAAAAACAAGCTTTTGGGACGTGGTGAAATAAATATGACCCGAAGTTTATTTCAGGTATGGGATGAACATGAGGTGGATTTTCTCCATCAAATAAAAACGAAGCAGCGGAAGCCAGATTCCTACAAAAAATATAAAAGCGTAAAAAGAAAGCTCGTGGAATTTCTCGGCGATAAGTATGAACTATCGGATATACCGTTGAATAGCTTAGATGATAAATTTCAACGCTCCTTTTATACTTTTCTATTAGATAGTATCAGTCATAACATAGCCATAAAATATGTTGTCCTTTCAGGTGTGTGGTCAAATTCGCTACTGACCGAGGATACCTAAATAGATTTCCTCTACCTGATTTAAAGATGAAGTTAGAAAAGAAAGAAAAGACTTATTTGAGCATAGAAGAAATTAGTAAAATAGCTAATCATGAATTTTCTACCGACCGTCTAAACACAGTCCGAGACTGTTTCTTAATGAGTTGTTACACTGGTTATTGCTTTGCCGACATTTCGGCTCTCACTACTGCGAATCTAATGAAAGTCGGCAATGATACGCTCATTACTAAGAACAGAGAAAAAACTTTGGTTCAGGCAAAAGTTAAGTTGATAGATAAAGCTTTATTTCTTGTCACAAAATATAGCGCACATATAGACTGCATAATTTCGGGTAAACTTTTTCCGATGAAAAGTAACCAGAAATCAAATGAATATTTAAAAGAAATTGCAGCAGTATGTGGAATTGATAAAAATCTCACATGGCACGTAGCCCGTTTTTCATTCGCGAAAATTTGTATGGAGAGCGGAATGGATATAAAGGTGCTTAGCGAAGCACTTGGGCATAGTCGACTAGCTCAAACTATCCACTATTGTGGGCAGTTCAGTAATGATAAAGTTATCCGTGAAATGGCTAAACTTGAAAGTGCTTTCGCTTAAAAAAGGTATATGAGGACAAATTATTATGAGGGGATTATATCCCCTCTTTCTTTTTATTTTAATCTTAAAAAAAGTCCCACCAAAAAATCTTCAATGTTTGTATATAGTCAAAATCGCAACTTTCTGAAACCTTATCCGTAAAGAGTTTTCTTGTTAAACACTTGAAACTATTTTCTCTTATTTCCGTATAAGATAGTATAAAATAAGTTGAAATGAAAGACCCGAAACCCAAGCCCACAAACAATTCTGACTTTTCCGAAGCAAATCTTCCTACTCTATTCGACCTTATGTTAGGCATTCGAGAAGAACTAAAAATAATGGAATCGAAAACCATTCAGCTTGGTAAATATTTAACATCAAAGGAAGTCATGAAACTACTACAAGTCACTGAAAATACACTCGCCAGAATGAGAGAAGAAAAGCGCATAGAATATTACCAAATTGGTGATTATAGTTTCAGGTATCCGTCCAGTCAGTTCACTCAGACAAAAAAAGCTGCATAAACATTAGTTAAAACCACTATTAAATAACATAAAATCATTACTCATGGGAAAGAAAAAGAGCCCAAACAGGAAAACTATGCCCCCCAATCAACCCTTATATAAAGGGGGAGCAAGTTCAAACAATTCAGGTAAGAAAAAGAGCTTAAAAACCACGCTTACCATTGATGCACTGATTATTCAGTTTCCCGACCTGAATAATATTGAATCATCCTTGCGATTAGGTAATTTAAAATTAAGCTCTTTCCATTATTATATCAAGGATTGTTCACAGAAAAATGGATATAAGTATTATGCTAAGATTTACTCAAAGGATATTTTTCTGGGAAATCTCTTTTACAAGCAAACAATTTATCATGAAAACGCTAAAAGGAAACTACTCTTACAAATAACCAAAGAAAGATTTTACTCAGGTGAAGACTGGTTAAACCTTATAAAGAAATTATTTGATGAGCTTGGAATAAAGACTTATGACATAAAGCGAATTGACTTAGCACTAGATACCGCAGAAAACTTAATCCCTGTGATAGCGGATTATTTAGAGAAAGATTTCACACCTAAATCTGGTTGCAAGAGGGTTTCACGGATGAACGTGAAAGGCGGTCGCAGTATTCGATACAACATTGATGAAAACAGAAAGTCTATTGCCATTTATAAGAAAGATTTTGCGGATATACATCTTACTAAATCAGAAGAGAAGCTGACCACCATAGAATATAAAAAAACCCAAAAATATCAGGTCGATTACTGGCAAAAAAATGGATTGGTAAATGTAGATGCAATTATAAGGGTAGAGATTAGATTAACTGGAAAATATGCAAATAGAATTAAATTGTCCGCACTCTGCGACATCAGCAAATTAACTGGCATTTACTTCAAAGAGATAGGAAAAAATCTAACATTTATTGAGGAAACTCCAAGCGGAATAAAAGAACATGTTGTGTTAAATAGTAACAATCTATTAATCAATAATGAGAAGGTTTACATTACTGAAAGTTTCCTTTTCAAACCATCCAAAAAACTACGGGATATAATCAGGATGTGCTATAGAGCTAAATTTGTTAAGGTGATTAAAACTACTGGGGAAGATTCGGGCATAGTTGATACTGGGGACGGCTTATTGATTGAAATCAAATTGAACCCAAACAAAGATGAACGGCGTGTTCGCAAATATCTATTGTCCCAACTTTTCACGGATGAAGAACTTAACCGAATCCGACCAGAAAAATCATTAACTGTTAGTTTTCGCGAAGCGACCATCAAGGGTCAGGCACCGGACAAAGGCCTTTATTTCCCTGATCGGATACCTGTCATGTCGGCAGAACTTATCTCCTCACTCAGCACTTTTTCTAAAGCTGAGATTGCATATCAGGTCATACATCCCTATGTAGGTGGTGAGATCCCTGATACTGAATTGTACAAGATATGTGAGGAAACAGTGGCTTTTGATTTCCCTTTGCAAAAGATCAATGACAGTATCTATTCGCTTGAATTATTTCATGGGCCCACACTGGCATTCAAGGATGTCGGAGCTCGTTTCATGAGCAGATGTCTGGGTCATTTTTCAAAGAAACAAGATCAAAAAGTAACTGTGCTTGTAGCTACATCGGGAGACACCGGCAGCGCTGTGGCAAATGGTTTTCTAGGTGTGGATGGCGTAGACGTGGTGATCCTGTATCCCTCAGGCAAGGTCAGCAAAGTGCAGGAACTCCAACTCACTACTCTCGGCCAAAACATAAGAGCACTGGAGGTATCGGGCACATTTGATGACTGTCAGGCTATGGTGAAGCAGGCCTTCACTGACGAGGATCTGATAAAGCACATGTTTCTTACTTCCGCTAATTCCATCAATGTAGCGAGATGGCTGCCGCAGCAGTTCTACTATTTCTATGCATGGCAACAATGGAAAGAAAATAGCCCGCCTGTAATATGCGTACCCAGCGGCAACTTCGGCAATGTATGTGCAGGGCTGCTCGCGCATGTATCGGGTCTGCCCGCTGCTCATTTCGTAGTGGCATGCAACGAGAATGATGTTTTCTCAGAATACCTGAGTAGCGGATCATTTCATCCCAAAACGGCGGTACCAACTATATCCAATGCCATGGATGTAGGAAACCCTAGCAATTTTGTACGCATATTAGAGTTGTTTCGACAGGATCATGCTCTTATCAAAAAAACGATCAGCAGTTATTGTATCAACGATGCATTGACCGCTGATACCATATCTGAGGTATATCAAAAATACGGATACCTACTCGATCCGCATGGTGCGGTGGCCTACCGGGCATTGGACCTCTATCTGAAAGATCATCTTCATCATAAAGGTTTCATTCTGGAGACAGCCCACCCTGTCAAGTTCTCTGATGTGGTCGAGAAGATCACAGGCCGCGAGATAGAGATACCTGAATCTATACATGGCCTGCTATCTCTGAGAAAGCAAAGCAAACAGATAACAGCAGATTATGCGGAACTGAAAGGATATCTCTTAAAAAACTGAGGAACAAACATTTGAATTTATTTTAAATGCTGTTCAAATTCATTCCTTCTTAATTTCTTCGTATTTTCAAGCTATGCCTAAACAACTTTTATCACTCTTGCTGATCTTCTTAGCCACTATCGCAATAGCTCAAAAAAATAATTGCAGCAAGATCAAACACCTCATATCTGAAGCAAATAATAAGCAACTAAAGGTAGAGGTGAAGGGTAAGAAATTTCATACTGCAGATGATCTCGATGCCTGGATAGCTGCTACAAAACTGGATAGAGCCGCAAAATGTTATATCCAGGATGCACAAGTATCTAAGATGTATGTGGCTGAATTTGGCACCTCTGCAGAGAGCAAAACAGCCGATCCGGCATTATCAAAAAAAATGGATGAGCTAAACTCTATGCTCAAAAACTGTCTGGGAGTAGGGTTTGTGATGAAGGAAATAAAAGATGATGAAAATATATTCAGGGGATATCAATACGATGGTAAGGGCGAAAATACGAATACTAAGATCACTGTAATGATCGTCTACAACACAAGGGACAAAAAACAAATGCTTTTCGTAAGCCTGATCAATGATCCTGGTTGATGATCAGCATAGCGCCGTTAAAAGGATCAGCATACTTCACCGCATCATTGATGAAATTACTATCCTTCAGATAAAATGGAATGAAGTTTTCGATACGCTCCTGCCATGATTGGTTTGGTGAGAATGTCTGATACAGACTTCTGATCTGATTGACAGATTCTTCCTGTTTGCGTTTCTCTGCCTTGATGATCTTACCTTCTATTGCGTCGAGTGCCGTCAATTGCTTTTGTTTTTCGGCCAGCACTGCGGCTTTCAGTGTCGGATCTACCTTTTCAGCTTTCTCCACAAAGGAATCAAACATTGCTGCAATCGTTTTCTTCTCTTCGTCAAACTGAATATCGTCAGATAGCTTAGACTTTACAAAACTATTAATGGTTTGATCAGGATTTCCAAAGAAATCAATGGCTGATAAACCAAGCTTATTCATTTTTTTCTCTATGCCATTATTGATCATCGTCATCGATGAACGCATGACGAGCATTGGAAAATTGACCTTATGATATTCAAAGACCGCCTTCAGTTCCATCCAGTAGCTCAACTCTCCAGCGCCACCTATGAAGGCCAGATTGGGCAATATAAGCTCCTGATAGACCGGTCGCAAGATCACATTGGGGCTGAAACGCTCAGGCTGGTGTGTCGCGATCTCCAGTATTTCCAGCTGTGTGAACTTCAGGTCTGTGTTATTGACCTCATAACCGTCCACAGTCCTGATAATGCGCTCACGACTATTTTCAGACAAATAGAACAGGTTTATTTCTCGTGGTGTAGCTTGAACAGAGTAATTGCCATCGAGCCATTTCATCGTACTATCCATGGCTTTGATAGCAGATGATTTTTTTAGTTCATCTTCAAAGACAGGGACAAATTTCCTCTTCAATTCTGCATCATCCTGATCTATAACTACTAAGCCGGAATGCCCAAAAAGCTCATTTATGAGATAGCGTGTATAAGGGCCAAAGGTTTGAAATTTAGAAAGGCCAAGCCTTAGTTTATCGATCAAAGGTTTACCGGCTTCGCCTATGATGGCAAGAGCTTCATCCAATACTTTTTCAAATCCTGCGAGCTTCCTGCGGCCATAAGCTCCGCCTTCGACTCCCCCTTTAGAAAGGGGGTCAGGGGGATTGGCGGACCATTCGATCTTCTTTCCATAGATATATGTAGTACCCAACTCTTCAAAATCATGGTCCTCACTGCCCATCCAAAAGACAGGCACAAAGTTATGTTCGGGATATTTCTTTTTGAGCTGTATGGCAAGATTGATAGTAGAACTGATCTTGTATACATTGAATACAGGGCCTAAGAGCACACAGGGCTGATGGGCGGCTGTGATGGTAAAGGTAGTGGGCGATCTGAGTAATTCAATATTGAGTGCCGTATGATCCGTCATATCAATATTGGCGTATTGCTTTTTCAGCACACTGACGAGCAGTTCTCTGTCAGTATTGTCTTTTGCCTTATCAGCTATAATCTGCGCGAAAGATTCAATATTGAAATCGTATTTGTAAAGATGCTTTAGCTCAGGATGGCCGGAAAGATAAGCGGCTACCAGTTTGCTGAAACCGGGGATGGTCTGTAAAGGAATCTCAGAGACGATAGACATGAGGCATTTACTGATTTACGGAATTACAGATTTACTGATTTCCTAGCTAACTACCACCTCACCATAGAGGTCAAACTCTTCGGCAGATGTGATCTTTACATTGGCAAAATCGCCAACACGAATGTAGGTGTTTTCGGCACTTACCAATACCTCGTTATCCACCTCGGGTGAATCAAACTCCGTACGCCCGATGAAGTAGCCGCCCTCCTTGCGGTCAAAGAGCACACGATAGGTATTGCCGACCTTCTTTTGGTTGAGTTCGTGAGAAATGCGCTCCTGCAGGATCATGAGTTCAGCGGCGCGTTCGTCCTTCACTTCCTGCGGGACATCATCAGCAGCTATATGAGCACGGGTACTATCCTCATGCGAGTATGTAAACACACCCAGTCTTTCAAAGCGGGCGAACTGGATAAACTCTTTGAGTTTTTCAAAATCCTCTTCCGTTTCGCCGGGATAGCCCACCAGCATTGTGGTGCGGAGTGCGATGCCGGGTATCTTCTCGCGGATCTTATTGATGAGGTCTATAGTCTCAGCATTGGTGATATTGCGGCGCATAGAGGTCAGCACCGGATGGCTGGCATGCTGCAGCGGCATATCGAGATAGTTGCAGACCTTAGGATTGATGAGCATTTCATCGATGATCTCCATCGGGAACTGTGCCGGATAGGCATAGTGCAACCTGATCCACTCGATCCCTTCTACATTTGACAGTTCACGGAGCAGCTCAGGCAATCTTCTTTTCTTATAAATATCAAGACCATAAAAGGTCAGCTCCTGAGCGATCACAATAAGTTCCTTCACGCCCTGTGCAGCGAGTTTCTTAGCCTCATCGACCAACTCCTCTATCGGGCGGGAGATATGTTTGCCGCGCATAAGCGGAATAGCACAAAAAGAACAGGTACGATTGCAGCCTTCAGATATCTTGATGTATGCGAAATGTGCCGGTGTAGAAAGAAACCTCTCCCCTACCAGTTCCTGTTTATAATCTATCTTGAATTTCTTAAGCAGCTTCGGCAGTTCTGCCGTACCAAAGAATGCATCCACCTCTGGTATCTCTTCTTCGAGATTATCTTTGTAGCGCTGAGAGAGACAGCCTGTGACATAGAGCTTCTCTATCTTGCCTTTGCTTTTAGCATCAGCATATTCCATGATGGTATTGATCGATTCTTCTTTAGCTTTATCAATGAAGCCACAGGTATTGACCACGACTATATTGCGGCCCTTGCGCCATTTATCATGCACTACATCATAGCCGCCATCTGCGAGATGCGCCATCATGACCTCACTGTCCACGATGTTTTTGGAGCAGCCGAGTGTGATGACTGATACTTTATCTTTCTGTATTGATTTGGTCTTCAAATCTTATTATTTTATTTCTCGCAAAGGCGCAAAGACGCTAAGTTTATTTTCACACAAAGAACACGAAGGACTAAGTGGTCTTGTATTCCATTTTCAAATTTTCAAATCGCCGAATCTTCAAATTATTACACTCCTTTGAACAATGAATCCACAAATTCCTTCGCATTGAACACTTGCAATTTGTCGATCGCTTCGCCGACGCCTATGTAGCGTACAGGTATCTTAAACTGGTCTGATATGCCTATCACCACGCCGCCTTTGGCAGTGCCGTCCAACTTAGTGATAGCAAGGGCAGTGACTTGTGTGGCCGCCGTGAACTGTCTGGCCTGCTCTATGGCATTCTGACCTGTGGAGCCATCAAGAACCAGCAATACTTCATGCGGTGCGTCAGGCACAACCTTCTGCATCACACGGCGTATCTTGCTAAGTTCGTTCATCAGGTCGATACGATTGTGAAGGCGGCCTGCTGTGTCTATGATGACCACATCCGCGCCATCCGCTACCCCTTTCTCTACTGCCTGATAGGCCACTGCCGCAGGATCAGAGCCCATTTCAGCCTTTACGATACCGACACCTGAGCGTTGTGCCCATACATTCAGTTGCTCTACTGCTGCCGCGCGAAATGTATCTCCCGCACCGAGCATGACTTTCTTGCCGGCACTTTTAAACTGATAAGCCAGCTTACCGATGGTAGTGGTCTTGCCGGCACCGTTCACACCGACCACCATTATTACATATGGCTTCTTGCCGGCTGGGAGGTTGAAATTATCGAAAGAGCTATTTTGATTTTCTGAAAAGAGCGCCGCGACTTCCTCTTTGATTATTCCATTGAGTTCATTCGATGTGGTGAATTTATCTTTAGCTACGCGTTCTTCTACTTTTTTTATGATCTTGATCGTGGTGTCCAGTCCCACATCTGAGGAGATAAGGGCATTCTCCAACTCGTCGAGTACTTCCTCATCTACTTTAGACTTGCCCGCTATAGCCCGAGTCAACTTGCCGAGCAGGCCCTCCTTGGTTTTCTCCAGCCCCTTATCGAGGTCTTCCTTCTTATCCTTGGTGAAAAAACTGAAAATGCCCATAGTAGTATTAAGTAATTAGTATTGAGTTTTAGACGAATACAATATAGATGGATTTTAATTATCTCAGGCTATCTTTAAAAACAAAGCCCCTTCCCATGAACTGGAAAGGGGTATATATTCGGGCTGCGAAGCCAATGAATTAGTTTTGAGCTTTGATGAACTCCTGTACTTTGTCCTTGTGAACTATCTTCTCCAAAAATCCGTATGAACCGGTCTTTCCTTTGATAGCTTTGATCACGCGTACATAATCTTTAGAACCTACTTGTGCAGTACGGTCCGTTCTTGCGTTCTTTGAAACTTTTGCCATGGTATATCTTATTTAATTTCTTTGTGAACAGTTTTCTTTTTCATGATCGGATTGAATTTCTTCAACTCCAACCTTTCGGTAGTTGTCTTACGGTTTTTGTAAGTAATATAACGTGATGTACCCGGCAGACCACTGTCTTTGTGCTCGGTGCACTCGAGTATCACTTGTATCCTATTGCCTTTTGATTTCTTAGCCATGACTCAGCTTGGTGTTAGTTCTTCTGAAAATTAGTTTAATTGAATTTCGCCTTTTTTGCTCAGGTCCTTCAGGTAAGGATAGAGGCCTTTCTTATTGATGGTCCTTATCGCCTCTGTAGAAACTTTCAGAGTGATCCACTCATTGAGTTCAGGGATAAAGAATCTTTTAGTCTTAATATTTGGCAAAAACTTTCTTTTGGTCTTCCTGTTTGAATGGGAAACCTTGTTACCGGACATTGGTCCTTTGCCTGTCAAATCACAAAAACGTGCCATGTTAGCTCTATTAGTTCGTTAAAAATGGAGTGCAAATATGGGGATTTATTTTTAAAATCCCAAATAAACTCTAAATAATGTCACAATGTGGGTAAGTGGATGTTTATGTTAATTCCTACAACTGCACAAGTGATTGATTTACAAATACATCTAATTTTCCGAGTAAATCCATAAATCTACTTCGGCGCTACTCTTACCACCAGTCCGTCTATGGCCTCCGTGATCTTGATCTGGCAGCCGAGGCGGCTATTCGGACGTACATGAAAGGCCTGATCGAGCATATCCAGCTCCGCATCAGACTGTTCATGAAGGTGATGGCCGCTCTCCACATATACCTGACAGGAGGCACAGAGCGCCATACCGCCGCAGGTACCCTCCACGCCGAGGTCGCTCATCTTGCACACCTCCATGAGGTTGAGGTTCATGTCGGTCGGGGCCTCGACGATGTGCTCCACTCCTTCCCTGTCTATTATCTTTATCGAGATCGTATCTTTCACGGGTGCAAATATAAGACTAGGATTTTGTCGGATGGTATGATTTGGGGGATTTTGGGGTGATGTTGCTCAGGCGACCAACATCGGCGGAGGGCGACCACAGCCGCTCGAAAGATTTCAATACAAGAATTAGTAGCATACGAATGACACAGATCAATAAAGATTTCAACTGATTTTATTTAAATAAATTCGTTTTATCTGTGTAAATCTGTGTGCATGAATTTTGAATTGATGAATACAAATTACAATCGATTTGGCATTAGAATAACGAATGTCCACACACACATTAGTACATTCTCAAATTGCCACTATATTTACCATCTTTAATAGCAAATAAAAACCTCTGTCGCCCTTGAACTCCGGTATCTCATTTTCATATCCTTCGTGGTGTATCATTTTCTGCTTCCTGCTCGGCGCAGGCTATGCAGCCCTGCTTTACTACCGGGACAAGACCTTTGATGAGAGCACGAGCCAGTCGCGCCTGCTCAAATGGGGAATGGCGATATTTCGCTTTCTTACAGTGACCATCATCGCGGTACTGCTTATGTCGCCCTTTATCCGCTACAGGAATACCAAGACTTATAAGCCGATAGTAGCCATCCTGCAGGACAATAGCGAGTCTATCCGCAATAGTTTCAAGCCGGCGGACTCAGTGGCTTATTTCAAAAAACTGCAACAGCTCACGGACAAGCTATCGGGTAAATATGATGTCGTGACCTATGCCTTCGGCAACGAACTCAAGAAGACATCTGACTTCTCGCTTACGTCAAAGGTGACCAATATCTCCGACGCGATCGAGAATATCAATGACCTGTACTATAATCAGAACCTCGGCGCAGTGATCATAGCTTCTGACGGCATCTACAATCAGGGCATCAACCCGGTGTACAGTGCGACGAAATCCACCTATACGATATACTCAGTCGCCCTCGGCGATACGACGATACCAAAGGACCTACGTTTTGGCAATGTATACTACAACAAGATAACCTATCTGAATGACCAGTTCGCGGTGAGGGCAGATATAGAGGCGACGCACCTGGCGGGCCGGAATGCAGTGCTGACGGTGTCTGAGATCGATAATGGCGCAGCGAAGAGCATAGCGACCAAAGAGGCCATCCTCAATACGGATAACTTCGGGGCTTCGTTGGACTTTATCATCCCGGCGAATAAGGCTGGCATCATTCACTATCAGCTCACGCTGACCAATCTGCCCGGCGAGGTGACCTATCGGAACAATGTGAAAGACATCTATGTCGAGGTGCTCGACGGCAGGCAAAAGATCCTGCTCGTAGCCAACTCACCGCATCCTGACATAGCGGCCTTCAAACAAGCGATAGAGTCAAACAAGAACTATCAGCTCGATATAGTATATGCGGCGGATTTCAACGGTAAGTTGAATGACTACAATCTGGTGATATTGCATCAGCTGCCTTCGGCAAATTATGGTGCAGATAATATATTGCAGCAAGCCAAAGCTCTCAAAAAATCGATCCTGTTTGTAGTGGGTTCACAGACTGCTACATCCTATCTGGCCAAAGCTCAAAACGCGCTCAATATTGCTGGCAACGCAAACCGATTCAATGATGTGCTGGCAAAGACCAACAAGGATTTCAATCTCTTCACTATCTCAGATGCCACGAAGCTGGCCCTTACTAAACTGCCGCCGCTGGAGAATTTCTTTGGGGAATACAAAGTGAGCGGTGCCACGCAGACATTGCTTTTTCAAAATATCAATAATGTAGAAACGGATTATCCTTTGTGGTTATTCGCAGATCAACTCGATAGCAAGATCGGCATCATAGCCGGTGAAGGTCTATGGAGATGGAAGCTTTACGACTATATGCAGAACAAGAATTTTGATGCATTCGATGAAATAGTAAATAAGACGATCCAGTATCTGGCGGTGAAGGGCGACAAGAGACCATTTCAAGTCACATTGCCCAAGAATATATTTCAGGATAATGAGGCCATCACCTTCGATGCACAGCTATATAATGCCAATTACGAAATGGTTAATACACCTGATGTAGACCTGAAGATCAGGAGCGAAGATGGCAAAGAATATCCCTTTAAATTCAACAAGACAGACAACTATTATACACTGAATGCGGGCTTCCTGCCGGTGGGAAACTATGCCTATACAGCATCGACTAAGCTCGGCCCAAATGCCTATAAAGCCGAAGGAAAGTTCAGCATATCAGCACTGCAGCTCGAAGAACTCCGTACTGTGGCCGATCACAAGGTCATGTATCAGCTGGCATCACAGCATCACGGGCAGATGTATCATGCCAATGACTTCGAAAAAATAGCCGATGATCTGATGGCCAGGAACCAACTCAAACCTATACTGTATGATACCTTTCTGACCGAAAGTGCCATCAATCTGAAATGGATATTCTTCCTGATATTGATATTGCCCTCTGCGGAGTGGTTCATGCGCAAATACCTGGGCAGCTACTGATGAACTGGCGGCACTATATAAATGTGATCAAGAAAACACTGCAGCGCAATGGTTTTCCGAAACTGGCAGATGAAGTGCTCATGGCGGAGGTCAATGCAGGAAAGAATGCCAATGCCACACTGAAAGAGGTAGTCAGCAAACTGGCTCAATTCAAGCAATCCGAACAGGAAGCGTATGGGTGCATAGTATCAGAAGCCGAGGCACTGATCCGTTTCGCAAAAAGCTACGGCATTGAACCAAGTAATTAAGCATGCAAACCCACTTTAATCACCTATTAATCAATGAAGTTGTTTAAACTTTTGTACAAAGCTAATAAAAATGTTATAAAAGCGGGATAGGATAGAAAAAAAAAGAAACTACCTATCCCGCAAAAAATGATAGTTATAGACGAAACTAAA
>CAIXBT010000407.1 GCA_903917755.1 uncultured Bacteroidota bacterium
CATTCTGAAAAGCACCTTTAATTTTGTCCATTTGCCCTTTAGATGCCCCGGATAGGTCAATTTTAAGCCCATCTTTAACATGACTATAGTTTCCTCCCAATACCTCTGTAACTATTATTGCGCTGGTTGTTACATAATCTGCTTGCTTATTTTCTTCATCTGAAGGATACATGTCGTTCGGAGTGCTATGGTGTTTCATATCTACACCTCCATGCGCTACTGCATCCTGCAAGGCATGAATACCTTGCCCTAACTCTTGTATTCCTTCTGAATTTTTTCCAAGTTTATCAATTCCACCAGCTTCTTTAGCTTTCTCGCTTGCTGAAATGATTTTCCCCCATGCAAATTCTTGTCCTCTTTCCAAGGCTTGGGCATCAGATATGTTTTCTCCATCTGCTTTCATAGAGTGCCAAGAACTATATTCTTTTGAAGCAGTATTTTGAGAATTAACGGTTTTTGAATAATCAATTCCATTTCTATAAGAAGTTCTCTCAGCAGCCATAATCCATTTAGCCGGATGGTCAGAATATACAGAGGCATAATGTGCAATTAAATCGACCTCTTTGTATCCCAGCTTCTTTAAAGCAGCGGAAGTAAAGTTATAATGATTGTTTATGGAAAAGTCTCCATTAACATCGCTGTTTAAAATAGGGTCATTGGTAAATGCAGCGTATTCACTTATTCCTATAATTGGTTTTGGGTCTTTATTCCACCTCCTTCCCAATCTACTGTCGTATTCCCAAAACTGGGCGGTCATAGTATTACCGGCCCCTTGTACCTCATCGTCTTTCTCTTGACCATTGAACCCAAACCTATAACCAGTTGAGGTATAGCTCCTACCCGGCATCAAACTACCAAACGGGTAGTAATCAGTAGCCGACCAAACATCGTTTGCATAATACTTAAAATTACCTGATCCATCAGAAACTCCCACCTTCCAATCCGATATTACAGCCATCACATTCCCGAGATGATCACTCAGTTCATAATTTTTCAATCTCATCATCCGCTTATATGACCCTAACCACGATGGGTTATCGGCACCCGCAGATTGATGGGGATCTAAGATTGTCTGAGTATATACCCCTAACCTTGACGAACCATATATCGGATATTCTGCCGATATAGCCCACTGAGCAGCAGTCGTACCCGATGCCGGAGCTACTTGCTTGTGGTCATAGGTTGCCATTATGTTACCACTCGCATCTCATTATATCAAAGAACGACTATAACAAAAGTGGATCGGTCACAAGACCGGCACACAGACGCTAATAGCGGGAGTTCTTATCGGCTGTTTACGTTGTAAATGGTAAATTATCCATTGTCAATTGCTACAAAGTCGCTTTGCGTCTCAGGTCCTTCAAAAAATCTGACGCAAATATAAAGTCAAAAAGTTCGCCGTCGGTTATTTGCATGATCTCTTTGTGGCTTCCTTCCCAGTATTTCAGACCCTCATGCAGAAAGACCACATGATCGCCTATCCCCATCACCGAATTCATATCATGGGTATTGATCACCGTGGTCATTTGGTACTCCTCTGTGATGTGTTTGATCAGGTCGTCTATCACGATAGAGGTCTTGGGGTCGAGGCCGGAGTTCGGCTCATCGCAGAAGAGGTATTTCGGATTGAGTACGATAGCTCTCGCTATGCCTACGCGTTTCTTCATACCACCGCTTAGCTCTCCCGGAAACTTCCTGTTCGTATTGATCATATTGACACGGTTCAGACAGAAATTGACCCTGTCCACTTTCTCTGCGAGGCTCATGGTGGTAAACATATCCAGCGGGAAACGGATATTCTCTTCTACTGTCAGTGAGTCAAACAGCGCACCGCCCTGAAACAGCATCCCGATCTCACGGCGTATGCTCTTTCTCTCTTTAAAGTTCATATTCGTGAACGAACGCCCGTCATACAGTACATCTCCTTCGTCGGGCTCTACGAGGCCCACCATAGCTTTCAGAGTCACGGTCTTGCCGCTGCCGCTTTTGCCGATCACGAGGTTGCACTTGCCTTCCATAAAGGTCGCAGTGATACCCTTGAGCACCGACTGCTCACCGAAAGATTTTGTTATGTTCTTTATTTCTATCATTCTCACATCGTCATTGCGAGGAAATTTCCCAATAAATCAATATGTTATTTCCGAAGCAATCCCAGCAAGCTATTGGGATTGCTTCAGCTTTATAATGCTTATTTTTTTATGTTTGAAAAGCTTCGCAATGACGTCATTAATTTTTATTTGTTCCTTTCGTATTCCTAAGTATCAATTATCCATACGCTACCCTCCGCTGCTGTCGAGCAGGAAGAACGCGATAAAGAAGTTTACTATGATCAGAAAAATACTGGTCAGAACCACCGCCTGTGTGCTGGCTCTGCCGATCTCCAGTGCACCACCCGACACGGTATATCCTTTATAACAAGGCACCGATGCGATGATAAACGCAAAGAAAAAACACTTGATGAACATCACCACTACATCCCAGCTTTTCATATTGTCCTGCAGACCGCGTACATACTCTGCCGTGGTGAAAAAATGCCCCAGCACACCACCTGCCCAGCCACCCAGTATGCCCAGCGCCACCGCTATCACGATCAGCATAGGCACCACTACCAGCGCCGCCAGTATCTTCGGGCCCACCAGATAGGAGCGGGTATTGACACCCATGATCTCATAGGCATCTATCTGCTCTGATATACGCATGCTGCCCAGTTCTGTGGCTATGTTTGAGCCTACCTTGCCGGCCAGTAGCAGGGCAGTGATGGTCGGTGCCAGCTCCAGGATCAGGCCCTTGCGCACGATCGACCCCATCCACCACATGGGCACGAGGCCTATGCTCTTGAGCTGATAGGAGAACTGCACGGCGGTCACCGCCCCGATAAATGTCGAGATAATAGCTATGATAGGCAGCGAACCCACGCCGATATCTGCCATCTGCCGAAAGGTCTCCTTGCTGTACATCGCTGTCTTTTCCGGTTTCGAAAAAGCATGACGTATCATGATCAGGTACCCGCCTATTTCTTCTAGAAATGTCATATAAGTGCGCTAAGATAGTTTTTTCCCATAATCCCACCCAGAGATTAATTCACTTGAAACACAATTTTGCCGTATTTAATAATTTAATACGAATATGGCAAATACTGAGAGGTTCACCAAGGCTCGACAAGCTCTCTGAATGCGTTGATTTTCGATTTGTTTTTAGAATTGTTTTGCTAAACATAAAAAAAGGGGAGGAGCTTGTTTTGCAAATAATTGACATAATCATTAATATACATCTGCAAATACATAACGTGAAATTTGCTTTCCCGTTCGGAAATCAAAAACCGAGGGGCAAAGATCATGATAGCAAAAAGGGTATCAGGTATGGCGGGACGCTTAAACCTGCGGGGCATATCGCGTTCTGTCAAGAGCAACCGCAAGGGTTGCCCCTACGAAATGCAGGTATTAATTATCCATGCCAAAGGCCTTTGGTGCTGTTGTTTAGCCGGATCAAAATGAATTGAGATTAACCCCAAAAGGGTGAAATGTATCGTCCTAAAATAGGTTGACGGATTTAAAAATAGCTTTTACCCTGCCAGTCCAAGCGTCCTCGCTTGGACGAGTCGATCAGATGGTTCAAGCGAGGACGCTTGAACCTGCGGGGCATAAGAACAATCAAACAGAAACCCGAACCCCCTCAGGTATTATCAATTTAATTGATTTATAGCGCATTGCTGACTGTGGCAAATATAATGGCCCTGCGAACGCAACGTACAGGCGGGAATATGTGTCTTTATCTCATTTATCGGGCATTATGAAATGTGCCGAAAATTCAAATATGAGTAAAAATTATTGTTAAGTTTGCCTTAAATTAATAAACCCGGGTATGAAGAATTTTACAAAGTTAGTTTGTGCTGTCTTTTTCGTTGTTGCTTCACTTTTTTCCAATTCTGCACATGCTTCGCACTTCAAGGGTGGTGATACCTATTTCGTTTGCCTCGGCAATGGCCAGTATCAGCTCGTTTTCGCCTGCTATTATGCCTGTGAGCCTACTTCCATATCATATGACACCACGGCAGCAGCTTTCTCATGGACTATCACAAGTACCTGTGGCACAGTGCCTACTTTTATCTCGGGTCAGTATTCTACCCCACCGGTAGATGTGCCTCTGTACTGTCCGGGCGTTCTCACCCAGTGCGACTATTATAACCCTAACAATCCTAACGGCCCATATGCCGGCGCACCTCCGGGAGCACCTATCGGCACCATCCTCATAGTCTATAAATCGGCACCTTTTGCCATACCTGCCGGATGTACCGTGACCGCTACGATGGACAACGGCAGCCGCAATGCCGCTATCACCAATCTGGTCAACCCAGGTGGCACCGATATCAATATCGAGGCTACCCTCACCACACCGGCAGATGGTTCATGCAATAATAACCCGCAGTTCGCTCAGTATCCGGTCAATATCTTCTGCCTCGGCCAAAACGCCAATTTCTCTCAGGGGGCTATCGATCTGGACGGCGACTCACTGACATATACCCTCATCAATCCGAGAAATGCAGGTGGTGTGCCGATCCCCTTTGTGGCCGGATGTACGCCCAGCAACCCCCTCGGTGTCGGTTCGGGTACAGGTTTCGCTTCGAGCTTCACTTTCGATAGTACTACGGGCAATGTCAACTTTACCCCTACGGCCTCGGGAGACTATGTGCTGACCGTACAGGTCAATGCCTATCACAATGGCGTGCTGGTGGGTTCTACTATGCGCGATATACAGTTTACGGTAGTGATATGTAATAATACCAACAACCCGCCCGTGCTGACACAGCTGTTTACCACGGCTGATGTGAGTGGCGCTACGGTCATCGATAGCAATCATATAGGTGTCTGCCCCGGAGAGCTGGTCACGATCAATCTGCCCGGCACAGACCCCGACCTTAATAACTATATCATCGACTCCACGAATGTGCGACAGTCGCTGCCCGGCTCTACGGTATCAGTGACGCACAGCGGTACGGCCCTCGACACGGCTATCCTGCATATCACATGGACCCCTACCGTGGCAGACAGCGGCTATCATTATTTTCTGGTGGCTATGAGAGATACATTCTGCCCCACACCGGGTCGCAATACCTATGCCTTCATCGTATCGGTGCTGACGGGTGTCTATGCGGGGCCTAATCAGGTCTACTGCAATGGCGGCCAGCCGGTCACCATCTATGCCAGCGGCGCCAATCATTATATCTGGACAGACAGCGCTACAGGAGGCCCACCGGTGGGTGTGATCAGCTATGGGCCTGACAGCTCATATATCGTAGTGGCTCCGGGTACCACCTCTGGCTATGTGGTGCAGGGCGATCTGCTGGGCAGTTGTAAGAACCGCGATACTGTGAAGGTGGTCAATGCCCCGCTATTCTCGCTGACTGCCAATGCGCGCGATACATCTATCTGTAAATATACCTCGACGCAGCTGACGGTGACACCTACACCGACCAACGTAGGGCCTTTCACTTATTCATGGTCGCCGGCCTCGTGGGTGGTATCGCCTACGGCATCCACTACGCCTACCAAATCACTGCTGAACAGTACCGAGTTTTATGTCACGGTCACGGCAGCGGGAGGTTGTGCTATCAGAGACAGTGCCTATGTGGCCATCAACGGCTCCGCACCGCGTATCCAGATATTCCCTTCTAATAATAATGTATGCCCGGGAGATACGATCACGCTCAATACACAGGTTTTTGCAGAAAATCTCGTGACATGCGGTCTGGTCGATACCTGCACGAACAATAACCTGCTATTCAGCGTAGCGGTGAATAATGATACATCGAGCACTACAGGCAACGGCGGTACATTTACCAATACATACTGTTCGCCATTCATGGGCAGTTTCAATTCTTATAAGGCACAGTACCTCTTTACCAAAGCGGAACTCAATGCTGCGGGCCTGTCTTCGGGTTCTATCACCGACCTTTCATTTTTTGTGAAACAAATATTCAGTACCGCGGGTTATGACACCTTTACGGTCAGCATGGGATGTACGAATGTAGATTCACTCACCGGTTTTGTAAATAACCTGCAGGAAGTAGTGCCGCCACAGATGGGCCCTAATGCGGTGGTCCCGAATCCGGGATGGACACCTTTTCCTTTCACACATTATTACAACTGGGACGGATCTTCTAACCTGGTGGTACAGGTATGCTATACAATAAACAGCACCATGACCAGTCAGGATGATTTTGTATCCTACTCCACTACTCCATACATGGGTTCAAGTATCATAGCCGGCGATTATAATTTCTTCGGAACACTGGCAAACGGATGCTCGCTCGACAACAGCGCCAATTTCTATCTGATACTTAAAACAAGGCCTAATATCAAGTTTGGTATGTGCGCACCAAATGTACTGAGCTATCTGTGGACACCATCCACACTGCTCTGCGATACCTGCGGCAGCACACAGGTGATAGTACGTGCAGACACTACCTATACGCTGAGAGTATCTGCCGGTATATGTGTGAACGACACGACCACCAGACTGCTGATCAATCCGTATATCGCTGTAGCAGTGCCTGACACTACGATCTGCGCCGGAGATACTGTGCGTCTGGGTGTGGCATTGACCAATCCGCCACCAAGCCAGTGCGTGCAGGGATATACAGTGGCATCTATTCCATATGCTACGATCAACGGCTTGGGCACTACCATTACCCCGGTCAGTTATGTAGATGCATTCGGAGGTACTTATGCTACGGATAACGGTACTGCCGGCCCTTATGGTATCGGATTTAGCTTCCCGTTCTATTGCCAGAATTTCAGTCAGTTTTATGTCAACTCAAACGGCTGGCTGACCTTCCAATATCCATATCCTGCCACGACCGTGACTCAGGAATATACCGCACAGACATTCCCTCCATCGTCTGCCGATCTCAACCCTCAGAAAGTGATCGAACTCATGATGGGAAACTACTGGCTCGATGACGGATTCGGAGATGGCGGTGGTTATATCGCTTATTTCACCACAGGTACCGCTCCAAACAGGACACTCGTGGTGCAGTTCATTCGTATGGCAGATGTGAATGTGATCTACACCACATCCGGCGAAATGCACCTGCATGAAACCTCCGGTGTGATAGACATCCTGCTCACCCGCAGCACCTACACCGGCACAGCACATACCACCGGTATCAAAGACTCTACAGGCCTCGGCATCGCAGCACCCGGCAGAAACAATCAGATGTACACCATCACCACCAATGAGGCATGGTCATTCACGCCGCAGTTTGGGCCGAGTGTGGCAGTCAATACATCTGTCTGGTCGCCCAATACATTCCTGAGCAATGACTCTGTCAATAATCCACTGGCATATCCGCCTGCATCTCAGACCTATTATGTCAATAGCAATCTGGTGATCAATCAATATACCAATCCTACGCTCTGCGCAGTGCATGATTCAGTAAGGGTGAATATCGATCACTTCAATCATACACTGACTGCATCGCCGCTCACTATCTGTCCGGGCGATACGTCTCAGATCACTTTCAACCCGCTGGGCAATACCGTTCCGACCTATGTATGGACGCCTGCTGCAGGTCTGTCGAGCGCTACGATCGCGAACCCGCTGGCATCTATCATGGATACCACTACTTATTATGTCACGGCTACTGACAATCACGGCTGCAAAGTGCAGGACTCGATCACGATCGATATATTCCCTGTGCCGCACCCTGTCATCGGGCCGGGCTCGACTGTATGTTATTCAGATTCATTCCTGCTGTCGCTGTCTGGTACTTACAGCAACTACAGGTGGTATAGCGTAGACTCTGTGACAGGAGCCAGAACGCTGGTCAGCTCGGGTACAGGAGATTCTGCCTACTATGCGCATCCGTCGGCATTCTATGTACTCGAGGTCACACCGGTGGTGGGCCAGTGTTCATACTTTACTAATGTGGTGAAGGTCGATACATTCTCAAGACAAGCTATAGTTGTTTTGACAAACGGCCCTACAGGATTCTGTATCGGTGGCAATGTAGTGCTGGAGACCAATCAGGGCCTGAACAATATACAATGGACACCTGCCAGCTTCGGTTCGCAGACATCATTCCCTGTCACTACTCCGGGCACATTCTCTTATACCGCCAGAGACGCGCACAACTGTCTGCTATTCTCAGATACTGTGACAGTGACCGTCAATCCATTGCCGTCATTCGTTCTCAATAATGTCAAAAATCCGATCTGTACCACTGATATTGATACGCTCGTAGCAGGTTCATCTCCTGCGGGTGCAGCCATCACATGGACCTATCATGGCACACAGACAGCGGGCAGCACACTCATAGCTACGGACTCAGGTACTTATTATATAGATGCTAATCTCCAGGGCTGCGCCAATGATACCAGCATCCTGTTGATCAGAGCCGTAAGCCCTGTAGTGACACTGCCGGTCGATACCAGCGAGTGCAACTGCAATCCTGAATCTGCGGTCACTGCGACAGTGACAGGCGGCGCTCCGGGCTACACCTATCTATGGTCAAACGGCGGAACAGGCGCATCGACTTTAGACAGCATACTCGGCAGCAGTTCATACAGTGTCACCGTGACCGATGCTAACCATTGCAGCGCAGTGAGCAATATCCAATCGATCCTCATGAGTTGCCCTAAGGTAGACGTGGCTATATATCCTGTCAGTGATACTATTTTCGTAAAAGATACTGCTATGCTTACTGCTATTGCAGCCGCAGGTTCTAACTATACCTATCTGTGGTCTAGCGACTCTGCTATCGTCCTCTCACCGGGCACCAGCGTGACCAATGTGATAGGCGCGACACCTGGTGTGGACACGGTCTACCTGCTGGTCACCGATCTCACGAGCGGTTGTATCTACAAGACCGTTCAGACCATCAATGTGATCGAGTTTGGCGGATTTGCGATGGCTACGGCATTCACACCAAACGGTGACGGCAAGAATGATTATTTCTATCCGGCTATCAATGGACCTAACTCGCCGCTCAGAGTTTCTGCATTCAGAATTTACAACAGATGGGGCCAGCTGGTCTATGATAACCCGAATACACCGGGATGGGATGGCAACTTTGGCGGCACTCCGCAAGCAAGCGAAACATATTTATATTTTATCACAGTAGAATATCCGGACCCTAGTAATGCTGCCAAAACAGTACAAAAATCGGTCGAAGGTAGTTTCCAACTGTTAAGATAAATTGCAGATTATAGCACGGAATTATTATATTTATGTGTTGCTAAATATGAAAACGCCTTTATAAACAGTATAAATGGCCGGTTGCCCGTCGGCCGGCCATTTGTATATAAAACGAGAGGGGTTTGATGGTGAAAGATTTACTTAGCTACATGTCGTACTTTTACGGCGCACACACTCCTGCTTGTGATTGCTGCATTAACTTTAAGCATATAAAATCTCAAATGATATGATCATGAAAAAATTGATTCTTGCCTGTATTTTATTTTTATCAATGACTGTATTCGGACAGACCCCGCAGGGGAGTTTTCATTGTATGATGAAACCCGGTCAGGCCATGTCTGAGACCGACATAAATAATAACATCTCTAAGGCGAATTTTGAAAATTACCGCCTGCTCGACCATCGTGTCACACTCACTTTTGACAATGGTTTCGACATCGTGCTGCTATCGGCCAATGAAGCACAAACGCTAGGTTTGATAAATAATGTATCGAGCTATCAGGCCACATTTCTTCCGAAATTCCAATTGCCTGTTTTTCATATGACAGCTGACGGAAAGATCGGCGCTGCATATCATGCTAATTCAAAATATTCAACTGATAAAAGATAATGATGAAAAAAGTTTTACAATTATTGACTGTTTTACTCCTGCTGGCACCTGCCATCTATGCCCAACCGGCAAATGATGCCTGTCTCAATGCCACCAATCTGGGTTCGCTGCCGGCAGTGACAGCTTGTCCGCCCTCATCGACCTCCGGTTTCAATCAGGGCGCAAACACCACACTGACTACGGAGACCAACGTAGGGGCTACTTCTTCAGCACCCTATCCGTTTTTGTCTACCTGTCCGATCAATATCAGCAGCCCGCCGAAAGATGTGTGGTACACATTCATAGCTACAGGCTACCAGACCACGATCACCGTATCGGGTGCTACGGGCACACTGACCAATCCCTGCATAACGCTGTGGGAGGGTAGCTGCGCCAATCTCGAAGGGCTCGGCTGCTCCAGCGGCAGCGGCGGCACAGCGACACTGACCGTCTATCAGACCATCATAGGCCGGACATACTATATACAGGTAGCGGGAGCTGACTCCACACAGACGGGGGCATTCACCCTGAGTGCTGCCAGTGCCAATAACTGTGCTGGCTGTCTGCTTCAGTCATACATCACAGCCACACCAGAGCCTATCAACGGTTCTTATAATCCCGGACAGACGGTAGAGTTCTGCTATACTGTGACACAATGGGACGAAGGCAATGCCAACTGGCTGCATGGTGTGACGGTGACCTACGGCAGCGGATGGGACTCCACCTCTCTCGTGGTCGATAGCCTGCCGCCCACATGTACCACTACCAGTCCCGGCGCATCCTGGGGGTACTATCCGAATGGCCAGACCAGTTCACACACAGGTGCATTCTGGGGACCGGGTTTCTATTATGAGACCTCAGCGGGTAGCACTTCAGGGGTATTAGATAATAATCCCGGCAATAACTACGGCGACTATCAGGCAGCACAGACTGCTTCGAATTGTTTCCCTACATTCTGTCTGTCGCTCACAGCCAAGCAGGGCTGCGCACCGGGCAGCGACCTGAGTGTGCACTTCTATGCGAGTGGCGATGGTGAATCCGGCTCATGGGGCAGTCCGGCATGTGCCATAGATCCTACCGTTTCTATATTCAGTGTGGGTTCATGCTGCCCGCCTGTGATGGGGCATATAGATGCTTCCTGCAATCAGGCTAATGGTATCGATACTGCTTCGCCCGTAGGCAATGCAGGTCCCTATCTGTTTCAATGGTCTAATGGTGTGACACAAACGCTGAACGGACCTTCTATCGTCACGGGTCTCGCACCGGGCATCTATCACGTCACTGTGACCAATGCGCTCAACTGCGTCTCGACTGCGGTAGATACGATAGGAGCGGGGGCCATACCACATGGCGGCTCTACACAATATGTGAGCTGCCCTACCATGATCGACTCTGTGGTGATGGGTGGAGTAGGAGTGGGCACATGGTCTGCGGTGGCATCAAACCCCGCGCCGACGGTCATAGCCAATCCATCTTTGTCTACCACATCGATCTCGGGCTTCACTGCTTTCGGTACCTATAAATATGCCTGGACGCAGGGCTGTGCCTCAGATACAGTATCTGTGATCGTGACCAGCCACCCCAATGCAGGACCTGATGTCTATACCTGTGTGAACGGCACCGCAAGGATGGCCGGTATTGGTACAGGTATATGGGTAGCCCTGCCGAGCAATCCCGTAGCCACGACGATCACCAACCCTACAGCCAATAACACTAACGTAACAGGATTTCTGGTGGGTGGCATTTATAACTATGTATGGACAACGGGCAACTGTGTCGATACCGCCAGTGTGATCATACCTAATTTCGTCAGTTCGGCAGCTGCGGCTGATACCGTGCTGTGCAGAAACCAAAGCACCAGACTCACCGCTACTGCCGGTCCTGCGGCACTGGGGCCATTCAGCTATAGCTGGACAGCAGCAGGCTCTGTTCTGTCGCCTTCTGCTGCCAACACTGCCACTACTCCGCTGCTCGCCCCTACCACATACATAGTGGCTGTGCAAACCAGCGGCGGCTGCGTGCTGAATGATACGGTATTCGTCAATGTATCGGGTGCGGCACCACTGGTGCATATACTTCCATCCAATAACAATGTGTGCCCGGGAGATACGGTCTCTCTGACAGGTATCGTCTTTGCCGAAAACCTAGTGACATGCGGTCTGGTAGATACATGCGCTTCGAATAACCTGCTATTCAGTGTGGCGGTGAATAACGACACCACGAGCAGCACCGGCAGCGGCACTTTCACCAATGTTTATTGCTCGCCATTCATGGGTTCTTACAATTCTTATAAGGCGCAGTATCTTTTCACCAAAGGGGAACTCAATGCGGCAGGTCTGTCGTCGGGTTCTATCACCGATCTTTCATTTTTTGTGAAACAGATCAACAGCACTGCCGGCTATGATACATTCACTGTCAGCATGGGCTGCACCAATCAGGATTCACTGACCGATTTCGTCAATAACCTGCTCGAGGTCGTGCCTCCGCAGATGGGCCCCAATGCGGTATTCCCGAATTCTGGATGGACACCGCTGCCTTTCACGCATTATTACAACTGGGACGGTGCATCTAACCTGGTCGTACAGATCTGCTATACCATAGCGCCATCTGTAGGTAGTCAGGATGATTTCGTAGCATTCTCGACCTCTTCATATCTGGGTTCGAGTATCATAGCAGCTGATTATAGCTTCTTCGGATCACCGCCGAATGGCTGCTCGCTAACAAATACAGCCAATGTCTTTCAGATACTCAAGACCAGACCCAATATCAAGTTTGGAATGTGCGCACCTAATGTGCTGACCTATCAGTGGACCCCATCTACGCTGCTCTGCGACAGCTGTCAGAACACACAGGTGATCGTCACTACGGATTCTATATACAAACTCACGGTGAATGATCTCGGCTGTGCTAATGACACCACCGTGCATCTCATGATAAACAGGAATATAGGCATCTTCGCCACTCCTGATACGACACTCTGCGGCAATGATACCGTAAGGCTGAATGTAGGCCTCACCAATCCTCCCGTCAGCACCTGTGTGCTGGGATATAGCGTAGCATCGATCCCGTATGCAGGCATCAGCGGTATCGTTTCTCCTATTCTGCCGGTCAACTTCGTGAGCTCATCAGGATTCACTTATGCTACTGACGATGGTACGGCAGGGCCTTATAACATAGGCTTTACCTTCCCATTCTATTGCAGTACTTACAACCAGTTTTATATCAATTCAAACGGCTGGGTCACTTTCGAATCGCCATATCCTGCTACCACCAATGCACAGGAATATACCGCGCAGACATTGCCGCCTGTGGCTGCTGATATGAATCCGCAGAAGGTGATAGAACTGATGATGGGCAATTACTATCTTGCAGACGGCTTCGGAAACGGAGGCGGTACGGCCAATTATTTTCTGTCAGGTTCGGCACCAAACAGAGTGCTGGTCGTACAGTTTGATAATATGGCTGATGTCACGCTGGCATACACCACTACGGGAGAGCTGCACCTGCATGAAGGCAGCGGCGTGATAGATATCCTCATCACATCGAGCAATTATTCCGGTACCAATCATACTACCGGTGTCAAAGACTCTACGGGTTTCGGCACCGCAGCACCCGGCAGAAATAATCAACCATATACCGTCACTACATCAGAGGCATGGAGGTTCACTCCGCAGTTTGGTGCCAGTGTGGCAGTCAATGGTTCGCTATGGTCGCCTAATACCTTCCTGAGCAATGACAGTATCACCAATCCGCTCGCATATCCGCCCGCATCTCAGACATATTATGTGACCAGCACCCTTGTGCTCAATCAATTCACCAATCCTACTAATTGTGTGGTGCATGATTCAGTCAGGATCAATGTCAGCCTGTTTCCATCAGCGGTCACGGCATCTCCGGTCACTATCTGTCCGGGCGATACCTCACAGCTCACATTCTCAAGCACGGCTACCGTCGCTTCTTATCACTGGACCCCATCATCAGGTCTATCGGGCACTACCATCGCAAACCCTACCGCATCGGTGCTTGATACCACGACCTATTATGTCACGGCGGTCAATAACAGCGGCTGCAGTGTGACAGATACTGTGACGGTGAATGTTTATCCAACACAACATCCTGTGATCGGGCCATCAGCTACGGTCTGTTATTCAGATTCACAACTGCTGACAGTAGCGGGTTTATACTCCAACTATCAATGGTATCTGGTGGACTCTGTGACAGGTGTGCGCACCCTCGTCAGCTCCGGTGCTGCCGATACTGCATACTATGCGCATCCTGCCAATTACTATGTGCTCAGGGTCAATCCGCTCGTGGGCCAGTGCGCTTATTACTCCAATCTGGTACTCGTCGATACCTTCCCTAAACCTGCCATCCCGATCATCGTAGTAGGCCCTACTACTTTCTGTCTGGGCGGTGAGGTGACACTCGAGGTGACACAGGGATTGAACAATATCCAATGGACACCATCTACCTACGGTTCACAGATCGCATTGCCGATCAGTTCATCGGGTATGTTCTATTACAGCGCCAGAGATGCACACAATTGTTTGCTTTATTCAGATACGGTGACAGTCAATGTACAGGCACCGCCGGCCATTCTGCTCAATGCCTTTAAGAACCCTGTCTGCAGCAATGATATTGATACGCTGATCGTCACCACCGTGCCATCCGGACAGGCGGTACACTGGTCTTATAACGGCACCGTGAGCACCGGCGATACACTGATAGCCGCAGGTTCAGGTACCTATGCCATCACGGCCACACAGAACGGATGCAGCTCGGTAGATACCATCATCCTGAACGGCGCACCAAGCCCTGCGGTCACATTGCCTCTGTCAGACACGGCATGCAATTGTCATCCGATGGTACCGGTCATACCTACCGTCACAGGCGGCACACCGGGCTATAGTTATCAATGGTCAAACGGTGCCATCACCGCATCTACGCTTGATAGTATTTTGGGCAGCAGCTCATACACAGTGACTGTGACCGATGCTAACCATTGCAGCGCAGTGAGCAATACGGAACCATTTATGATGAGCTGCCCTGGAGTGAGTATCTCTATCGAACCGATCAGCGATACCATCTTCCTCAACGATACTGCGGTACTGACTGCCACACCATCATCATCAGGTACTAACTACGGTTATATCTGGTCGAGCGACTCTGCTCACGTCATCAGTCCTGATGGCAGTGTGACAGGTGTGATAGGCCAGGCGCTGGGTCTTGATACAGTGTATCTGCTCGTGACTGACAAGAACACAGGTTGTCCTTATACCACATTCGTTACGATCAATGTGATCGAGTTCGGTGCATTCGCCATGCCGACAGCCTTCACTCCAAACGGTGATCAGCGCAATGATAATTTCTATCCGGCATTCAACGGACCTAATTCACCGGCGCGTGTCAGGGCATTCAGAATTTATAACAGATGGGGCCAAATGGTTTATGATAACCCGAATGCACCCGGTTGGGATGGCAATTTCGGAGGAAATGCTCAAGTAAGTGAAACATATTTGTATTTTATCACATTTGAATACCCCGACCCGAATGACGCCAGCAGGACGATTCAGCGTTCTGTGGAAGGAAGTTTTCAATTGTTGAGATAAATATTTGTAGGTTTTAGTAAAAATTAAGATATTCGAACGCAATTCAAACAGTTAAACAATTTCATTATGAGGACAAAATTTTATGCATTTGCATTTTTCTTGGTAACCGGTCTCATGGCACAAGCGCAGGATATACACTTCTCGCAGTACTATGCCAGCCCGCTGACACTCAATCCTGCACTCACAGGAAAGTTTGATGGATTTGCCCGCGTAGATGGAATTTATCGCGGACAATATTACGGTCTGAGCCAATCCAGCTCTATATTTCGCACACCAGCGATATCAGCCGATTTTTCTTTGTTCAAAGACAAAATGAATGGCAATGCACTCGGTATAGGTCTGAGTGTGGTCAATGATGCACAGACCAGCACAGGCAATGATCCGTCTGGAAACGGTACCAGCACAGGCAAGATCAATACGACATCTATCGCTCTGGATCTGGGCTACACACTCAATCTGAACAAGGCGAAATCAATGCAGATCTCGATAGGTCTCGAGCCATCTATCACCATGAAGAATACAAACGGTGCATATGAGTATCCTCAGGCATTCAACTCAAACCTTCAGTATGATGTGGCATCTCCGAATAATGAGCAACTGGCACAGGCTAAGAAAACTTATTTCAACTTCGCATACGGCTTGTTCTTCAATCACAAACCTATCGATATCCTCACTTACTATCTCGGCTTCTCGATGAACAATGTCGCTCGTCCTCAGACAGCGGTCATCATGACCAACAATCCTAACGGTAAATTGAACTTCCTGTATGTGGTTCATGGCGGATTAGAGATCACTGTAGCTAAGAAGTGGACACTGATCCCGGGTTTCCTCTATCAGAACACTGCCAAGGCTAACGAAGCTAACGCAGGTATCACAGCAGGATATGATGTAATGGACAGATCAGTGAATGGTGTAAGACAAAAGGCTACTATATATATTGGTATCTGGAACCGTATGGGTAATGACGTAGGTTCAGCATTCCAATATCGCAACATCACTCCGAAGATCGGATTTGACTACAGAAGATTCCGTGTTGACTTTGCTTACGACATCAGCATGGGCAATATCGCTCAGGATGCACATCCGGTAGCAGGCATCTACAGACCGCAGGCATATGAACTGGCCATCAGTTATATCTTCGGCGGACCGAAACCGATCAAAGAAAGAGACATGCTCTTCAACCCAAGATATTAATACCCGAATACCAATACCAAACCTCTAGCATATATTATCAACCCTTAAAAGTATTCATACCTAAGTCATGAAAAAACTCATAGCAGTAGTAGCATTGATAACCTTGGTTGTGTTCGCGCAAGCGCAAGCCAAAGATGGAGACTCTAAAGACCGTCACTCGATCCTTAAGTATCCGAAAGTAAAGACAAAGAAAAAGAAAAAACTGGCGGACCAACTCAGCAAGGATGGTAGCTATTACAATGCAGCCGAGTATTACGAGGATGTATTGAAAGACAAGCCTGACAATATAAAGGTAATGCACCAGCTGGCTATCATCAACCAGAGCCTGCGTGACTACAAGTCAGCAGAGAAATATTACAAACTGGAGCTGGACAAAGACCCTAAGAAATGGCCTAACGACAGGTATTTCCTCGGTCAGATGCAGCAGATGAATGGTAAATATGATGATGCTAAAAAGTCTTATCAGGAATATCTGAAATCTGAACTGGGCAAAGACGAAAAGAGCTACAAAGCTCTGGCTAAGATCGGTATCGAAGGTTGCGACTCTTCAGTCACATGGCTGGCTAATCCTAATAAGATACGCGTAGACCACGAAGACGCTATCAACTGTATCACTACAGATATGTCTCCTAAGGTACTTCGCGGCGGCAGGATCATATACGGATCACTGGCACACGATACTGCTACCTTCATCACTCAAAATGACAAGGACTACTATTCTAAGATATTTACTGCACGCAAACAAGGTAAAGACTGGGTAGAGATCACTAAGCTGCCTTTCCCTCCGAATGATGCTAAAAATCACACCGGTAATGCGATCCTCTCTACAGATGAGAACACGATGTATTTCACTAAGTGCGATCAGAGCGAGATCCAGAAGATGAAGTGTAAGATCTTCAGATGTACTAAACAAGGTGCTGAATGGAGCAATCCGGAAGACCTGAAAGAGATCAACTCACCTACCAATACTACTACTGAGCCTGCCTTCGGTCAGGACAAAGACGGAAAACCTGTCCTCTACTTCGTGTCTGACAGAGGTGGAAAAGGCGGAATGGATATATTCTATGCACCTATGCTCGATGGCGGCAAATTCGGCCCTGTCAAAAACGCAGGTACAGAAGTGAATACACCGGGTGATGATATGACCCCGTTCTATGATTTCAAAAACAAAACACTCTATTTCAGTACTGATGGCAGACCTAGCTTAGGCGGTCTTGATGTATACAAAATATCAGGAACTCCAGACGCATGGGGCGTAGCTTCTAACGTAGGTGCACCTGTCAACTCTCAGGCTGATGATATCTATTATGCACTCGACGAGAATGGCAAAAAAGGTTTCGTGGTATCAAACAGGATCGGAACAAAGACCATTCGCGGAGAAACTTCAGGTGATGATATCTGGAGCGTAGCTGTGAAAGAGGACATCGTGATCAGAGGTATATTCGCTCTGCGCACAGACCCAACTAAAAAACCGGTAGAAGGCATCGATGCATCTATGTATCATGTGAATAACACCAACTTTGAATTTATGAGCAATACGCTCACTACTAAAGATCCTTTCTACTTCACATTGAAACGCGGTCAGCAGTATAAGATCAATGGAAACAAAGACGGTCTGTGGCCATCTGTAGAAAACATCACACTAAAAGAAGATGAAGAAAGAGATACTGTAGATTATGTATTCCTGATCGATCCGATCATCAGAAAGCACATCAAGATCGAAAATATCTACTTCGCATTCGACAAGTCTAATGTGATAGATTTCTACAAAGAGAAAATGGACTCAGTGATCAGCGTAATGATGCAAAATCCGGGTTATAGTGTAGAAGTAGAAGGCCACACAGATAGCAAGGGTTCTGACCAGTACAACGAGAAACTGTCTCAAAGACGTGCTGACGAAGCATCTTCATATCTGGAATCAAAAGGTATAACTAAAGAAAGGATAGTGACCAAAGCAATGGGCAAATCACTTCCACTGGTACCTAATGATAAGGACGGACAGGATGATCCTGAAGGTCGTGCACAAAACAGGCGTGTAGTATTCAAGATAATACCTGACAAACCTGAGAATGCACCGGAAGTAGAATACGAAGCAGGAAAACCTGTAGAGGCTACTCACACCGGTCCGGGATATGACAATAAGAAGAAGAAAAAATAATTGATTGAAATATCATAACGAAAGCCGAAGGTCAACCCTTCGGCTTTTTTGTTTTCAGGAGGAAGCGGAATTTATTACTTTCATTTCTTATGGATAAAATACTGGGGTTTTTCGCACCTGCGCTGATCTATGCACTGATCTTTATTTTAAATGCTATCGTACCCGGGCGCTGGGTGCTGGGATATGCTACCAAACCCAACTCGACAGAGAAATTAAGGTACCGCCTCAATGGCCTGATCATACTATTCATAGTAGTGGCAGGATGGCTATTGCTATGCCGTTCGGGGCTCGTGGCCTGGGACTGGTTGTATCTCTACAGATGGTATGGACTGGCAGGAGCTATTACTTTCGGGCTGATATTTTCGCTGGCCATAGTACTGCCCAATGCAGCCGTCAAAGATTCATTCGCGGCTGACTTCTATCTCGGCAGGCTGGAGAACCCGCAGCTATGGGGCGGCAGGATAGATGCCAAGATGTGGCTGTATCTGGTAGGAGCGGTGATGCTGGAGCTCAATGTCCTTAGTTTCGCGGCACATCACTATCTGCTCTATGGTGCGGAGGCATCGCGGGGCATATATCTGAGTGCAGGATTGCTCACCTTTTTTGTGATAGATTATCTCACATTCGAGGAGGTGCATCTGTATACCTATGATCTTTTTGCAGAGCGCGTGGGCTTCAAACTGGGCTGGGGCTGCATAGCTTTTTACCCATTCTTTTACGCCATACCGCTGTGGGCCACGGTCGATCTGCCTGCTATGTCGGGCACCTGCTGCACCGATGGTGGAGGCATAGCAGGATGTCACTCTATCGCTGAGACTTGTACACTGATCATCGCTGCACTGGTATTCTTCACCGGATGGAGCATATCCAGAGGTGCTAACCTTCAGAAGTATTTTTTCAAAAAGGATCCGAAGAGAGTTTTTCTTGGAATAACACCGGAGACCATTACTGATGGTACCCGGACCCTGCTCGTGAACGGATATTGGGGACTGAGCCGTCATATCAACTATCTGGGTGAGATACTGATGGCCAGCGGTATAGTACTGGCAGTCTGCCATCCGATGCTGCTATGGCCCTGGCTGTATCCGCTGTACTATGTGCTGCTGCTATTTCCGAGGCAGATAGATGATGACAAGCGCTGCGCTCTGAAATACGGTACGCTCTGGAGCGAGTACCTGAAGCGTGTGCCATACAGGATCATACCTTATATTTACTGATCGTCAGAGCCGGTACATCTTTCTGGTGGTGTCGCCCATGATGGTGATGGCCAGTCGGCGTGGCATCAGTCTTTGCATGATGAAACTGACTATCTTATTGCCTGTGCCCGTCACAAAAGACGGCTGATGACCCAACCGCTCGAAACATTCATTCACCACCTCTTCCGGTGTCTGCACACGAGGAGCGAAGAAGCTGGTTTTCTCAGGTTTGGTATGTATGAAATTGGGTGTGGAGGTGGCACCGGCACAGCAGGCTATGACATCTACACCGCGGTCTTTCCATTCATACCATAGGCTCTCTGCCAGTATGCGATTGAAGGCCTTGGATGCTGCATATGCCGCCAGAAAGCCGCTACCCTGAAACCCCGCGAGAGATGCCATCAGTATCACCGCACCGCGCCCTCGGGCCAACATTGTCTTTCCGAATATATGCACCAGGTCCATCGGTGTCAGCATATTGGCCTGAGCGAGCTGCCTGTGCTGCTCAGGACTGTTATTCTCAAAGGGGCCGATATATGACAATGCTGCATTATAGACCAGTATACCGATCTCCCTGCCCTGAGTGGCCTGTGCTATCTGCTCTGCTGCCTGCGGATCAGCGAGATCGCAGCAGATGCATTCTACATGAATATGATAGCGCTCAGTCAGTGTGGCGGCGAGTGCCTGAAGGGGCTCGGGACGGCGAGCCAGAAGAATGAGGTCCAGCCCATGAGCGGCCAGATAGTCGGCATAAGCTGCACCGATGCCTTCTGAGGCTCCCGCTATGAGAGCCAGTGAACCGTATTTTTCTTTTAGCACAGGGATGAAGTTTATGTGAAACCGATGGTCTCAAAACTAAAACAAATCAGACGAAGAGGAGGGCTGATTCGAAAAGATTCGGATACCACATTGCACATCAAGCCAAAAAAACTATTTTTGCAATCCGAATTATCAATGCGAAAGCATGTCTTTGGTATTTACATTGTCAATTATCAATTATCAATTGTTAATTAGAATAAGCCCTAGTGGCGGAATTGGTAGACGCGCTCGACTCAAAATCGAGTGCCGAAAGGCGTGGGGGTTCGATTCCCTCCTGGGGTACTATACATCCTCTGTAGATAGCTGTAATACAGCCACTTACAGAGGATTTTTAATTTACGGGGACAAACGAGGGACAAAACGAATAATAATCCCTGTCCCTGAAAAAACTAACTAAAGTCCCTGCTGGTGTGTGTTTGTGGTTATTTAATCTAAATACTTTGAAATAGGCTCATATCACTGCTATTTCCTTGTAATCTCTGCAATACTTACATAAATATCTTTGATCGGAAAAGGCTTTGATGCGTCTCTAATGAAGTAATATCAATAGATAATTTTAGATGAAATAAGCCACACACTTTGCACTGAACAATTCGCAGACGTTTTTGCGCTGAATCTTTTGAAAATGTATCAACGGTATTAGCGCGTGGGTGCAGGTAAAACAGCCTTGAGCCGAGGGTGTTGGAGCGGCTGCATAAGATGCGGACGTGGAGGGTAAGGCCAAAGTGCAGCGATAGCGAAACGGCGAGCCGACTGCGAGCGCGAAATGAGGTGGCAGACGTATGAGCCGCGCCTCGCGGTGATGTCTGCCTATCCGCTTTGCGGACAAGGGGCTGGCGTGGTATATGATGCTGCTGTGCTTTTGCCTCCATGTCATAATACAACCTCGAGATAAGCGCAGGAGCAAATTCGACATCAAAAAAACTAACAATAGTACGGTAAAAAAGGTGTCAGCAAGGTGTTTTCAAGATAGAAGGGGATCAGACTTTAATTCTAAATTTTAAGACTTCACTTGCCATTACTTCTGCATTGTTATCATTTTAATCTGTTTTTGTGTTGCTGAATTATTTCATATATCTAAGCTATTACAGTTAGATGATTGGGGAAAGAAATAAAAAAGGTAGCACCTTCATTAATTTGGCTTTTAGCCCATACATGTCCTTTGTGTTTTTTGACTATAGAATAAACTATTGATAGTCCGATTCCTGAACCTTCAAACTCAGATTGTGTATGCAAGCGTTGAAATGGCTGAAATAATTGGGGTGCATTATCCGAATCAAAGCCGGAACCATTATCTTTTACAAAATAGATCAACTCATCTTTTTCAGAAGGAATCATACCAATTTCAACTGCAGGATATTCAACTTTTGAGGAGTATTTAAAAGCATTATGGATCAGATTTTGGAACAATAGCTTTATAAGCCCGGCATCACCGGTCATACCTCCCAGATCAATGATTTTGACTGATGTATTGTTGGATTTGTAATCACCTATCGATTGAATCTCGTTTAAAACTTCATAAACAATCTTCTGTAAGTCTATGTATTCCTTTTTGGGTGTCGAATGATTAATTCTTGAGAGATTAATGAGATCTGTCATAATACTATTCATGTTCTCCGAACATTTTTTTATGTGTATCAGCATTTCATTAATATTCTCCGGTAAATTCAAGTCTTCATTAAGTATTATACTAGCAAAGCTATTTATTAATCTCAGTGGAGAGCGAAGATCATGAGACACCGTTCGGACGAATGACTCCAATTCATCGTTTGCCCTTTCCAGTTGAAGTGTTCTTTCTTTTACCAATTCATCAAGGCGATTATTCATCTGACTTATTTCATTCAGGTATTGCTCTGATTCGATCATAGATCGCTTCATACCTTCCATTATGAATAGGAATTCTACCACAGCATCATGTTGGGGTAGATCAGCAATAGTGAGCCCGTAATCCCAAAGTGAGAGGCCGCCGGTCAAAATAGGATAACCAACATATAAGATCAGTCCGTTTTCAAGCTTTTGAGGACTTACTTTCATCCTTAGTTTACTTTGGATTGACTCAATTACACAGAGTGAGTATCGATTAGTATTATGAAGAATAGAATCAGAAGATTCTTTGATCAAAAAAAAGTCATTGAACCTGGAACCTAATGCTAGAGTTGGATAGCATTTTTTGAGAGAAGATCCCATATGCCTGATCTCATCGCTTGAATCAAGCACGAAAAAGAATGGACATATCTGTTGAAGTGTGCTGAAAGATAGCTTTCCCTCTACCATGAAACTTTGAATATATCGTGATTGTCGCCTTTGGATTTGGCAGAGATCAACTCTATTTTACAATTACATTCAAAGCGTTTACCAAGTCCGCGGATAATTCCGGTAACCATGTCTGTCAATCCATCACGTTCGCTTTTGTAGTGAAGGAGTAAACTGCTTTCTTGTAGTTCTGACACTTCAAACTTGGGCATTATCATTTCAGGCATTATTTGACCAAGCCTGAAATGCATCATATTCAGATTGTTTAAGAACTCAGGCAAACTATTACCCGCTGAATTCATCATTTCACCATACCCCTCTTGGCTTGTATACAATAACCAATGCTCACCAAAGGCTTCGAGCAGATCTTTCGAATTCATATTAAGCACCTCACAGGCAGTACCAACCAGACTGTAAGTAAGACTGTCAGGATAGGGCTTCATACTAATGAATCCATGATCTTTGAAATGCGCCTTTTCTTTTATTTCAAGCCATTTATCTTCACCAAACTCTTTTTTGACCAGCCCTTCGATTGCTTTGTTTACTAATCCATACATCTCAACAAATTTAAAAGTTAAAAGCGTGAGTTCAAAAATAAACCACAGAATGAGTAAGATTAATCATTCGGTGGTGAAGTTGTTTAAACTTTTGTACAAAGCTAATAAAAATGTTATAAAAGCGGGATAG
>CAIXBT010000408.1 GCA_903917755.1 uncultured Bacteroidota bacterium
CACCGGCTGGTCTGAGAATCTGGATTTGACAGTATCATAAGGGGAATAATGCTGCCCGCCGCCGAATGTGATCTTGCCACCTATACCGATGGTATTGAGCCTTTTCTTTCCCCATTTGAATTCCTTGGTACCAAGTAGGTTCAATATATAATGGCCGTTGAAATCTGAGTTCCACCAGAGCCCGTCGCTGGCCCTGTATTTAGCATCGTACAGTGAACCCGAGAACATAGCAAACCAGTTGTGTGTAAAGAATTTTTCTACGGTTACCTCTATACCCATATTTCTTCCCGCGCCTTTATTGACCAGTTTATTAGGGAAAAAGCGGTCAAACCCGTTGCCCTCATTGATGATGGAATAGGACGATGAGAATGTATCTACAGGCAGGTCGAATATGTATTGGAAATAGGCTTCTACTTTGACACGTACATCACCTTTGAAGAATACATCATAGCTGCCTATGGCATGGAATGATCTCGTGAATCCAAGATTCTCATTGCGCAGACGGGTATTGTTGGGATTCACATAATCATCTCTCTGAAAGTAGATATAATAGGGCTGAGTCTGGCTATGCAGGCCCGTACCAAAGGCCAGAGATTGATTCTGCTTGAATTGATACTTGATAGATGCCCGTGGCTCGAGGCTCCATGAACCATTGAGTGAAAATACCTGACCGTGCAGACCCGCGGTGATAGTTACTTTGGGACTCACGTTGTATTTCCATTGCACATATGGTAGAAATAGAAAATGGACTCCTTTATAGTTCACTCTTTTCTCCCAGACATAGGCTGTCTCACTCAGATTGCTATCCATAAGACTAAAGACGAGCATCTCTGAGTTCATTCCAAAACGAATGGAATGTTTAGAGTTGATCTTGTAGTTGCGAAAGAAATTTCCGCTGAATTTTGACTCTACAAATTTATAACCCATCTGCGGATACATCCCATCTACCACAAAATTGCCCGTGGTGGAATCTACATGTCGTATCACACGATTATAGTGATCAGAGATCATATCTCCCGAAGCAGCGAAAGTTATCTTTGCATAACACTTTTCATTGATTGGTCTGGTGTAGCTGATGCCAAGTATACCCAAACCGGATTTGAAATATTCATCGACGTTGTTCGTAGCGTATATATCCTGACCACCCGGATGCAGATCTGTACTGGTGATGAATTTAATAGTGCTGTAGCCAGCTATTCCAAACACAGACACGGACCCTTTTTTGAGCGGGAAGTTCAGTTTGAAATTCAGGTCCTGATAATGAGGCACAGCAGTGGTGCCGATATCTACACCCATTTTGACCAGCAGGTCCAGGGTGGAGTAACGATAAGCGAGTATGTAAGATGATTTATTGGTCTTGTCGAGCGGCCCTTCTGCAGATACCTCACCACCCAGCAGCCCCCACTGGATAGAGGCCTCATGTTTTTCATCATTCCCATTTTTTAATTTGACATCAAACACCGCAGAGAGTGCATTGCCATATTCGGCAGGGAAAGCACCTGTGAAGAAATCGGAATTGGCCAGAGCTTTGCTGTTTAGCATGCTGACAGGGCCTCCTGTGGTACCGGCTATCGCAAAGTGTGACGGATTAGGGATGTCAACGTTTTCGACTTTCCATAAAACACCGAATGGTGAGTTGCCCCGCACCACGATGTCATTTCTTGAATCGTCTGTACCCGACACCCCGGCGAAATTTGATGCCATCCGGGCCGGATCTGAGCGGCTGCCCGCATATCTCGAAGCCTCATCGATAGTGAAGGCCCGCGCACTGATCTGCGCCATTTCATTGATCGTTTCACCTTTTCTTTTGCCGCCCGATATCTGTATCTCTTTCATCTCAGATACCGATGGGTCCATTTCTATCTTGAGGATCACTTCTTTGGCCGAAGTGACCGGAGTATTGGGAATCATTACCTTGTTGTATCCGATATAGGAGGCTGCGATGTTGACACGACCCACAGGTACCTGCTCTATTCTGAAATATCCATGTTCATCGGTAATGGTACCACCGATCAGTTTCTCCCCGACAAATACAGCCACATTGACACCCAATAGAGGTGTGTTGCTCTCTCTGTCAGAAATAGTACCTCTGACAGTCTGAGTGATGCCTGAGGTTTGGGAAAATGATATTCCCGCAAAATGTAAAAAAAGGAAAAAGAGTATTGTGTGTTTCATGCCTCTGATTGATGCACATTTTCATAAGAACACAAATGAATACTAAACTTACTTTACGATGGTAACACTATCAACGAAATAATCCGTTTCTCCCTGCCATACGAAATGTTTGAGCACCTGTTTATAATGGATCCGTATGTATTTCCCTTCCATTTGCATGAGCTGATCGGCGGCAGTTTTGTCTTTCACCGAAAAGTCCCACATATTATTCATCAGCCCTGCCTTGGGATCTGTATTCACTCCACCCAGATTGAGTTCGCCTTCGTAGGTCTTAAACACATATCCTTTTTGAGAAAATTTGACCAAAAGGCCGGCGCGGTTTCCCTGACTGTATGTGAACTGACAGGCGAAATAATAGATAACAAGAATAACAACCAGAACGGCTATGACTATTGGTATTGTCTTCTTCATTTGTTGAGATTTCAGATAAATATAACTTCTTTTTTTATTTACGTGCTAACACTATTTACAAACATTGATATCTATTTTGAAAGAATCATAGAAAGTGTATTTTAGCCCTGCTTTTGTGAAGTGAGACTTACAGCACAACGAGTAAATTATAAAACATATACATGGCTACAGTTATATCATCCATTTGTTTTCTGGTCTTTGTCGGAGTGGCGATCTTTTTCGCATACAGGGGCTTTCATGGTGTCTATCGCAATATCATGCTCGGACGCAGTGAAGATTTCTCTGACAATAAAAGTGAACGTTTTAAGACCATGATGCTTGTGGCATTCGGGCAAAAGAAAATGTTCAAGCGTCCTGTCGCTGCATTGCTGCACTTCGTGATCTACTCATCATTTATCATCACGCAGATCGAACTCATAGAGATATTCATTGATGGCATCTTCGGTACACACAGGTTCATCTATCATGCATGGGAAAACATCCCTGCATTAAGGGCTTTATATGTTTTTGCCATCAGTTTTATAGAGATATTGTCTGTGCTTACTTTTGCTGTGACTGTCGCATTCCTATGGAGGCGCGATATGCTCAGATTACCACGCTTCAATAAGCCTGAAATGAAGGGATGGCCTAATCTTGATGCACACCTGATCCTGGTATTTGAGATGATATTGATCACTTGCATCTTTATGATGAACAGCTTTGATATGGCTGCGAATGGCGGGAAGTATGGTTTTTGGATCAGCGGATACATTGCACACGGTTGGAGAGGCATGGATGAGGGGCTGATGGAGATATTCGAAAAGATAGGATGGTGGGGACACCTGGCCATGGTGATGGTATTTCTTGTTTACCTTTCATACTCTAAGCATTTACACATAGTACTTGCTTTCTTCAATACTTATTATTCTCGCCTTACTCCCAAAGGCTACATTGCAAATATGCCTGCGGTGACCAGAGAAGTGAAGCTGATGCTTGATCCAAATGCGCAGGTAGAACCGGGTCCGGCTGATGGCAGCATGCCTAAGTTTGGGGCTAAGGATATTTTCGATCTGAGTTGGAAGAACCTCCTGGATGCATATACATGTACGGAATGCGGTCGCTGTACCGCTCAGTGTCCGGCCAATCTGACGGGCAAGAAACTTTCTCCGCGCAAGATCATGATGGATGTGCGAGACAGGATGGAAGAAGTAGGCGGCATCATGGATGCACACAAAGGTGTCTGGCAGGACGATGGCAAGACACTCATTGAGAATGGTTATATAAGTGTGGAAGAACTGCGTGCTTGCACCACCTGCAATGCGTGTGTGGAAGAGTGTCCGGTGAATATTTCACCATTGGATATCATCATGCAGCTTCGCAGAAGTTTGATCATGGAGGATTCAAATTCACCAAATGAGTGGAACGGCATGTTTGCGAATCTGGAGAATAATGCTGCACCATGGCAGTACTCACAGCAGGATAGATTGAATTGGGTAAAAGAATAATGGGAAATTAAAAGTTAAGAGTTAACAGTTAAAAATTGGGTTTACACGAAGGAAAGTTTGATAAGGTAAAGTTTAAGAAACGTATTTATGCTTTAGTGCTGAATATCATTAAACTTATTGACAAACTACCGAAAGATAATGTGGGTTATAGAATAGGCGATCAACTTTTGAGAAGTAGTACCAGCGTGATCGCAAACTATGTAGAAGGTCAATCATCAATATCAAAAAAAGAATTTATCAGTTTTCTCCAGATATCATTAAAATCAGGCAATGAAAGCAAATTATGGTTATCACTTTTGAAAGATTCAGGAAGAGTACAAGATAAAGATGTAAAAATATTAATAACGGAAATGGACGAGATTTGTAAAATTTTATCTCAAAGTTTAATGACTTTGAAAAAATCAACCAGCAAATAATTTTTAACTGTTAACTTTTAATTTTTAACTAATGGAGGAGGTAAAGACAATGGCCGACATGGCCGCTAACGGCCAAAAGCCTGACGTACTTTTCTGGGTGGGATGTGCAGGAAGTTTTGATCAGCGTGCGCAGAAGGTCACAAGGTCCTTCGTGAAAATACTCAATCATCTTGGGATAAAATTTGCGGTACTGGGAAAGGAAGAAAGCTGCACAGGCGATCCTGCAAAGCGTGCGGGCAATGAGTTCGTCTTTCAGATGCTGGCACTTCAGAATATAGAGGTAATGAACGCATATGGTGTGCAGGAGATCGTGACTACCTGTCCTCATTGTTTCAATATCCTTAGGAATGAATATCCCGCTCTCGGTGGTAAATATAAAGTGAAGCATCATACCCAATTTCTCCAGGATATGATCGATCAGGGAAAGATCAAGATGACCGAGGGTGGAAGCTTCAAAGGCAAGACCATCACTTATCATGATTCCTGCTATCTGGGCCGCGCCAATGAGGTGTATGAAGCTCCCCGAAAGGTGCTGGAACAACTCGATGCCGATCTCGTAGAGATGAAAAGCCATAAGGCCAGAGGTCTCTGCTGTGGTGCAGGTGGAGCACAGATGTTTAAAGAAGAAGAACACGGTACTATGCGTATCAATGATGCTCGTACTGCAGAGGCCCTCGATACAAATGCAAATATTGTGGCTACAGGATGCCCTTTCTGCAGTACCATGATCAGCGATGGGGTCAAAGGCAAAGACCGACAGGCTACAGTGAAGGTTTTCGACATAGCTGAGCTACTGGCAGCTGGTCAGGGACTGGAGACGATATAAGAATTTACAATTGACAATTTAAAACAGTACCTTGTCATTAAGCAAACCCAATCCCATCTCAGCTTATATTGGCATAGTAGGGGCCATAGGGATGGCTATCAGCGATGTGATACTGCTGAGTGTGCCCTGTGCAGGCTGGGAGTCTGATATGTCGAGTTTTAGCTCATTGGCGCATGTATCCCTGCTGCGAATGACGATAGGCCCTCTGATAGGTCTTGTGTGCTCATTCTTTATTTGTTTCGGGTTTTGGTATGTGAAGGGAAAACTATCCCATCTGAATGAACAGCTTGCTATGCTCATGTTTGTATCGCTCACTTCAGTTATGTTCTTTGGAGGTGCATTTCATGCAGGATATTATTTCGCTGGCCATGCATTGCTGGTCGGAGACAAGACGCTTTATGATGCTTTTATTTCTCAGCTTGGGATCATGTCTTATCTGAGCGTCCCCGGACTTCTGCTAGGTACGGGTATCTATATTTACCTCACTGGCTTCGTGCCAAACGGTTTTTCGAAATGGCTTCGGTTTGCCAATCTTCTGCTAATTCAAGGTGTGGTTCTTGGTGCTTTTATGATCTTGCCTGCGCCGATCGGTGGTTATATCAAACCGACCTTTGTGAATGTAGCTTCGCTGATATTCTTTGTAATTAATTTAAGCGCAAAAGAAAAGCCTCTCAGTTGAGAAGCTTTTCATGTCTAATATCTATTGTCTAGTCTCAAGACTAATCTTCCTCTTCGATCTCATCACCGCTATATCCTGCGCTGTTATCATCCTGAAATGACTCAAGATTGAAATCCTGTCTGCGCATGAATTCCTCATTCTTAACTTTGATCATATTGAGCCTGTCGAGACGGAAAGACCTATAGTCATTTCGGAGCCTGCACCAGGCTACCAGGTTTCGTTTACGATCTTTGTAAACTACTGCCATTGGCTCTACTTCGCGTAATGATACACCCTTTTCTTTCGAATCGTATTCGATTATCGCTATCAGCGAATTGTCGATAGCATTATTTACGGTACTTAGAAGGTTTGGAGAATAGTGCATTTGTTTACGTTGCGCTGCACCGCGGGCATAAGTAGAGCTTCCATTCATGGGGCTTGGGTTTTGGTTATTACGAATATAAAGAAATTATCCACACACTATTCAAATATTTCATTGAGATTTAACAATTGAATAATGAATGCTTTTATATTCGGTCAGGTACCCAGAGTTTCCTCTAGCATGGCTATTTTTCTCAATGCATCTTCTTTTTTCTTATTCTCAGTTTCCAATACCTGAGCCGGTGCATTGGACACAAATTTTTCGTTTGCCAGCTTCTTTTCGATAGATGCAAGAAAGCCCTTTGTATAGTCCAGTTCCTTCAAAAGTTTCTCTCTTTCGGCTTCCGCATCTTTGATCTCTCCGGTGCGGACAAAGAACTTGTAGTCATTTATGACAAGTGTTTGATTGACCACAAACTCAGGCGCAGGTTCGCCGGAGACAAATTCATCAAGTTTACAGAGTTTCATGATCTTGGCTGCAAAGTCGCCAAACTGTAGTGGATCATCACTTACGATATAGTGAGCACTGACTGTCTCATGGTTTTTCTTTTGAGCTTTGGCACGCACCTCGCGTATACCCGTGATGATGTCTATGGCCAGATCAGCCTGAGCCAGCAGTGTGTCATCAGCTTTGGAAAATTTAGGGTAGTCAGATACACAGATGCTATCCTTATGACTACGGTCTTTTAGTAGTTTATATATTTCCTCTGTCACAAACGGCATGATAGGATGCAGCAGCTTCATTAGACGCTCAAAGAAAACGATCGTAGCATCATAGGTAGCCTGATCGATCGGAAGCGATTTGCCATCCACAAATTCCGGCTTGATCATCTCTAGATACCAGGAGCAGAAATCATCCCATATCAGTTTGTAAACTGTCATGAGCGAATCGCTGATGCGGTACTTGCTGTAGTGGTCTTCCAGTTGTTCCATTACACGGCTGCACTTAGCCTCAAACCACTCTATGGCTACTTTGTTAGTTGAGTTGCTGCCCGGCTCGATCTCCCACCCCTTTATAAGCCTGAATGCATTCCAAATCTTGTTGGTGAAATTTCGGCCCTGCTCGCATAGACTTTCATCAAACAGCAGATCATTGCCTGCCGGTGAACTATATAGCATCCCTGCACGGACACTATCAGCACCAAACTTATTCATCAGTTCCACAGGGTCAGGTGAATTGCCAAGTTGTTTGCTCATCTTTCTGCCCAGTTTGTCACGTACAATACCTGTCAGGTACACATTGGTAAAAGGTTTGTCATTACGGTATTCATAACCCGCTATGATCATCCTAGCCACCCAGAAAAAAAGAATATCCGGACCTGTGACCAGATCATTGGTAGGGTAGTAGTAGTTGATGTCCTTGCCCTTCGGATTTTTGAAGCCATCGAAAACTGATATGGGCCATAGCCATGACGAGAACCATGTATCGAGCACATCTTCATCCTGTGTAATAGTTGTCGGTTGGTGGTGGTCAGTAGTCAGTAAGGCAATTGCCTCTTCTTTTGTTTTGCAAACTACGGTGTTACCTTTTTCATCATACCATGCAGGTATCTGTTGGCCCCACCATAGCTGACGGGATATACACCAGTCGTGTACATTCTCCATCCAGTGCTTGTATGTATTGATAAATTTCTCAGGGATCAGTTTGATATTGCCATTGAGTACATTGTCCAGAGCGGGTTTCGATATCTTATCCATTTTCAGGAACCATTGCATGGATAGCCTTGGCTCTATCACTGCACCGGTGCGCTCAGATGTACCGACTTTGTTTTTGATCTCTTCAATCTTGACCACCTGTCCGAGTGTAGTGAGGTCTTCGATGATCTTTTTGCGTACAGTGAACCTGTCCTCACCGATATAGAATCCCGCAGCGGGGCTCATTTTTCCAGCAGGTGTTAATGTGTCTATGACTTCCAGATTGTGCTTGATGCCGAGATTGTAGTCATTGATGTCATGAGCTGGTGTGACCTTTAGTGCACCGGTACCAAACTCCAGATCTATATAATCATCAAATATGACCGGCACTGCACGATTCACCATCGGGATGATGACTTTTTTACCTTTCAGATGGGTATATCTCGGGTCATCAGGATGCACACACACTGCGGTGTCACCGAGTATGGTCTCGGGACGTGTAGTGGCTATCGTGACCCACTCATCTTCCGTGCCTTCGATCTTATATTTTACGTAAAACAGTTTTGAGTTTACTTCCTTATGTATCACCTCTTCATCGCTGATGGCAGTGAGACCCTGTGGATCCCAGTTCACCATACGCATACCGCGATAGATTTGTCCTTTTTTATGTAGGTCAATGAAAACATCTATCACGGCTTCGCTCAGGTCATCTTCCATGGTAAATCTGGTGCGCTGCCAGTCGCATGATGCACCCAGTTTCTCCAGTTGCTTCAGGATGATGCCACCATATTTTTCTTTCCACTCCCATGCATACTTGAGAAACTCCTCACGGCTCAGATCTTTTTTGTCTATGCCTTTTTCTTTGAGCATTGCCACTACCTTAGCCTCCGTAGCGATAGAGGCATGGTCAGTGCCCGGCACCCAGCATGCGTTCTTGCCCTGCATACGTGCTTTGCGTATGAGGATGTCCTGTATCGTATTATTGAGCATGTGGCCCATATGCAGCACACCTGTCACGTTTGGCGGTGGTATCACGATGGTGTATGGCTCGCGCTCATCCGGTTCAGAATGAAAAAAGTTCTGCTCAAGCCAGTATTTATACCACTTGTCTTCTACACTTTTGGGGTCGTATGTCTTTGCTAATTCCATGATAATTTCTCTCCATCCTTGTCAAAAAAGGAACGTGAATATAGGTAATTTGAAAGTTGAAACTGATCAGTAGCCGTGATTTTTTGGAAAAATTACTAAACTAGTCTCTATAGCTTCCAGTCTATCTCCCGGATGCCTTGTGACCGCAGATATGAATTGGTCTTCGAAAATGGCTTGCTGCCCAAAAATCCTGCATGGGCACTGAGAGGGGAGGGGTGCGCTGATTGAATGATCAGATGTTTTTTTGTGTCTATCAGTGTTTCTTTGTTTTGGGCGAAACGGCCCCATAGTATGAATACTACATGCTCTCTGTGGGCAGAGATGGTCTTGATCACAGCATCTGTAAACCGCTCCCAGCCTGCATTTTTGTGTGAAGCTGCTTCAGAGTCATTGACTGTCAGTACCGCATTGAGAAGTAATACCCCTTGTCGTGCCCATGTTTCGAGATTGCCATGATGAGGAGGGTCTATATTCAGATCACTTTTTAGCTCTTTGAAGATATTGACAAGAGATGGAGGTGCTTTGATGCCTGGTGGTACTGAGAAAGACAGGCCATGTGCCTGCCCCGGCCCATGATAGGGGTCCTGACCCAGAATGACCACTTTCACCTGATCAAAAGGAGTGAGGTCGAAGGCATTGAATATCTGTGAGCCGGGTGGATATATGCGTTTCCCTTTTTGTTTTTCTGACAGTATGAATTGCTTGATCTCAGCAAAGTAAGCCTGCCCGAATTCCTGCGCCAGTGCTTTTTTCCAGCTTGGGTCAATCTGTATATTATCACTCATGCTCTAAATATAAAAAAAGCCCCAAAAAGGGGCTTTAGAGATTACATTCAATTTGAAATATTATTTCCTGCTACTTTTAGTGCTACTGCCACCTAGCTTAAAAGTGATACCAGCACTGGCAAATGTTTTGCCGTATCCCAATTCACCATTGATACCGATCTTGTCTGTGAAATAGTAGTGAACACCTACCTGTGGGCCGATGAAGAATAAAGCATCAAAGTCTGTATTCCAACCATAATTCGAATTAGCCGGGTGGATAGCTACACCAGAACCCATATTCAGACCTACATAGACATCCAGTTTATCAGCATGAATATTTTTGCCTGTTTTGTCAGCTATCAATTGGAAAAAGTGAAAATTACCTACAGCGCCAAATGCGACATTGAACTCACTCCTGAAACCTGAATAATAAAAACCTGAACCGATGCCATAATTCGAACCACGGCCACCAAGTCCCACATTGAAACCAACACCTACATATTTATGTACTGAAAATTCACCCTGTACACTTATTTCGCCTGTAATGGGAGAATACCAACCATTGTAGAAATATCCAGTACCATATCCATCACTATTGTTGGCTATCGGAACATGAAACATATTGGCACCGCCGATACTGATCGTAATTAATTTTGTGCCTTTGTCAAAGGCTTGTGCACTGGTCTGTAAACTAATAAATACGACCATTACGACCATCACTAAAGTCTGTAACTTTTTCATAATACTTTTTTGAGTTTGGGTTAATAAAACTAAGGCAAATGTATCATTTTATGGGTTTGAGAGCAAGTACAAAATATAGCCTTACTTACCAGTATATAACATGTTATGTGTAAATGTCTGATTTGGTTGAATTTAAAAAATAATCAACAAAATTCAATTCATTTGAATGAGGAAATTCATACATGTATTTGATTTAAATGCAAAATGAGACTGATAAATGTTATGGTATTGCATTATACAACGACAACATTGTTAATGAGAAAAATAATATAACTTTGAATACAAAGTTGCGTAATAACTATATATTAACCGGCACAATTAATATATAAACAAACAATTAGCAATGAAAATAAGCCAGTATAAAATCGAACCCGGACAAAATATTGACTTGGCAAAAAATACCGAAACTAATTTAGTATTGGTTTTTGCAGACAGGGCTCAACTCGAAAACGATATTTCGAAATCACTCACACCTTCTTTTCCTAATGCACAGATCGTCTACTGCAGTACTGCCGGGGAGATCATGAAGGATTCTGTATCTGAAGGTACGGTTTGTATCACAGCCATACAATTCGAAAAAACACAACTAAAAACCTCTCTAATAAATATTAAGAACTATGACGAAAGTGGAGCAGCAGGCAAGGCCATAGTGAGCAATTTGGCGGGTGAACATTTAAAACATATTTTGGTGTTTGCGGATGGCCAATTGGTGAACGGTAGTGATCTGGTGAGGGGCATGAATGAATCATTGCAATCCGGAGTCACTATTTCCGGTGGTCTGGCCGGCGATGGGGCACGATTTGAGAAAACACTCGTCGGCTTGAATAATGATATTCAGATAGGCAATATAGCTGCTATAGGTCTCTATGGCGAACATCTGGAAGTAAGTTATAGCAGCCGCGGCGGATGGGATTCGTTCGGTCCGGATAGAAAGATCACCAAGTCAAAAGCAAATGTACTGTATGAACTGGACGGCAAGTCAGCCTTGTCTTTGTACAAGAAATATCTGGGCGATCTGGCGGCACAGTTGCCTGGTTCGGCTTTGTTGTTTCCTATAGCGATCAGAGTCGGCGAGCATGGACAGCCATTGGTTCGTACTATACTATCTCTTAACGAAGCTGAGCAAAGCATGACCTTCGCGGGCAATATGCCTGAAGGAGCATATGCACGTCTCATGAAAGCCAATTTTGACAGGTTAGTTGATGCAGCTTCGGGTGCAGCAGAGACATGTCTTATTGCTTTTGACAAAACATCTCCTCAGCTTGCATTGTTAGTATCATGTGTGGGCAGAAGGATCGTATTGGGTCAGAGAACTGACGAGGAGATCGAATGCGTAAGAGAAGGATTCGGAACGGAAACCGTATTGGCAGGATTTTATTCATATGGAGAGATATCTCCGCTTGGACCCAATGCAGGATGCGAATTATACAATCAGACAATGACGATAACGGCCTTTAGAGAAGTATGAGTGAACTGCAACTAAATAAATTATTGCAAAAGCAGATCTCCAAAAAGTATGGAGATATTGACGCGCTGCCTCCTGAGATGAAGGAGCTTTTCGTCAATATCAGCCAGACATACGATCATTACGAACGGGAAATGCAACTCATAGAACGCTCTATGGATCTCAGTTCTGAAGAAATGAAGGATATCTACAATAAGCTAGAACTTCAGAAACTTCAACTGGAAAATTCCAACGAAGCACTCAGAAGATATGCTTTCATTGTATCGCATGATCTCAAAGAGCCATTGAGAACGATTTCAAGTTACCTGCAGCTGATAGAACTGCGTCTGGGTGATAAACTGGATGGAGAAACCAAAGAGTTCATGGACTTTTCGGTCAATGCCGTCAAGCGTATGAAAGGTATGCAGGAGGCTGTATTGGATTATTCTCAATTGGAGAGCCGTATGTCATTTGGCAGTGTAGATCTGGAGACCGTGTTCAGGTCTTCTTTTGAAAATCTGCAGGAGATAATATCTGAGACAGATACGGTTATTATGAAAAAAGATTCGTTGCCAAAGATTACCGGAGATAAGTATCAGCTCATCCAGCTCTTCCAGAATCTTGTACACAACTCGATCAAATTCAGAGGCCTGAATACTCCTAATATCACTATCGAGTATTCTAATTCACCATATAAACACTTGATCTCTATCGTGGATAATGGTATAGGTATACCAGAGAAGAACAGACAGCAGGTATTTCAACTTTTCAGACGTCTTCATACCATCGATAAATATGATGGTTTGGGAATGGGGCTCGCTATCTGCAAAAAGATAGTTGAAAATCATCACGGAGAGATCCATATAGATCCAACATTCGATCAGGGCCTGAAGATCGATATATCGTTCCCTAAAGCGGCTTAGAAACCATCCACACCAGATACGGTAGTGTACTTGAATTGCTTTTTCTTGTTGGGATATACTCTCGCAAAGGCTGACTGGACCATCAGTGTAGCTTCATGAAAACCACACAGGATCAGCTTCAGCTTGCCGGGATATTCATTGATATCTCCCACGGCATAGATGCCCGGGACGTTAGTGCTATAGTCAAAAGTATTCACAAGTATAGACTTGCTCTCAAGGTTCAGACCCCATTCGGCTATAGGGCCTAGAAATGGCGAAAGCCCATATAGTGGCAGCCAATATTCAGTATTGATGTCAAATGACTCTCCGCTGTTCTTTTTGATAGTGATATTTGATAGCTGACCATTGCCGCCCACACCTTCTACTTCAGCCTCTGTGATCAGTTTGATCTTGCCGGATTCTGCCATATCTACGACCTTTTGTACTGAGTCGAGATGCCCTCTGAATGAATCTCTGCGGTGTACCATCACTACTTCAGCGGCCACATCTGCGAGAAATATGGTCCAGTCTAAAGCTGAATCCCCACCTCCTGAGATCACTACTTTTTTGCCGCGGTATTTTTCCGGTTCACGTACCACATAGTCGATGCCTTTATCTTCGAAGTCCAGGATGTTTGATATCGGCGGGCGTTTGGGTTCGAAGCACCCGAGACCTGCTGCTATGACCAGTGCTGAACATTTTATCTGTGTGCCTTTATTGGATGTAAGAATGAATTTTCCGTCATCCAGCTTTTCCAGTTTTTCCGCTCTTTCGCTCAGTGTGAACTCAGGCTTGAAAGGTTTGATCTGTTCCATCAGGTTGTCGATCAGATCGCTTGCCAGAATCGAGGGATACCCGGGTATATCATAAATAGGTTTTTTAGGATACACCTCAGTGAGTTGTCCTCCGGGTTGTGGCAGAACATCGATGAGATGGCAATGCAATTTGAGTAAGCCTGCCTCAAATACTGTGAATAGGCCAACTGGCCCTGCTCCAATGATAAGTAGATCTGTTTCTTTCATGTTTCTGATAAAGCGCTGCAAATATATGAATAAATGGAGCTGAAAAATGATGATTAATAAAGCAAATTACTGTGATGAAAATCAGTGTTAATAAAACAGCCGATAGTTATTGACCATCGGCTGTTTGTGTATTGTCTAATGTCTCAAGTCTATAATCTCATATCTCAAAAGTGTTTGATGATCTCATCGCCGAACTCTGAGCATTTGACTTCGGTAGCTCCGTCCATCAGTCGAGCGAAGTCATACGTTACTTTCTTGGCTTCGATCGCTGCGCCGAGTCCTTTGTGTATGAGTTCAGATGCTTCATTCCATCCGAAATATTCGAACATCATAGCGCCTGACAGGATCACTGATCCTGGATTTACCTTATCGAGATCAGCATATTTAGGTGCTGTGCCGTGGGTAGCTTCGAATATAGCATGACCGGTGATATAGTTGATATTGGCACCAGGTGCTATACCGATACCGCCTACCTGAGCAGCCAGTGCATCAGAGAGGTAGTCTCCGTTCAGATTGAGTGTAGCGATCACATCAAAGTCTTCAGGTCTGGTCAATACTTGCTGCAGTGCGATGTCTGCTATAGCGTCTTTGATCAGTACTTTGCCGGAAGCCAATGCTGCTTTTTGTTCTTCATTAGCTGCTGCCTCGCCTTTTTCTTTTTTGGTTTTTTCCCACTGTCCCCATGTGTACACTTTATCTCCGAAATACTTCTCTGCTGTAGCATATGCCCAGTCACGGAACCCGCCTTCAGTGTATTTCATGATATTGCCCTTGTGCACTATTGTTACGCTTTTTTGTTTATGCTGGATAGCATAAGAGACCGCACTGTGCATGAGCCTGATGGTACCTGATTTACTCACAGCTTTCACACCCAGTCCTACACATATTTCATCAGATTCGCTGACACCGACCTTAGCCCAGAATTCGGCAGATTTTTCTTTGGTACCGAAACGGATCTTTGTGAAATCTTTCGGGAATTCCTTAGAAATAAAATCAAGCAGTTTTTGTGCATCAGCACTTCCTCCCGGATATTCGATGCCGGCATAGATGTCTTCTGTATTTTCGCGGAAGATCACCATCTCTACAGCCTCTGGCCTTTTGACAGGCGATGGTGTACCCGGATAGTAACGTACCGGACGCAAACAAACATAAAGATCCAAAATCTGACGCAATGCCACATTCAGAGAGCGTATACCGCCACCGATAGGTGTGGTTAGAGGTCCTTTGATACCTACCAGATATTCATTGAATGCTGTCAGAGTCTCATCTGGCAGCCAGTTGCCGGTCTTGTTGAAAGCTTTCTCGCCTGCGAGCACTTCCATCCATTCTATTTTCTTAGTGCCTCCGTATGCCTTTGCAACAGCAGCATCCAATACCCTCACTGCGGAGTGCCAGATATCCGGCCCGGTACCATCACCTATTATGAAAGGAACTATAGGGTTGTTTGGCACATTCAATTTGCCATTTGCGATCGTAATTTTTTCTCCCATTTTATTTGTGTTTTTTTTATTGAGCGATGGCAAACCTAAGGTATTTACCCAAATAAGCAAAGGGGAATTTTTATGATTAAAGTCGGTTTTATACAGCTTGCAAATTAACTAAAATCAAAAGGCACCCTCACGAGTGCCTTTTATTTACAATAGATTATTATTCTTTAGAATCTAACAGGTACCTGATATCTGATATCAGGTTTAGAATCGAATTTCTTTCCTATCAGGATGACCTTAGTAGACTCATCTTCTTTTCTGCCGTGTTTTTTCTTCTTCTCTGTAGATTTGATCACGGTGATCTCATCATTCAATGAACTCGGAGTGCTGAGGAAGTTCAATGAAGCCAATGGAATATTGCCTACTTCGATCGGTTTATTTTCGGTAGATACCGGAGCGAATTCTAACAGCAGGTCCTGAGCCATTTGTTCTTGTTTGGCTGGTATGGTCTCTGTCACTACAGATTCTTTTGCCTTTGCTATAGCTGATTCAGACGCTGAGTGCTGTACCGGTGTTGTATTGATCGCTTTTTTGATGACCGAAGCAGATGCTATGATCTTGGTCTCAGTGACCTGAACTGGTGCTGCTACAGCAGGCTGACTAGCAGTGTTATTTACTTTATTAGCTATAGGAGTGGAAGTAATGTTTGTTCCATTATTGGGATTAAGGGTATACAATAAAGTGCCAACTGTGAGCGTTAATAATACAGCAGCAGCGATCGCTAATTTCCATTTGCCGAAGCCACTTCTGTGAGATTCAGGAATGACGGCAGATTCATCAGATGCTTCGCCTTTGTCGAGTTCAGACGAGATACGATTCCACAGTGCATGCGGCACTTTAGGTTCATAGTCTGTGAACTGCTCCCTCATCGCGCTATCAAATAGCTCATTGCGATCTTCTATTTGTTTATCATTCATCTTCTGATACATTTTACGTAATATCTAAAATAAGTTTCCTTCTTTTTTATTTAGCCTCTTCCGAAGCTCTGTTGAATCCCATATTCGGCATTGCTTCCGCTACTTTCTTTTGCAGCAAATAGCGTGCCCGCGCCAGTTGTGACTTCGATGTTCCTTCCGTGATATTCAGCATTTCACCGATCTCTTTGTGCGAATATCCTTCTATGACATACAAGTTGAATATTGTTCTGTAGCCGGTAGAGAGAGATTGAATGATCTTCATCAGATCCTCTTTCATCAGCTTTTGTATGGCATTGTCGTCATAGTATTCATAGGTCAGTGCTTCCGTTTCCTGTACCACATAGAGGTTTGCTTTCTTGCGGAAATACTCGATAGAGTTATTCACGAATATCCTTCTGATCCATCCCTCAAACGACCCTTCACTCCTGAATTTATCAATATTCTTAAACACCTTTATAAAACCATCCTGAAGCAGGTCCTCAGCACCCGCATATTCATTGGAATAACGGAGGCATACGGCAAACATCTTAGACGAAAAGGTGTGATACAGAAGTTCCTGGAACTTACGTTCACCCTTGATACATCCTTCGATGATTTCCGCTTCGGTGTATGTTGGTTTAATAGAGGTCTGCATTTTGCTGTTTTTAGGCGTTAAACGAATATAAACAATTTTAAGGTTTGGAAATATGCTGACCCAAAGAATTTTTTAAGTATACCAGAAAAGCTTCTACCGCTTTTTTTCGGTGACTGTATTGATTCTTTATATCAAGACGCATTTCGGCAAAGGAAAGGTTGCATCCATCTGGTACAAAAATGGGGTCATAACCGAATCCCTCTGTTCCCCTTGGTTCCGTCAGGATAGTTCCTTCGCACAAACCTGTAAATTGAACGTTTTTGCCTTCAGAAAAGTATGTGATAACGGTTTTAAATCGAGCCTTGCGGTCAGGCTGGCCCTGCATTGCACCGAGTACCTTGTTCACATTGTCTGAATAGGTCGCTTCGGGCCCTGCATAACGTGCTGAATATACTCCCGGCCGGCCATCTAGCGCCTCGATTTCCAGTCCTGTATCTTCCGCAAAACAGGTCACACCCAGTTTATCTGCCAGATATTCTGCTTTTTGGAGCGAATTTCCTTCTATTGTGTCCTGAGTTTCCGGCAATTCTTCGGTGAAACCTATATCCTTAAGGCTTTGGACGGTATATCCCTCCGGCAGTACAGATGCAATTTCTATTACCTTATGGGCATTGGATGTAGCAAAAATGAGATTCATAATGTATTGTTTATTGTCGCAATTGGGTCTCAACCCAGATCAGCACCGGAAAAATACAAAGGCAGGAGGTCTTTAGCAGAACCTACTTTGTAAACCTGACCATTTTCGCCGCACATGATGATCTCGATATTGGAGTTGAATCGTTTCTCATATTCTAATATTGTTTGCCGGCATTGCCCGCAGGGTGCTTTTGGTGAAGACGCGGGTAGCTTGCCGCTATTGGTAGTGATGGCTATTTTATTTATCGCTATACCGGGGTATTGTGCAGAGCAGCTGCTGAGCATGACCACTTCGGCACATACACACATAGGATATGCAGCGTTTTCCTGATTGGCACCTGATACCACGGCACCGTTTTGAAGCAGGGCTGCGCTGCCGACCTTAAATCCCGAATACGGGGAATAGGACTTGGTCAAAGCTTCTCGGGCAGCATTGATCAGATCAGTATCCACTTGCGACAATTCCTGAGCAGTTTCATAGATCTGAATGCGTACTGTTATTTCTTTTTCCTGCATATAGCTAAAGTAAGTATTCTAGATCAATATGTGATTCTGTCGATTTCTTATTTGATAAAATTCTTCTTGAGTATGACCTGTTGAGCATTCAAATTGGCGATCTTTTTTAGAAATTTTGCCAGCTCTACGGCTTCAGTTATAGATAAATAAGACTTATCAATGATCAGAGTTTGTTTCAATGAGAAATTAGTATTGCCGGGATGGAATTCTCGTTCGAAATGGACATAGCCATTGAGAGCTGAGATCTGTACATTGTTTGGCAGCAGATATATTTCATAATTGGCAGGGAAGGTGAACTCACTGATCAGATCATACTCCTGACGATAACCGAAATTAATATCACATTTTCGATCATCAGTGATCGTAAAGAGTGTATCAGGTATCGAAAACCAGGTAGCGACTATTCCTGCCAGATTATCATTTTTGATCACCGGTACTCTGATGTCAAATTCCTGAGCCAGAGGCAGTGTATCTACATATTCATTGGCAGCGATGAAATGTTTGAGTTGTATCTTTTTATTTCCTCTTTCGAAATACTTTCGCAGGCCTTTGAGGCTGTCGTTTTCCAGTATCCCGACATGCTCAGGTTTGGCATAGCCGAAGCTATTCACGTATACATTGGTCATGAAGCATGTGTCGCCGCTCATGTGGCCCAGCAGGGTCACTGAATTTTTATACAGGCTAGCTGTATCTCGCAATTGTATCCAGCGATCTTTGTCCATTGATATCAGCAGGCCCCGGGTGTTGAGAATGGATGGCGGCAGAGTAGGGTAGTCATAGAATCTGCCAGTAGCATCGAGCACTATATTTTTAGATCCCATACGCACATGAGTCACTGTCCGGTTGAAATCGCTGAGTGCCACTTCGTTTGTATCTATCGGACCATTGTTTTGAGTACTCACTATGAGCGGCAGAGCATTATAGCCATAGGTTTGAAGCAGCTTGATCAGCACCAGGTTTATCTCGGTTGAGTTGCCTTTTTTATCATTCCATACCTTGGTAAGAGTATGTGATGCCGCCAGAGAATCGACACCCTCCCAGTTGATATGCCTGCGCACCAGATCATAGATGCGCAGCAATTTTTCTTTGGGGTCTGAGATCGACTTTATTCTTCTGTCATATTCGCTTTTGATATCGAGTGCCGGTACCAGTCGCAATGAAAAATCAGGACGGGATCAGAGTGTCTCAACAATGCGCTGTATCTGACCTTCTACGAATCCCTCTTTGACATCAGCACCTTTAGTGATGGAAACTATATGCATGTGCATGCGCGCAGATCCCTGCCAATGATCTGCGAATGACTCAGCCAATGCAGAGGGCAGCTGAGATAACTGATAGCTGCGTTCTGATATTCTGAGCGTTAGGTTCTGATTGTTGAGTCTGAATAGTTTTGCGGACTCATCATTATGGTGAATCTCAATACCATCATATGGACTTTCGAGGGTCTCTTTGAGTTGAACCTGCTCGGGAGTTATGATCTTTATGCTTGAGGTTTCTGTAGGGCAGATAGACTGAAAGCGCCAGTCAGGAACCTTTTCATCATAAGGGAAATTGAGAGAATAGGATACCTCCAGCAGAGCACCGGCCTTCACTTTTATACCCATCTGTTCGATATGAGTAGATGTGATCTTTGATGAGTGGTCTCTAGGGATCAAAGCTTTGCTGGTAGGGTCAAGCTCCACGGTTCGGATGCTGAGCCGATAGTATTTCTCGAAAAAGGGCGAAGGATAAAAAATGGATTCGGCGATCTGCTTGTCAATTTTTTTCTCTTTGAAAAACTTATACGTGACATGCCGGTCGAAACGCAGACTATAGTCATTATTGACAGATATTTCGGCTTCATCTTTTAATATCATGAACTCAGCCGAAGGCTCAAAACTACATTTATCAAGCAACAGGCCTGTCTTTTCTGATGCCTCATCCTGACACATAGCCAGATACCCGACAGAAATGAATAAAACTATAAAGAGTAATTTTCTCACGATAGACAAAATGTATATGGCACACAAGAAATGAAAATTGGCTAAGACGCGGAAAATTATTTTGAAATGACTTAGGAAGTCAGAAATTATGATGCTTAATATTTCTTGTTTCTGAAAATGGTAAAGAGCATTCTGATCCCTAATACATTAGCTAAGATAAATCCCAAACTACCAGGAATAGAAAAATGCTTATACAAAGGTGGAAAGGACACGGCTATCAGGATACCTGAGGTCATCAGTATCGATCCGATCATGAATCCACCTGCTATTCTATTGCTGGCCAGATCTATCTTGTGTGTCAGATCGGATAGTCCTTCATGTTCTACAGACATTTTCAATTCGCCCTTTTTGAGTTTACCCAGTATCTCACGCAGATCTCGTGGTAGGTTTTCGAGTAGAGCAGCCATGTCTCTCGTAGTCCCGAACATATGTTTGAAGATATTAGAAGCGCTAAGTGATTCTGACATGGTTTTATTGATATGGGGCAGCAGTTCATCTATGATATTAAGCTGAGGATCCAACCTCCTGCCCACCCCTTCGATGGTTATTAAGCATTTCGATAGCAGGAAAAAATCTGCAGGCATGTGAATATTATATTTATTCACAAAATCCAGCAGTCGGTTGAAAAGCTGAGCCATATTGACCTGATCGGGTGGCAGGGCATGGTAATCATTGATCAGGTCTTCGACCTCATATTCGAATGTTTTGTTGCCCTCAAACTGCTGGCTTACTGCTATATTTTTGAGACCCCATATGAGTGTTCGGGAATCTTTGGAGGTAACCCCGTAAACGATATCTGCAAAAAACTCGACATCAGATTTCAATACCGTACCCATCATTCCGAAATCGATAAAGCAAATTTTATTGTTCGGCATGGCAAATAGATTGCCGGGGTGGGGGTCAGCATGAAAAAAACCATGTACAAATATCTGTTCAAACAATGCGAACATACCGTTTCGTGCCAGTTGGTGCGGATCTGCGCCTATACGTGCCAGACCCTCTGTGTCATATGGATGTACTCCATCCACATACTCCATCACGAGGAGCTTTTTGGTAGTGTATTGAGGATAGTATTTTGGTACAAAAACATTATCGCTATTTTGGAAATTAACGGCAAATCGCTGAAGGTTATAGCCCTCATGCATCAGATCCAACTCCTTGTGTATTGCATTTTCAAAAGCCCTGACTATCCCTACAGGATCCAGTTGCTCAAGTATATGACGTTCTGCCAATTTAGTGGCAATGTATTTCATGATGATGATATCAAGCTCGATCTTTTCGAGTATATCGGGTCGGCGAACTTTTAGCACCACTTTGCTGCCATCTTTGAGACGTGCAAAGTGGACCTGGGCGATAGAAGCACTGGCAAATGGAATCTCATCAAACTGAGAGAAGATATCATCTATGCTGGTGCCGGTTTCTTCTTCGATTATTTTTCTGGCCTCATCTCCCGGAAACGGCGGCACATGGGTCTGGAGTTTTTCAAATTCCGCTACCAGTTCGACCGGTATCACATCAGGTCTGTTGCTTAGTATCTGTGCGAATTTAATATAGGTGGTGCCAAGCTCTTCGACAGCCAGACGCATGCGTTCCCATTTGCTCTGCTGGTGGATCCTTTCTACCATGGGTTCCGGCAGGAAAGTCTCAACGATACGCGCTTTCACAGATACCCCCGCATCAGAAAGGATATCTTGAAAACCGTATTTCACCAGGATATTTATTATTTCCCGATACCGTCTCAGTAGTTTAAAATCTAAAAATATTGACACATTCTCGTTTTGATGATGAGATATACCCAATTAACGTTTAATAAAGATTGTTTTTTTTTGGCATATTTTGAAAAGTATAATCCAACTGAATTCAAACCATATGTTATGTTCTCCTTTCATAATGTTTCATGACTGAAGGTATAAGTGTGAAGATCAACAGAAGTAATCCAAGTATAGAATAAATGACCTGTATGATAGCTCCAAAGCCAATAATTGCAATTTCAATATTCATCCAAATGATCAGACCGAAACCTGCAAAAAGCGACAACATCCAACCCACATAACGGTCCTGATAGATGCTGAGCGATTGCATTCGTTTCCAATCAGGCTCGATCATCATGATCAAAAATGTCAAAAGTGGAAATATTCCCAGTATCAAAAATAAAATGATGCCCGGAATAAGAAAGTCAGTAAAAAGGGAGCCCTTCAAAACAGAAACCGGCATCTGCATTATAGAACCATCAGGTTTGACTATCAGCGCAATACCTCCACCTACACCACTAATACCCAGAAATATTAATAAGAGCAACAGGACATATACAGGCCAAGGCTTTTTACGATTCATGCCATCAAAATTATTTCATTCAGATATCGAAAATCATGATATCAGTCATATCTTCATGTAGCTTTATTATATTTAGGTGAAAATTAATATCATTGAAAAGTTTCAAACAAAAGATAGTAGTCATCACAGGTGCCGGAACAGGTATGGGCCGATCGCTTGCCATACAACTCTCTAAGATGGGGGCCACAGTGCTGATCTCTGACATAAACAATACCAGTCTGAATGAGACCCGAAAGCTGATCGAGGCTGACAATGGCATTTGCAAAACATATAAAGTGGATGTGGGTGACAGAACTCAGATAGAGACCTTCACTAAGGATGTACTTAGCGAATTCAAGTTTATAGATGTGCTCATCAATAATGCGGGCATAGCTATCGGAGAAGCAACTCTTAATGAAGTTCCGCTGTCAGATTTCGAGCGACTCATAAATGTGAACCTGTGGGGTGTGATACATCATACCAAAGCATTTCTGGAGGTGCTGGTCAGCAGACCGGAAGCAGCTATTGTCAATACATCGAGTGTATTCGGCCTGATGGGTATACCGAGTCAAATACCCTATTGCACGTCTAAGTTTGCGGTACGGGGGTTTACTGATTCATTGCGTCTGGAATTGAGTGCGACCAATGTTGCGGTGACCTGTGTACATCCCGGTGGTATAGATACAGATATAGTCAAAAACGGTATTCACTACAATGGTAAAAAGGATGCTACCGTAGAGCAGTTTAAAAAACTGGTGATGACATCTGCTGATAAAGCTGCTGCAATAATCATTCGGGCCATTCAGAAAAAGTCAAAACGTGTGATGGTAGGGCCTGATGCTAAATTGATACGTTTTATGACGCAGCTATCTCCCACTCTGGTAGACAAGTCGATCCTGAACAGGAAAAAAGCTTTTGATAGTAATAGATGATCCAAAACTCACATGGCTGAGTTTGCTATACCCATGCTTTTTAATTTGCTCTGTAATCCCTTTCTGGCAAAATATATCCGGCTTTTGATTGTGCCCAGAGGCAGGTTAAGTTGCTCGGCTATTTCTGTGTATTGAAATCCATTGAAATACATCATAAAGGGCTCTGTAAAATCTTCATTTATTTCCTTCAAGGCCTTATTGATCGCTTCAGTGATGAATATCCCTTCCGAGCCATTTCTTTCTACCCTGCTGTTACTTTCCAACAGATATTGGTTTTCGGAAGTATCTATTATGGTATATCCTTTTTTGTTTTTTCGGTAATTGTTGATGAAAATATTGCGCATGATGGTGAATAGCCAGCCTTTTATATTTGTCCCCTCCCTAAACTTTTCCTGATTGGCTAATGCCCGGCAAAATGTCTCTTGTACCAGATCTTCTGATTCCTCTCTGCTCTTGGTAAGGTTAAATGCAAATGGCATAAGCATTTGCTCATATTGTGATATATCGGTTTTGGATTGAAATGCTGCGATCATATCTTGTTTAATTTAATTAATTAATTGTTAAACAAAATACAACTTATGTTTAAACATCAAAATAAATTGTTCAATTAATTTGTTAAAAAATTAAACAAAAAATAAATGCAGTAATAGTAATGAGGAAAGGGATCTACTGAATGGCTTTGGCCAGGTCTGCAGCAGAATGAACGGCTAAGCAATTGGCGGGTAAAGGCAAGTCTGACATTAATTGTGCCCCACCTATGATGATCTTGCAAGAAGGAAAATGAGCAGAAAGCTGCTCAATATAAGTTTGGAAGCGGATATGCTCCATGGATATGGTATGATAGGTGACCAGATAATCGGGTTTGAATTTTTCCGACACGTAATCCAGTTCATCTAAAGGGAGAGAGCATCCCAAATATGCTACCTCATGGTTATGTTTTCTAAGTAAGTACTCAGTAAAGAGAAGTAACAGTTCATGTGATTCGCCTTCGGGCAGGAAAAGCACAAATTTTCGGGACTTTTTGGTAGTGTCTACATATGTACTGTCGATGGCGACACTGATCTTACGGCGAATCAGGTTCGAAATAAAATGTTCCTGAACGATCCGAACTGAGCCGGTAGCCCATAGTATGCCGGTGCGAATGAGGAAGGGGAATACCAGTTTAATGAAGGCATCTTCCAGACCTATTTTTAGTATAGCACTTGAAAGAGTTTTTTCAAATAGTTTTTCATCGAAATCCAGCATAGCAAGTATCAGAGAATCGAGCAGATCATCAGGCTGGTTTGTTGTTTCGAATACCTTGAGGACTTCGGCAGCCAGGTCATTCTTCTTCAACTCAGCTATCTTGGATATCTTCATTCCGCTGCGGTTGAGCGTAGCGATATTTAAGAGAAGACGAAGCTGTTCGTCAGTGTAGTAACGAATATTGGTCTCAGTGCGTTCGGGTTTCAGAAAATGATATCTCTGCTCCCAAATTCGTAGCGTATGGGCCTTTATTCCGGATAATGTTTCTACCTCCTTGATGGAATATTGCGCCATTATGATGAACTGATTTTTTTAAGGATTCGAAATAAATGTAATCAATGGATATGGGGTTTCAATGCCCATAAAATCCTATTGAATAATATGTTATATCTCTCGAAACAAAAAATCGAAGAAAAAGTTCAGTATGGGAAAACGGTTGTGGTATACAGATGACTAAAAGTCGTCTACACTGATATTCTTCTTGTAAGCTTCAGATGCCTGCCAGTTGCTTTCTATCTTTACTTCGAATTTCAGATAGTCAAATTCGCCTAAAGTGAAGGTTACGTCTTTTACCAGCCATTGTTTGTAGGCTACATTGTCCACTTTGCTTTCATTTTTGAATGCACCAAATTTATAGTCCAGAATGAACTTCATTTGCTCGGTCTGGTCCTTAGGGCCTTCCATGTATACTTTTACAAAACGGTTATCTTCATTAAATAGATATACGATCTTATTTAACTTAACACTCCCAATGGTCATATCATCATTAGGTATGATATAGGCATTTCTCATCAGCGAACTCTTGTCTTTTACGAATTCTATTTTCTTACTTTTTACGAACAGGGAGTCTCTGAATGCACCCCAAGGCATGTTTCTGAATGACGTGACATTAGTTTCCTGTGCAAAAGCCCCTATGGCGAAGGCTATGAAAAATAAAACGGAGACGATTTTCTTCATGATGTTAATTTGATTTGAAATAAGTTTGACAAAGATGTATGAATTTCTCAGAGGCACTAAATTAATTATTCTAATGATATTATTCAGATGTGGAAAAACTGTTTAACAAATAGTTCAGTGTTTTTCAATGAAAACCTTTACGATATTGTTGTTTTGTAATCTTATCATTCACTATGCTTAGTATCAGTCAGCTAGCCCAGCTATATGGGGAGAAGTATTCACAGCCGGCCTTTGAGAAGGAGCCCAGACGGCTCTATGAGCCGATGAGACATATTATGTCCATTCCCGGCAAACGTATCCGTCCATTATTATTGCTGCTCTGTTGCGATGCTTTCGGTGGCAACACCTCAGAAGCGGTCTCTGCCGCTCATGCCATGGAGCTATTTCATAATTTCACTTTAGTACATGATGATATTATGGATGCTGCTACCCTGCGTAGAGGAATAACTACTGTCCATCAGCAGTTTGGACTGAATGCTGGTGTTTTGGCTGGCGATGCGCTGTTCATTTATGCTAATAAGTATCTGTGCGATACCGGTACCATGCATTTGCGATCAGTGCTTGAGATTTTCAATAAGACCGCTATTGAGATCATGGAGGGACAGCAGATGGACATGGATTTTGAGTCAAGAATGGATGTGACGATAGCCGAATACCTCAAAATGATAGAATATAAAACCTCTGTTCTCCTTGCTTGTAGCCTTCAGATAGGGGCTATACTGGGAGCTGCGACGGTAGACGACCAGAATAAGATATATGAGTTTGGGGTGAAACTGGGTGTCTCTTTTCAGATCAAGGATGACTGGCTGGACACCTTCGGAGAAAGTACAAAGGTGGGCAAGAAGCCGGGCGGCGACATTATTCAAAATAAAAAAACATATCTGCTCATCACCCTTCTCAATTTGGTACATGATGATGACAGAAAAATATTGCTGGCCTTGCTCGACGAAAAAGATGAGCAGAAAAAGGTGGATGGGGTCAAAGCGCTGTATGCTAAATATCACATCAGTGAAGCAACTACTGAAAAAGCGGATGAACTCTATGCAGAAGCTATAGCTGCATTGGAGTCTGTGGGTATATCTGCAGATCGAAAAGCCAATCTATTCGCAATGGCCGAAATGGTTCATAAACGGGAATTCTAATTGTTTTCTTTTCAAAATCCTGTAAACTCACCTTTACCTTCCCTGATCAGAATAGGTTCATCTCCCGTATAGTCTACGATCGTTGATGCTTTATTTCCTCCCGGACCCCCATCTATCACTATGTCTACTTCTCCATCATAGAGTTCATATATCTCCTGCGGATCTGTGATATATTCGAGTATCGTATCATCATTCTTGATAGAGGCCGAAAGTATGGGTGCACCCAGAGCATGTACTATACTTCTCGCTATGTTATTTTCAGGTACACGTATACCAATGGTTTTTTTGCTGTAGCCATATATCTTGGCTATAGTATTATTTGCATTGAGAATGAAAGTGTATGGTCCGGGCAGACAGCGCTTCATCAGTTTAAAACAGGCATTGCTTACGTTCATTGTATAATCTGTCATATGGCTCAGGTCATAGCAGACTATCGAAAAGTTTGCTTTGTTGGGCTTCAGGTCTTTTAGTTTGCATAGTTTCTCATAGGCGCTGCGGTGTGTCAGGGCGCAGCCCAGCGTGTAGACCGTGTCTGTAGGATAGATGATGATCCCGCCGTTCTGCAGGCATTTGACCACTTTGGCTATGTGCCGATCATCTATATTGTCCGGATTGATCTCTAGGAGTTCTGTCATAGTTTTTGTAAAATGTCCAATAATGTTTCGTTGAGGATTAATTTAGCTTTTTCAAAATCATCTTCGCCGGTAGCAAGGTTTCGTTCCACGGCATTAAGTTGATAGAATGGCTGTCGTTCATACATACATGGATATACGAATCCGAGGCCATCGGTGGTTTCGATATCAGCTTTGTATTTTTCGCAGTTCATCTGATAGTCGTTCAAATCTGCATACCGGCCCACTGTCAGCGATACTACCTTTTTGAATGGCATCATGACATTCATATAGCTGTTATTCATATTTATAAAAGCTCCTTTGAAATGCGGGAAACTCTCCATATCCATCAGCCCCTGATCATATAGGTCGGCTGCTTTCCCTTCATCAGCCATACTCAGAGTGGGACTGCCAGGTTTATCTTTGATCACATTGACCACTTCGCCTATCTTTAGTTCGGGCTTGTATGCATTGCAGAAGGAGGCTTTGAGTGCCAGATGGTATCTCTTTTGAGAAATGGCTTTAGTGATCTTGTAGGTAGTTTGAAACATTCCATAGCCTGTCTCACATACATCTATCTCATGCTGGAGATAGTGGATTGGAAATATGAAAGTAGCAGACTGAGGATCAGGCATAGGCGCATGAGGCTGATCTGCGCGAGCGGCTATCTCTTCAAACAGGCTTTTAAAATCGCTGAATCTATTGATGCACAATAAGAGTTTCATGCTGCAAAGGAATGAAATTGCTGAGAATAATCGGATAGAGAATATTATCACGACAGAATTAATATTTTAGATGTTCAAATTGATCTGCGCATGAAGAAAATACTGGCTGTTCTAATTCTTATTTTAACCATAGCTGGTGCAGCTGCCTATTGGGTGTTATTCAAAAACAATATAGCACCGACTGAGTCACGACCTATAGTCAACGTTCCCACCGGATCTCAGGTGAGAGATGTGACCATGATATTGGCGGAGCGCCATATCATAGAGAGCTGGCAGACTTTTGATCTTGCGGCACAGATCAAAGGCTTCAAAAGTGTGAAGCCCGGTCACTATGTGTTCAATAAAACTATGAGCAATCGTGAGGTTATTAATATGCTGCAAAGCGGCAGACAGACTCCTGTCAAACTAGTGATCTATAATATACGCACCAAAGAAGAATTCGCTGGTCTCGTCGGGCGCACACTTGAGATCGATTCCGTCGTTTTTCTTGCTAAATTGAATGATCCTGACTTTTGTGCGGGCTTTAACCTCGATACAAATAATATTCTGAACCTTTTTATCACAGATAACTATGAGTTGAAATGGAATACGAACATCATTGACTTCACGAATAAGATGAAAGTTTATTATGAGAAATTCTGGCAGGGTAGCAGACGTGACAGAGCAAAGGAAATGGGCTACAATCCTGCTCAGATCACAACTCTGGCATCAATAGTAGAGAAGGAATGCACTTTTGACAAGGAGCTGCCCATCGTGGCGGGTGTGTATCTGAACAGGCTGCGCATAGATATGCCTCTGCAGGCAGACCCGACACTGATATTTGCCACTCGTGATTTCGATGCACGCCGAGTGACTCAATACCATAAGGATTTTGAATCTCCTTATAATAGCTATCATCATACAGGGTTACCTCCCGGTCCTATCTGTATGCCCAAGAAAAAATCTATCGATGCAGTACTCAATGCTGATCAGAATGACTATTTGTATTTCTGCGCTAATCCTGACATGAGCGGGTATTCGGTCTTTTCCAGAACTCTGGACGAGCAAAATAGAATAGCAGTACAGTATAGGAAAAAACTGGACCAGCTGAAAGTGAAATAAGCATCAGTTAATGGCATAAAAAAAGCGGACAATTTTGATGCCCGCTTTAGAATTATTATTGGATGTTTTAGAAATTCAGCGCAAGTCCGTTTCCTTTGGTGCTAAGCTCCATATATGACCTGTCGCGATTTCCGCCACAATATTTATGAGCTTTGACCGACCCGATGATAGCAAGCGGAATACCTGCCGCCGTACCACCGACCCCGAAGATCGTACATACAGCTCCACCGGCTATCAAGGGCAGACCTACCGTGCCGTCGCCACCATTATTAAGATCATTACTTTCTGTCTGTACACCTACCACTAGCAAAGCAACACCACCTATCAGAAGGCCACCACCTACTGAGGCCAATACAATACCAATAGTTCTGACCTTTTTTGCGTGACCGCATCTGTCTGCCTCAGTTTCGCGAAAAGCATTCATGATGTAATCGGTTTTTTCTATCGATGCTACCTGTGCGCGGTCTGAACTAAGAAATACCTGAGAAGCAGGACGGGATTGAGATGGAAGAGAATGGTCAGAAAGGTGCTGGCCAAAAGCAAAAATTGAAGTTGTTTAAACTTTTGTACAAAGCTAATAAAAATGTTATAAAAGCGGGATAG
>CAIXBT010000409.1 GCA_903917755.1 uncultured Bacteroidota bacterium
CGGCGGTTATGGCGGCGGCGGCTCATTTGGTATATACTTATTCAACAATGGTGCCGGTGGCAATATAATAGATTGTGATATCGTACAGAATACTGCCGGAACCGGAGGTGCTGGTGGCGCAGGACAAGCAGGTACCCCGGGTACAGGAGGTGCAGCAGGTGTATCGACCACAGGTAACTGCGGTAATGCATCAGGCGGTACAGGAGGTGCAGGTGGTAGCGGTGGTAATGGTGGCAATGGCCAGCCTGGAGCGGCAGGTGTCAGCGCTGAGATCATCAGCAATGGTACCGTACCGACTTACACCAGTCACGGAGCTAACACAGCTATCGTAACAGGTGTCAACAACCCTGCTATCTTTAACCTGGGTGCACAGACTGTCATCTTCGCAGCCAATATATCTTGTACTAACAGAAATGACACCCTTTCTTCTGCCGCTTCAGGTACATGGGCAGCAGGTTCGGGAGCTACTACACCGAGCGGAACAGGAACTCAGCTATATACTCAATATACAACTACAGGAAGAAAGGACATCGGCTACAATGCTTTTGTCTATACAGGATTTGTAAATATCGCTATTGATCAGAATTCATTTGTTCCTATCATACAATCTACCGCTTCTGTGTTGCATACAGATACATTCTATGTATGTCAGGGCAGCTCAGCTAATTTCAATCTTCAGATCGCATCTGCTGATAGCTTCCAGTGGGATTTCGGTGGTGCATTGATCCCGAATACTTATGGGGGAACTAACGTTCAGAATCTTACTAATCTTACATTTAATACACTGGGAGTATTCCCGATCATAGCCAGGATCAAGACAAGCTGCTGCGGTTGGTCAAACTATGACACGGTTTACCTGTTGGTAGAACCACAGGCACATTTGTCTTATACAGGTTATACAGCTTTCTGCCCCGGCGATAGCGCAACTATCACACTTAGTGGTGGCTCGGTTTATTCATGGGCTCCTGTGGCCGGTGTCAGCTCGCTGAATGATTCAGTTTATTATGTGAGCCCGCAGGTTACTACTACCTATCTCGTCACATCGAGCAGCCCGAGAGGAGTATGTAATGCTGATACATCTATTACCATTACTAAAAATCTTACACCGACGCTGACCTTCACTACTACTCCGGCTACTTGCGGATCGGTAGGAAGTATCACTGTGATCCCTAACCCGGCAGGTTTATATACCTATACATGGAATCCTGATTCAGGCAGTACGGCTACTTTGAATAATCAACCGGCAGGTACTTATAACATCACTGTCACATCCACTACTTCTAAGTGTAGTGCCACAGGTGCATCATCTATAGGTACTGCAGGTGGTCTGCAGGCATATATACTCAGGTCTATTTCACCAAAATGCTTTGGACAATGTACAGGTCAGCTGAATGTCGAGGCAATAGGAGGTGTAGGACCATATCAATATGCATGGAGCAATAGTGTGACAGGAGTGGATAGTATCACCGGATTGTGTGCCGCGTCATATACGGTCACGATCACAGATAATAACTCTTGTACAGCTTCTGCCAGTCAGACCCTCACACAGCCTCTTCAGCTCTTTGCAGCCATTGTAGATAGCAGTGCCAATGCTTGTGCTACTCAATGTAAGGGTGCAGCTCTGGCCGATGGTCAGGGTGGTGTAGGCCCTTATACTTTCCTATGGAGTGACCCTCATGCACAGGATTCAAGCCATGCGGTAAATCTCTGCAGCGGAGTTTATAATATTACCGTTACCGACTTCCATGGTTGTACGGCTGTAGGCAGCGTCAATATCGGTGCTTTGCCGACACTCACTGCTGATACATTAAGTACCAAAAATATCACCTGTTTCGGAGGAAGTGATGGTGCTATCACCTTGGGTGTGTCGGGTGGAACGTATCCATACAGCTATGTCTGGCCGCAGTCACTCACTACCACAGATAGCCTCGGAGTAAATCTGACAGCGGGTACATATACGCCTATCGTCACAGATAAACTCGGTTGTATTGATACACTCCCAGCTATTATCCTGAGCCAACCAACTCAACTCCTGCCATCGATAGCCAAGCTTGATAGCATCACTTGTTTCGGTGCTAATAATGGCGGAGTGGTGATCGGGGTGACTGGTGGTACATCGCCTTATGCCTTTACACTGGATGGTTCTCCAAACTATCAAAGCAGTGATACATTCACAGGGTTGACACCGGGCGCGCATACCGTGACAGTGAAGGATTCGCACCTTTGCGATTCGACCATTTCTTTCAATATTTATCAGCCTACTGCTCTTAGCGCCACTCTTGGCCAGACTAGAAATGTGACTTGTAACGGTACCTGCAATGGTGCTATCTATGTCAATGCCACCGGAGGTACTCAGCCATATTCATTGTCTAAAGACGGCGGTGTGACTTATGTGCCGGCAGATTCATTAGCAGGTTTATGTGCAGGTCCTTATAGCATCACAGTAAAAGATGCAAACGGATGTACATTCTCACTGCTTGATACTATTACACAACCTACTGCTTTAGGAATGTCTCTGACCAGCACTACTCCTACATCCTGCTTTAATTCAGCTGATGGTCAGATAGTAGTGGCAGCATCAGGTGGTACTGTAAACTATTCTTATGTACTTGACAACGGTACCGGACAGCCTACAGGCACATTCAATGCCGGCAAGGGGCCGCATGTAGTGAGTGTGATCGATGCAAACGGATGTATCGACACGATCAATGTGACTGTCGGAGGTCCTGCAGCTATAGTGGTAGATACCGTTTCGACCACTCAGATAGCTTGTTTTGATTCAAGCTATGGCAGAATAGTACTGACAGCATCAGGTGGCAATGGTCCATATACTTATACATGGCCGCAAGTACCTGGCAACAGAGATACATTCGCAACAGGATTGGCTGCCGGAACATATACTACATATGTCACCGATAGTCATGGTTGTGTTGATACTATCAGTACTGTGATCACTCAGCCTGCTGCACCTACCCTGAGCATACTACCTTTTGATACCACGCTTTCATACGGCGATACTATTCAATTGGTCAGTCAGTTCGGGCCTGGCTCTCTTGGTACTCCTAATCAATACACATGGATCGATACTTCACATGCTCTGAGCTGTGTTAATTGTCCGAATCCATACACCGGATCTACTGATTCTATCAATGCCTACACACTTATCGTCACTTATAATAATAATCAGTGTACGATCTCGCTCACTGATATTATCAAGGTTTCGCAGCTTGATACCTTCGCTGTACCATCTGCTTTCTCACCAAACGGTGATGGCAGGAATGATGTTTATTACATTCTTGCTAAAGACGTGAAGACCTTCCATATGGAGATATTCAACCGTTGGGGTGAGACCGTATTTACATCGGATGATATTACCAAAGGATGGGATGGTACATATGGCGGCAAGCCTCAGCCTTCAGAGATTTACACCATGTTCTTCACCATGGAATATGGAAAGAGTAAGTTCGCTCACAGAAACGCAACCATCACTCTATTCAGATAGAATATTGAATGATCTTGATAAAGGGTGGCGAGTTTCGTCACCCTTTTTTATGCCTGTGCATTACTCAACTTGGCACTTTCAGCAAAATGAAATTCCTTTGATAAGTATATAATAACACAAAAATATAATGATATGGATCTGACTACACTACTGATGCTTTCATTGATAGGATTGCTGGCCGGTATCATGGGCGGCATAGGCGGCGGTCTCATTATCGTACCAGCTATGGTCTTTCTGATGGGAGCAGATCAAAAGACCGCTCAGGGCACCAGCATTGCTATCATGCTACCGCCCATAGGCTTTTTTGCAGCGGTGAATTATTACAAGGCTGGCTTTATCAATATCAAATATGCGATAGTCATAGCTGCTACGTTTCTGTTGGGTGGGTATCTGGGCTCTAAGGCAGCCATAGCGCTACCTGAAGCTATGGTCAAGAAGGTTTTCGCCGGGTTTATGATCATTACCGCGCTCCGAATGATACTGGCCAAATAACTATAAGTGAAAGGGGAAACTGGTGTCAGGTGCTTCCTGAGATACGCATCTTCTCGTGTATGGCGTAGCTTCATCCACCCCTTTTATGGTGACTTTAGTTCCGTCAGAAAAGCTGATCTGGAAGGTAGGAATGAATATCCACTTGTCATTTGTATTGGGGTCAATATGAATTTCAAAATAGCCACTCTGAATTTCGCTTTTATAGATTGTATTTCTCATGTCCAGCTGATAGGTGGATGAGGTGTAATTGGCATCGGGGTAGTGGATATTGCCACAGCAGTGATCCAGCATAGCCACACGTTTGCCCATTGCGGTATATAGTGTCGCCGTGATCTGAGTGCTTACATCTTTATCTTCCGAACGTGCCGGTACAAAAAAGGTGACCTTTGCATCCGTTACTACCACTGTCTCCTGCGAGCGTGCAGAGATATTCAGAATACAAAAACTAACAAGGATGAGAATTCGGTTCATACTTTGTAGGACTGAGAGAGATGTTTAATTATTGATCGGCCAGAGGAATGATAAGCATAGGGACTTTTGACTTGCTGATGATCTGTCTCGATACATCATCTCCGAATACTCTCTTTAGAAAATTATGCTTATGTGAACCCAGGATCAGCATGTCCGTTCCCAGTTTTTCCACCTCTTCAAAGATTGTCTGCACCGTAGGACCCTGTACCAGCAGGCTCTCTGCACTGATATTGTTGCTATTGAGATCCTCAGCATATTTTTGCAAAGTCTTATGCTCCTGCCTCAGGTCATCTGCCAGTGTCTTGCGTATATATACAGGACCGGCATCAAAGCCCACGAAATCAGGGTCCGGAGCTGCTACGTGTATGATCCATATCTTAGAATCAAATTTTGAAGCCAGTTTTGAAGCTTGATCGAGAAGGATTTGATCTCCGCTTTCGAGATCCACTGCTACCAATATATTTTTCATGTACGATTGTTATTTATGTCAAAGCTAAAGATTTCGAATTGGAATTTAAACATGATTTGCAACATATGTTAGCACTGTTTTTGGCTATGACATTTATTGGTCAAAATAGGTAAATGCACCAAATATTTAATTGACTATCTGTGTTGTAACGTGGATTATTTTGTCGATTTTGCAAAATTAGATTTTGGGCCGGGACTATTTCTGATCTGGGTCATGATCTTTTAAGATTATAAAGGAGCGGATATGAATTTCATCATAGGGGTAGATGACTTTCCACTAAGAGGGCTGGTATTTGACTTATAGGATAACACATTGAATTTTTAATGAATCGATTTTTGGCTTTAAGTGATTATTTCTGAGTACAAGAATCACACATTTATCAACAATTTTGTATTTAGAATTTCTCTAAATAGGTTGAAAGCACTGATACTATTGCGTTTGGGCTATTTTGTCACCCAAAAAAAGTCTTGTAAAATTTATTGTGTTTTTTTGCTTTTTTAATGAATGCACGTTTATATTTGCCCCGTCATTTTTTGACAATATTCTGACAAATCACACCATATAAGATGGAAAACCATAGCAGTCTGATGAGAAAATCGCTACCAATAACTCTCCTTTTCGCCCTGTTTTTCAGTTTGTTAAGCAATGTTGCTACAGCTGCAGATGTCGATAAAGCCAAGTGGGCAGAGGGCAGGACCTTATTCAAAAGCAATTGTGCCAGCTGTCATAATCCTAAAGTAGCTCAAACCGGCCCTGCGCTGATGGGAGTGACCAAACGTTGGGAAGATGGCGGTGACTTCGGTGGCAAAACCGGTAAGCAGTGGCTCTATGTATGGATCAAGAATTGGAATACTGCCGTAGCAGCCAAAGCTCCATATGCAGTAAATATCCAAAACTACTCGCCTTCTCAGATGAGCATTTTTCCTAACCTGAAGGATGAAGATATCGACAAAATACTTTTATATGTAGAAAATCCTGATGCTGGTGGTGGACCTACACCTCCTGCTGGCGCTAGCGGCCCATCCGGCCCACAGACAGCAGAATCAGGCAGCGAAGGTAGTAACACAGTTCTTTATCTGTTCGCAGGATTGATGTTCGTGCTCGTATTAATATTGGTTCTGGTCATCCGCAGACTTGATAAGATAGTAGATGAATCAAACGGTATCGTAGCTACACCTAAGGCTGCATTTTGGAAAGCAAGAAAATTCAAAGCCGGACTTACCCTTGTGATATTTGTTGTAGCTCTCTTCTGGCTGGCAGACAATGGCATACGCCTAGGCCGTCAGAAAGGATATCAGCCTACACAGCCTATTCGCTACTCACACCAGCTTCACGCAGGCAAGCTTAAGATCGATTGTCAGTATTGCCACACCAGCGCAGGCAAAGGCAAAACTGCCGGTATCCCTTCATTGAATACCTGTATGAACTGTCATAAGGCTGTGACTCAGGGCCCTGTATACGGCAAAGACGAAATAGCAAAGATATATGAGGCTGTGGGTTGGGACCCAGCTACTAAGGCATACACAAAACCTCCTAAACCTATCGAATGGGTTCGTATCCACAATCTGCCCGATCACGTTTACTTCAACCACTCTCAGCACGTAGTGGCCGGAAAGGTAGAATGTCAGACATGCCACGGTCCGATACAGACCATGCCTGAGGTATATCAGTTCGCTCCGCTCTCTATGGGATGGTGTGTGAATTGCCATCGTCAGACAGAAGTTCAGTTTGCTTCAAACAACTATTACAGCACCTATCAGAAACTCCATGAGGATCTGAAAAATCACAAAATAGACAAGGTGACTGTAGAACAGATAGGTGGTACAGAGTGTGCTAAATGCCACTATTAATTAGAATAAGGATTTCATAGATTAAGTATATTTAGTAAAGACAAGTTTAACTCGAAATAAACGATATGGAAGATAAAGTATATTGGAAAGGACTCGAAGAACTGGAGAATACATCCAAGCAAAACGATAAAGAGTTTGCAGATGAATTGCCCGTACTTGGTTCTATCATGGAGCCTATCACAACTCAAGGTTCTACCAGCCGCAGGGACTTCTTAAAGATGCTCGGCTTCAGTACTACCGCTGCAGTGATCGCTGCCGGTTGTGAGATGCCGGTTCGTAAGTCTATCCCTTATGCATTCAAGCCTGAAGAGGTGATACCTGGTATCGCTAACTATTATGCTTCTGCTTTCTATCAGGGTGGTGACTACTGCGCTGTAGTGGTCAAGACACGCGAAGGACGCCCTATCAAGATCGATGGCAATAATCTGTCGTCTGTCACTAAGGGCGGAACATCTGCACGTGTGCAGGCATCTGTACTGAGCCTGTATGACGGAGCACGTTTCAAAAACCCGATGAAGGGCAAAGAAAATATCACATGGGAAGCTGCCGATAAAGAAATAGGAGAGAAGCTGAAATCTATCAGCGATGCCAAAGGCAAGATCGTGATCTTCTCGTCTTCTATAGCATCGCCATCTACACTGGCTGCTATCGCCGAGTTTAAATCTGCTTATGGTGCAGAACATCTGGTGTCAGATGCCATTTCTTACTCAGGTATCCTCGATGCCAATGAGAAAACATTCGGCACACGCGCTATTCCTTCATATCATTTTGACAAAGCTAAAGTGATAGTAGGTGTAGGTTGCGATTTCCTGGGCACATGGGTTTCTCCTATTGAGTTTGCAGCCGACTGGTCTAAAAATCGTAAGGTATCAAAGGAAAACAGGAAAATGTCTCGCCACATACAGATCGAGTCAGCCTTGACCATGACTGGTGCCAGCGCAGACAAGAGAATACTGGTGAAACCAAGTGAAGAGGCAACTGCAGTCGTGGATCTGTACAAAGCAGTAAGCGGTGGATCATCCGGCAATGCCAAGATCGACGCAGTAGCCAAAGAACTGGTGGCAAACAAAGGCGCATCTCTCGTAGTATCAGGTTCTAATGATGCTAATGTACAGATGGTAGTAAACGCGATCAACGAAGCATTGGAAAGCTATGGTTCTACTATATCTTTCACTTCTACATACAATACAAAAGCCGGTTCAGACAAAGCATCTGCTCAACTGCTAGATGGTCTGAGCAGCGGCGAAATCAAAGCTGTTATATTCTACAATGCGAACCCGCTTCTCACTGATCGCAACGCAGATAAACTGGCCGATGCCATCAAGAAAGCAGCACTCTCTGTATCATTCAGCGAGCGTCTGGACGAAACGACTGAAGCAGTTCAGTATGTTTGCCCGGATAGCAACTGGTTAGAGTCATGGAATGACGTTTCACCTAAAACAGGTGTGTACAACGTTTGCCAGCCTACCATCACTAAATTATTCGATACACGTCAGGCTCAGGAAACCCTCCTGAAATGGTCTGGCAGCAAAGAAAATTACTACGATTTCATCCGTGCCCACTGGGAGAAGAACGTTTATCCTAAGCAATCCAAATACAGCGGATTCAATGCTCTTTGGGATGTGACAGTACACGATGGCGAAGTAGTGATAGAAGGCGGTTCTGAAGCTAAATTCAGCGCATCAGGTGTTGATTCAGCTGCATCAGCCGTTTCAGCAGCATATTCAAATCTCGGAGATACTCAACTTAAACTATATGAATCAGTAGCAATGGGTAACGGCTACTGGACCGACAATCCATTCTTACAGGAACTTCCCGATCCTATCACTAAGGTGACCTGGGGTAACTATGTGATAGTTCCTATCTCATGGAGAAAGAAAAACAAAGTCACTAATGACCTTGAGCTGAAAGATTACACACTCGTGAAAGTCACAGCAAACGGAAAATCAGTGACCCTGCCTGCCGTAGCAGTACCTGGTGTGGCTGATGGTACCTTTGCTATCTGCCTCGGTTATGGTCGCAAGGCTACTAACAATGACGAGCTGAAAGTAGGTCAGAATGCCTATCCGCTGCTTGCACTGCTCGGCGATAACCTGAGCTATGTATCAAAAGCAACTGTTGAGGTGCTTTCTCAGACTGAAAAGGTCGCTATCACACAGTCTCATCACAATATCACATTGAAAGATCTGGGTGGTGTGAAGAAACGTAAGGTCGTAAAAGAAACTACACTCCCTGAATATGTGAAGGACGATGCAGCTGGGAATGAAGACCGCAAAGAGATACTGGAGGAAATGGTGACGCTCTACTATGAGCATGAGAAGAATGGCCACCACTGGAATATGTCAGTGGATCTGAATAGCTGTATAGGTTGCGGCGCATGCGTCACAGCTTGTAATGTAGAGAACAACGTACCGGTAGTAGGCAAAGATCAGGTGATTCGCTCACGCGAAATGCACTGGCTGCGTATCGATCGTTATTTCACATACAGTGAAATGATACAGGACGGTACGGAGACTCTGCCAGGCGAAAATATCGACGTGGTATTCCAGCCTCTGATGTGCCAGCACTGCGATAACGCTCCATGTGAGAACGTTTGTCCGGTAGCAGCTACCAACCACTCCTCAGAAGGCCTTAACCAAATGGCTTATAACCGTTGCATCGGTACCAGATATTGTGCTAACAACTGTCCTTACAAAGTACGTCGATTCAACTGGTATGACTATCAGGGAGCAGATGCTTTTGACGGCAAACGCGTAAGCAAGTTCTGGGCAAATGAAGGTCTGCTTTCTCAAACCACTAAGAATCAGCAGGAGTCGCTTTCCAGAATGGTATTGAACCCGGATGTGACAGTTCGCTCACGTGGTGTCATTGAAAAATGCTCATTCTGCGTACAGCGTATTCAGGAAGGCAAGCTCACTGCTAAGAAAGAAAACCGTCCTTTGAAAGATGGTGATATAGTGACTGCATGTCAGACAGCTTGCCCTACTAATGCTATCATATTTGGTGACAAGAATGATAAAGCAAGTCAGGTTATCATAAAAGTAATGGATAAGAGAGCTTTCGGTGTGATAGAAGAGATACACACTATGCCGAATGTGACCTATCTGACCAAAGTAAGAAACAGAGAAGAATCAAAAGCATAAAAATAAACAACGGCCCCCAAACCCCCAAAGGGGGCTGTTTAAAGTCTCCCCTTTGGGGGGAGATTTAGAGGGGGCTTGAATTATTAAAAGTAAAAGCAATAAAGATGCACGCATACGAATCAGATTTTAGGGAACCGCTCATCAATGGCGATAAGAACTATACCATCATCACTGATGAGTTGGTCAGGCCTACCGAAAAGACATACAGAGGTTGGTGGCTATTGCTGATAATCTTTGGCACACTGGCAGGTTTCTTTGTGTTTTGCCTTTGCTGGACCGTATTTTACGGTATCGGTGTATGGGGTTTGAACAAAACTGTAGACTGGGCATGGGATATCACCAATTTCGTGTGGTGGATCGGTATCGGTCACGCCGGTACACTGATCTCTGCGATCCTCCTCTTGTTCCGTCAGCGTTTCCGTACCGGTATCAACCGTGCGGCAGAAGCCATGACCATCTTTGCGGTGATATGTGCCGGTATGTTCCCGGTATTCCACATGGGTCGTGTATGGGATGCATTCTTTATTTTCCCTTATCCTAACACACGCGGTCCGCTTTGGTTGAACTTCAACTCGCCGCTTCTCTGGGACGTATTTGCGATATCCACTTACTTTACCGTTTCATTATTATTCTGGTATTCAGGTTTGATGCCTGACTTCGCTACCATTCGCGACAGGGCCAAAGGCAAGTACAGAAAAATGATCTACAATACACTTTCATTCGGCTGGACAGGTACTGCTAAACAATGGCAGCGTTTTGAGTCATTGTCACTCATTCTCGCAGGTCTCTCTACTCCACTTGTACTTTCAGTTCACACGATAGTATCCTTTGACTTCGCCACATCGGTCATACCGGGATGGCACACGACCATCTTCCCTCCATACTTCGTGGCAGGTGCGATCTTCTCCGGTTTTGCGATGGTGGAAACACTGATGCTGATCGTTAGAAAAGTATTTCATCTCGAAGATTATATTACTATCAACCACATCGAGTCGATGAATAAGATCATCGTATTGACCGGATCAATAGTAGGTATTGCTTACATCACTGAGTTGTTTATCGCCTGGTACTCGGGCTTCCTTTATGAGCAGTTTGCTTTTTATAACAGGGCACTCGGCAAATACTGGTGGGCATATACCATGATGATGAGTTGCAATGTACTTTCTCCGCAACTATACTGGTTCAAACCTTTCCGCAGGAACCTTTACATCACTTTCATCCTGTCTATCTTCGTGAATATCGGTATGTGGTTCGAGCGTTTCGTGATCATCGTTACATCTCTTGCGGATGACTATTTGCCATCGAGCTGGGCATACTTCCAGCCTACATGGGTTGATGTCGGCATCTTCGTCGGATCTATTGGTCTCTTTATGACATTGTTCCTTTTGTTTGCCAGGTTCTTCCCGGTCATCGCTATAGCGGAAGTGAAAGCGATATTCAGAATATCTTCTGCCACAGCTAAGGCAGAAAGAGCTAAAGCAGCAGGAACTGCAAATGGCGGATTCGTGGGACATACTACTTTCGGTATACTAGACAAAGACGCAAAATAAGGCCTGAATTACAGGATTTTAAGAATTGACAGAATTTAAAAGATAATACATAAAGCAATGGCAACAGTAAAAGAAAGCAACAACTTCATACTCGGTCTCTGGGACCATGAGGAGGTATTTCTACATGCAATAGAACATATACGTCATGATGGTCTTGAGATATTCGAGACACTGACACCGTTTCCGGTGCATGGTCTGGAAGATGCACTGGGCTATCGTGCCACCAGATTGCATACTGCAGGCTTCATGTTTGGTGCTACTGGTACTACTCTGGCGCTGTCTTTCATGTCTTGGGTCATGGTGACCAACTATCCGATAGACTTCGGTGGCAAGCCTTACTGGCCACTCCCGTCTTTCATACCTATCACTTTTGAGTTGACTGTATTATTCGCTGCTGTGGGTATGGTTCTCACATATTGTGTAAGAAACAAACTGATCCCGGGTTATGTACCACGTATCTATGACAAAAGAACTACTGACGACCGTTTTGCATTGGTGTTTGACATCGAAGGCAAATCAAATGAAGAAGTAGAAAAGATCAAATCTCTCTGCAGTGGCCATGGTGCGGTAGAAGTGAAGAATCGCGTTTTTTCTGACAATGAATGTTTGTAAAAGATAAGACAGTCTTAAATATTGAGTTCAAAATAGAAGTATATAAGAAATGAGAAAACAAATAATACAAGTAGCAATGGTGGCAGCAGTCATATCACTGCTTTCATCATGCGGATTTGACCCGAAAAAACCAGGCCGGATATACATGCCTGATATGACCTACTCAAATGCACTGGAGACATATTCTCCGAGCGATATTCCTAATGAGGATGGTGATATGGTGTCTACCCGTAAGCCTGTGAAGGGAACTATCCCTCGCGGCTGGATACCTGCTGATGAGAAAGTAAGGACAAATGAGTCTTTCCTTATGTCTTATATGGCTAAGAATTATTTCACTCACGATCCTGCTAAATGGGATGAAGAATATGCTAAGGCTGGTGCTTCGCTCAAAGATCCATTGGAATATAATGATGACAATAAAGCAGCGGGCAAAAAATTGTATGGTACCCATTGTGTGAACTGCCACGGTGCAGCCGGAAACGGTCAGGGAAACCTGGTAGTACAGGAAGACGGTACAGATGGACCTTACACTTCAGTACCACCGGACTATAAGAAAAGACTGCCTGAGATAAAAGACGGCAACATCTTCTACTCTGTAAGCTACGGAAAAGGTATGATGGGCGGATACGGATATTCTCTCAACGTAAAAGAAAGATGGCAGGTGATCCACTATATCAAGAGCATGGCAGGTATAGAAGGTGACGCTACAGGAGCAGGTGTCAAAACTGAAGCACCTAAGGATGCAAAGAAGGGATCATAAGTAAGCAAAACTCAATTAAAATAACTGAAATCACAATAAAATGCTAGAAAAATTTGAATTCACCGACAAGCTAAAAAAATCCTTCTACTACATGATAGGAGCGGGAGTATTAGGGCTGATCCTGGCTTTCGTGCTGTATCCGGCAAATATGCATAGCCGCTTCTGGACGAATATATTGTTGAATGCTTATTACTTTGTAGGTATAGGTATCTTCGGCATATTCTTTGTCGCCGCCAATCAACTTGGCTATGGCGGGTGGATCACTTTGATCAAAAGAGTGTTCTTGTCTCTGTCGGGCTTTATTAAGGTAGGTGCTGTTTTTGCTCTACTCATCATAGGCGGTGTATGGGCACACTATCACAACTTATATAGCTGGGCTGATCCTGCATATTTCAAAACACTTGCAAACACAAAACAAACTTTCTTCAATAGCTCATTCTGGACTGTACGTGTATTACTGTACTTTGTACTATGGATATTCGTAGGTGGTGCAGTCATCAAAGCGATCAATAGCAAAAATATTAATGAGCCTACTGTGTATAAACGTTCTAAACTCATGGCTGCACTTTGGATCGTTATCTTTGCCGTCACAGAGTCTTTTGTGAGCTGGGATATGATCATGTGTACAGATGCACACTGGTATTCGACTTTATTTGGTTGGTATAATTTCGCCAGCTATGGCTGTGCAGCTTTTGCATTTACCATCTTACTCATCATCTACATGAAATCTAAAGGCTATATGCCACAGGTGAATGAGAACCACATCCACGATGTCGGTAAAATGATGTTTGGTTTTTCTATCCTGTGGACCTATCTCTGGTTTGATCAGTTCATGCTCCAGTGGTATGGCAATATACCTGAAGATACAAAGTACTGGATCAAGAGGTTTGACGTACCTTTGTTTAAGTTCACTATATTCTTTGCTCTGCTACTTAATTTTGTAGCCCCTTTATTACTCTTTATAAAGAGGAGTGCAAAAAGAAATTTCAAACAGGCGGCATTCATCGCTGTATTGGTCATCATCGGTCACTACTTTGACTTTTTCAACATGACTATGTATGAGCCAAACAATGCTATCAAAAAAGAAGTATCTGCCGAGGCAAAAAAAGAAGCTGCTATGGCCACAACCACTGCACTCTATGCTCAGAATAAAGCAGAAGATAAAACTGCGGTAAAAGAAGAAAAACCAGGAACAGATGCTGTAGCTGAAAAGGCCGAATCTAAGTCAGAGACCAAAGGTGCAGTCAAAGAAGAGGAAGCTGCCATTCAAACCTATGCAGGATTTGGTCTGGTTGAGATACTGATCTTCACCGGATTCCTCGGTGGATTTCTCCTGATGTTCTTTAATGAATTTTCTAAAGATACATTGTTCAACGAAAATGATCCGTACCTCAAAGAGAGCCTCAGGCTGAATGTGGAGTACGCATAATTATTAACTCTATACACATACATACACAAGTAAGCGGTAAATTAAAGCGATAAAATAAAATAAAATGGTAGCATTCGTAACGTTCGCATTGATCGTGTTATTCTTCACGATATTGGTCCTGATAGGCAAAGCCAATGAACTCTCAGAAGATCTAGCCGGAAAGGGCATGAATTATGACAGCAAGAGCAAGTGGAATGGATATTTCCTGTTGGCATTTATCATTCTGTTCTTCATCAGTATCGTATATCAGATCAGGATACTGGCTCCAATCATGATACCGAAGCCGGCTTCATATCATGGAGAGGTGACTGACAGGTTGTTCTATGTTACCTTGTTCTTTATGTCGATAGTTTTCGTGCTTACTCAGACAGCACTGTTTTACTTCGCATACAGATACAATCAAAGCAAAAACAAAGAAGCTTATTTCTATACACACAATAACAAACTTGAAGTGATCTGGACTGTGATCCCTTCAGTGGTATTGGCTGTGCTGGTTGTAATGGGTATGAGAGCTTGGTTTCAGATATTCGATGTGGAGTCGAGAGATCGCAATCCAATGGTGGTAGAGGTTACGGCAAAACAATTTCAGTGGATGGTGCGCTATCCGGGACTCGACGGAAAATTCGGACCACGTATCATTGACAAGGAGCACATAACTCCGACCAATGAACTGGGAATTAACTTCGAAGATCCAAGCAGTCATGATGATTTCTTCGCAGACAAACTTGTATTTATCAAAAACAAACCTGTCCTGGTCAAACTGGGAGCACAGGATGTGATACACTCATTCTATCTGCCTCACTTCCGTGTCAAGATGGACTGTGTGCCCGGTATCCCTACTCAGTTCTACTTCGTACCGAAATTTACTACGGAGGAAATGAGGGAGTATCTGAAAACTCAGCCATGGTGGAATACCACCAATCCTGAAACAGGTGAGCCACGCTGGAAAACATTCAAATATGAACTGGCTTGTACCGAAGTATGCGGACGTTCTCACTATGGTATGCAAAAAGAAGTAGTAGTCGTAAAAGACTCTACCGAATATATGGAGTGGGTCAGAAAGCAGACCGCTATATATGTTCCAGCAGCTACTGCTGCACCTGCCGATTCTGCAAAAGCAGAGGGCGGCAGTACTAGCGGCGGCAAGGATGCTAAGGTCGTATCTGAGTTAGTAAGAAAAAAATAAAAGCAGTAAACTAATAATATTCAATAGTGCAATTTTGCACATAAACAAATTATTAATAAGAAGTAGTCATGAGTGCTGAATCAACAACAATCCCTGCAGAAGTCCACGGTCATGTGGATGCTGATCATGTACATGGTCACGAACACCATCATGAGGCGTCTTGGTTAGAGACGTATATATTCTCTCAGGATCATAAAACTATCGCCAAACAATTCCTTATCACAGGTATTTTCTGGGGTATAGTAGGTGGTTTTCTATCGGTATTATTCCGTATGCAATTAGGATGGCCTAACGATACATTCCCGATACTGGAAAGCCTGCTCGGCAAATGGGCTGAAGGCGGAAAGATCAGCAATGAATTTTATCTGTCTATGGTCACCATGCACGGTACCATTTTGGTATTCTTCGTGTTGACAGGTGGTCTTTCCGGTACTTTTGCCAACCTGCTGATACCTTATCAGATAGGAGCGAGGGATATGGCATCAGGATTCATCAATATGCTTTCATATTGGTTCTTCTTTGCCGCATCGGTAGTAATGTTTAGCTCATTCTTTATTCAGACAGGACCTGCATCAGGCGGTTGGACAGCTTATCCTCCTCTGAACGGTATGAGGGATCTGGCTATCAACAAAGGTTCAGGACTTGGTTTTGATCTTTGGGCACTGGCCATGACATTATTCGTTGTTTCATCACTGACCGGCGGTCTCAACTATGTGGCTACAGTATTGAACCTTCGTACCAAGGGGATGAGCATGATGAGATTGCCACTTACAGTTTGGGCATTCATGTTCACTGCGGTACTTGGTATCCTCTCTTTCCCGGCGCTTTTGGCTGGTGTATCATTGTTAGAGTTCGACCGTTTGCTGGGCACTTCATTCTACCTGAATAATATTGTAGTAAACGGACACCTACTCGATTACAAAGGTGGTTCGCCGATCTTGTTCCAGCACTTGTTTTGGTTCCTTGGTCACCCTGAGGTTTATATCATTATCCTTCCTGCGATGGGTATCGTTTCAGAAGTACTTTCTATCCACTCTCGCAAACCTATCTTTGGTTACAGAGCGATGGTCGTATCTATCATGGCGATCGTGATCATATCATTCCTGGTATGGGCACACCACATGTTTGTGACAGGTCTGAACCCGAATCTGGCTGCTGTATTCGTTCTCTTTACGCTGTTGATCGCGGTGCCTTCTGCTATCAAGGTGTTTAACTGGATCGGAACTATCTGGAAAGGTAGCCTTCGTCTCAATCCTCCTATGCTTTTTGCTATCGGTTTCGTATCGATGTTCATATCAGGTGGTCTGACAGGTCTGATGCTGGGTAACTCACCTATCGATATTCAACTGCACGATACTTACTTCGTGGTAGCACACTTCCACATAGTAATGGGTGTTGCTGCATTCTTCGGTATGTTTGCCGGGGTGTACCACTGGTTCCCGCGTTTCTATGGAAGATTTATGAATGATACGCTGGGTTACATTCACTTCTATATTACACTGATTGGTGGTTATGCTATCTTCTTCCCAATGCACTTTATGACCGGTCTGCCTAGAAGATATTACACATTCGCAAACTTTGAAACCTTCAATAACTTCAACTTCCTTACACAATTCATATCTATCGCTGCTATCATCGTATTCCTTGCGCAGCTGGTATTTGTGGCAAACTTCTTCTATAGCATTTTCAAAGGCAGAAGGGTAGACGTGCAAAGAACTGAAGAGGATGGTCACACATATGGCAATCCATGGGATGCTACAACGCTGGAATGGACTGCCCCTATCGAAAGAATACACGGCAACTGGGCTGGAGAGATACCTTCAGTATACCGTTGGCCATATGATTATAGTGTAAACGGAAAGCCATACGTATCTCAGGATACACCATTGGCTCCGGGAGAGATAGAGCATAAATAATAAGGCCGAGATAAAAACTAATGCAACAAACTACAACCATACAAAGAAGCTTTCTGGCTCAAAAGCTGAAAGACTACAAGGAACTCACAAAGTTTCGCTTGAGTATGACCGTTGCTTTCTCTGCAGCACTCGGTTATATGTTTGGCACTAATCTGACCATGATACATTGGCCGTCTTTTGCACTCTTTGTAGTAGCAGGGCTGATGGTGACATGCGCTTCTAACATCCTCAATGAGATAATCGAAAAGGATACTGATAAACTCATGGATCGCACGATGGGCCGCCCTTTGCCTACAGGCAATATGACTGTAGCCGAGGCGATGGTCACTGCCGGTATCATGGGGGTGCTGGGAGTATTGATCCTGTCATTCAGATTTAACCTTACTGCAGGTGTGCTATCTGCTGTCTCATTATTGTCTTATGCATTCATTTATACACCACTCAAGAAAGTTTCTCCGATAGCTGTATTCGTTGGAGCTATTCCCGGTGCACTACCTCCGATGATCGGTTATGTATGTGCCAGCGGCAAAGGCGAGATAGATTATTTCGTGGCTCTGATGCTTTTTGCGATACAGTTTCTATGGCAGTTTCCGCATTTCTGGTCCATAGCATGGGTACGTTATGAAGACTATCTGAAAGCAGGTATCATGATGCTGCCTTCAGCATCCGGCAAGACACGCCTCAGTGCTATACAATCTATCATCTATTGTGCGGGATTACTGGTCATCTCTATGGCGCCCTATTTTATGGGATTCATAGGTGCTAAATCGGCCTGTGTGATAGGGATAACCGGAATCGTGTTTTTGTGGATGGCTATCGATCATTTTTATAAATGCAATGATCAGTCGGCTAAAAAAGTGCTTTATACTTCTTTCATTTATTTGCCGGTTGTTCAGCTGGCACTTGTATTCGGGAAGTATTAAAATGAAAATGTAAGGTGAAAACCTTATCGGATTAATTTGTGAAAAAGTATGAAATATACAATGGCGATGGAGAGAGGTGAGGATGAATACATGCAGGAACTAAAG
>CAIXBT010000410.1 GCA_903917755.1 uncultured Bacteroidota bacterium
AAGATACGGGAGATCGTGAAACCTAACCTGAACTGGCCCTTAGCCCAATTGCTATTAGTATATGGCAGAAAGTCGTTTTCCATCAGGCCGCCTGTGTTAGTGAGATTGATGGTAAATACGTGGCCTCCTGTTTCGACCTCATATCCGAAATTAAGACAAGGATAAAAGCCTGTATTCTTATTTCTCAGCATCGGGAAGTACTCGCGATAGGTAGCACCGGGCATAGTGATAGGGAGGAAGTATTCAAATACGATAGCCTGACGTTTAGTGAGTTTAGCCCTGCCCTGCAGACCTAAGAAAAACATACCGTTCTTGTCCTTGCCCGGATTGCCGGCTATAGCAGCATTGCCGATATAGTTTCTCCATACAAAAGACGGAGCCAGCTGCAGAGAGAGCCAGTCAGTAGCCTTGACACCGATCAGCGACTGGAGCGCATAGGAGAACCTGTGAGCTGCAGATTCACTCTTCATAGCATTGCCGGTGAAAGGGTCAGTCTTCATACCTGATACGGCAGCATTACCATAAAAAGTGATGGTAACGGGTGTTTTGAAATTTTTGGTTTGTTTGAGTGCCCTGTATTTGAGATTGGCATTATACAATTCCTGAATAGGGCCGGCACCTTTAGCGAAAGCCGTACCGACACTCAGATCCTCAGTGATACCATAATCAAAAGAGAAGAGTACATCTGATATAGCATAAAATCCCGCCAGTGTATGACCGGCGTTCGGATCTGCCATATTACCGAAGCGGTGCACCACTCTGAAGTCGAGAGCCTTTTTCTTGGTCATCTCTATAGACTGTCCGCATATGACGTGAGTACCCTTGAATGTATAAGCCACATATTCATGTTTGGGCTTTTCGGCGTTCATTATATCATCCACCACGTCATTCTGAGCACTGACAGATGCCACTATCAATAGGCCCGATAGCAGAGCGTATATTTTCTTCATGATCTTTATTATGATTTAATCCTGTTATTAAAATTCACAGACTTATGATTTATTTCTTCTCGTATTTTTCATAGTTAAACTCAGCATCTACCGGTATCACTTCGGCTATGTTCGATCCGAGCAGTGATGGTATCTTGATCTTATGGTCAGCCAGTCTGACATCAAATTTTGTACTGCCATTTACCGGCACACCATTCTTGACGGTGAGTTTGCCTTTGATATCCCTTTGTACTTTCACCCCGTGTATGTCTATAGTACCTTTGATGGTCACATCATAGACTCCATCTTTAGTGAAATCGATATTCTCGGTGATCATGCCATCCAGTGTACTGAATTCATATTTATCGCTTTCCATATAGTTTTCGTTGAAATGCTCTTCCATCAATCCATCTTTGAATTTAAAAGAAGTATTTCTGATCTTGACCACTACCTTTTTATTGCTGGTGTTAAGAGCGCACACCGCTGATCCGGTAGTGGCTTCGATATTTTCCATAGAGGTAGCTGAGAAAAAATGGACCTTGCCGGTCTTGGCTACAAATTGCTGAGCGTGAGAAGTGTAGGCGATCAGCAGTGCTATTATTACAATGAGGTTTTTCATTTTATTAATTTGGCTTTGATTTATAATAATTTATGTAAGATTAGTTGCAGTAGCCGCCTGATTTCCATAGCATGATGGTATCGATATAGGCTGCTTTCAGAGCGCGAAGCCCCTTTGGCATTCTGTCTCCGCAGGTAGTACCCTGTACCCTGCAGATGATAGAGTTGAGTGAAGGACTGTCAATAACCAGGTCCGTTTTCACACCGATATAATTAGACAGATTACTGGCACCAGCAGTATTGCCATCATGGCATCCTGAGTAGGCACAATAATTGGCCATCATCGGTTGAATACTCTTAGTGTAACTGACATGTGTAGAGTCGCACGTTACGATGGCAGGAGCCACAGCTGTATCTTTAGTACATGAATACCATCCTGATAAACATGCGAAAAGACCGACGATCAAGAGAGATTTTTTCATTGAAGTTTTTGGGGGTTTTAAAACTTTTAATTTTTATAATAAATGTTTAGATCACAATGCTACTATTTTCAAAACTATTCCTTCACAATAATCATACCGAAATTATTAGAAAGCTCTAATTTCTACAAATATATGTGCTAACACTTAATTTTGCAAAGCATAAACAAATAAAAATAAGACAATACATTGCCTTATAATACAATACGAAGTAGTATCAGGGATTTATACAGGCTCCGGATATGAATTTTTGAGCCTGCACGATCGGGTTTTTAGTACTTGAGCACCTTCATGACCTTAGATTCTGTGCCCGATTGTACCTTAACTAAATAGACACCCGCCGACAGGTCGCCGGCGTCAAATGAGCGATTGAATCTGCCCGAAGAGATCGGACCGCTATACAATTCTTTAATGACCTTGCCCCCCATAGATAATACTGTGAGAGAAACATGAGATAAACTGCTTAAAGTCATAAAGTCTACATTGAGCTTTTGATCAAATGGCACCGGAAACACGGAGATATCATTGATATTTCCTGCCACATTGTCTATACCTGAGGGCAGACCGGGTGTGAGTGTGACCGATCCTATGAAGATGCTATCGCCATTGTATGTAGCATCGCCATTACCTAGATTACCTGTGTAATAGAAGGTGACCGGACCTGCACTCGAGTCAGGTGCTGTCCATTTGAAATACCACACATGGGTCGAATCTGCACGCTTGTGGCCTACATAGCTGACAGGGCCATAGAGAACGGGCATATAAGATGAAACCGATGCTTCCATAGAGGTTTTAGGGTCGACGAGCGTGAACGAGCCTGCCATGCTATCATTAGTTGTGGCCCTGAGCGCTGTGAACTGGAAACCATAATTAGGACTATGTCCCGCTGAGTTTGTATTAGCGCCGAGCAGTTCGATTGAGATCCACTGAGTATAGCCGGGAGTATATTTAGAAGAACTGGTCACGACATTCGTATTGCCGACCAGTCCTGCCGAGTCCTGAGATATCTTCAGAATGAACTGTGAATTTCTGGCGATCCCATTGGTGATATCGCTGTGACAGTGTACACATGTAGTCTGCCCCGGGTCTCCCGATAGGCCGCCTGTGAGTGGCTGTGCTATGTGTGACTGGAGTTTGAAGCTAGTGGTCTGAAAAATAACCATGGCCAGCATAGTGGCGAGTACGACAGTAAATTTTCTTTTCATTATGATTTTGTGTAGGCGCTAAATTTACTGAATTATTATATAAGATCACATTAAGCCCCTGTTAAAATTTGAGTGGCTGCTTCTTCCGTATCCACTTTATCTATTATTCTTTCTATAATTCCTTTTTCATCGATCACAAAGGTCTTTCGGAATATACCCATATACTCTCTGCCCATGAATTTTTTCAAACCCCAGACCCCATAGTCTTTCAGTATTTCCTTTTCAGTGTCTGAGATCAGCGTAAAAGGCAGTTCATATTTTTCGATGAACTTCTGGTGTTTCTTCTCGGAGTCTGCGCTCACTCCGAGTATCACATAGCCGCTTTTTTTCAGCTTTGCATAGTTGTCTCTGAAGCTACAGGCCTCTTTGGTACAGCCGGGTGTGTCGTCTTTAGGATAAAAATAAAGTACGATCTTTTTGCCTTTGAATGCGGTGAGTGTGACCTCTTCGCCGTTTTGATCCCTTGATCTTATAGCCGGAGCTTTGTCGCCTACTTTTAGTGTTGACATGATATTTTTTAGTAGATAAAGTTTACTGAATATTCTGATTTGTTATTTCTATCGTCGGTCACGATCAATTTGAAAGTATGTTCGCCGGCAGCCAGGCCTGATGGCAGTGCCATACGCAGGACGGAAGATTTATCCATCTCCATGAGCTGCCATTTGCCATCGAGATATCCATGATAGTCTGCTATGCCCGAGAGGTTATCTCTGATCGCCACCGTGATCGTCTTGAGCGCGTGCATATTCTTTCCTTTCAGGATATTGATCGGAGTGATCTTAGGCGGGGTAGTATCGACCACGATGAAGTATGAACCGAATTCGCGTGTCTGAGCGCTGAGCATGTCGCCGTTCCATTTGCTGCCACGCACCGATATGCCGCCACCTGAATTTTTGTAAGCTATGAGCGCCTTGTCTTTCAGTTCGTCAGGCAGGCCGACGGCTCTGATCGAGATGCTGAAATAACTCAGAAGGTCATAGCTCTCTCCTATTTTGACCACATTAGAATAAACGCCGGGCACCGTAGATGGAGTGGAGGAATAATTGATATACAAAGAGTCGAGCAGGGTCTTGCCGGGTATCGTAGCCGTGAATCCATCACCTCTGATGATATTATTCGTATCGGGCGATAGTGCCAGCATATAGTGGTTCGGTCTGCTCTTAAAAGCGATAGCCTTAGGGTCATACTGCAGTTGTGCATTGAGGATGGACTTATTGCCGGCATAGTCGGCAGTCACGACCTTGATATGGTGCACGGCCCCGTCAGAGAGATCGATGATGCCCTTATTTTTGACATGATAATAGAAAGCAGGCATGAGGTTATTATGCTCGAGGAAACATTTCTGAAATGCCCTGCTGCCTTCTTTCATAAAGATAGGATAGTCGATCTGCGCGATGATATAGCGTATATAGTCAAACGATATCCTGTCCACCCGATATTCGAATATCAGTGAGTCTCCGTCATATTCCTTCAGGTCATAGAGTCCCACAGAGTGTATGCGCTCATCCATTTTGTCAAATGTGTTGACTGCGATACCTACAGACTTCGCATTCAGTTTCTGCACCCCATTCTTGAGCGTATACATGCCATTCAGTGCCACGACCGCAGCCCTGTAGCCATCTGCGATATATCTGGTCTCATCTTTGGGATAGAACTTCACCGCACCTATCAGTGGCGGCACCTGATCTGCCACTTTGTAGCCGAAGTTGAGCGGATTGATAGTGCGCTCCATCACGTCTCTTAGTTCGAAGTGCAAATGCGGTCCTCCGCTGCCACCGGTATTGCCGCTATAGGCTACGAGGTCACCCTTGTGAACGGGGAAATCGCCGGGCTTCAGACTGAAGTCAATCGAAAACTGCTCCCTGGCATATTGCTCCTTTCTGATCAGGGCAGTGATACCCGCATTGAATCTCTGCAAGTGGCCAAATACCGATGTGAAACCATTCGGATAGGTGATATAGAGTGCATTGCCATAGCCATAAGGCGAAACACCTATGCGCGACACATAGCCATCAGCGAGGGCATATACAGGCAGACCTTCTTTCTCCTGTGTGCGAATGTCGATGCCCATATGAAAGTGCGACGGGCGAGGTTCACCGAAGTTTCCTGCGAGAAGGAAAGGGATATCTATGGGCGCGCCGAAATAAGCTTTAGGATAATCGGGTATCGTGTCCTGCGCGGCAGCACTGACAGAAAAGATCGTAAAAAAAATATAATTGAGGAAGTTCATGACAGGAAACGAAGTTAGGCTATGTAAGCCATTGAACTAACGGAAGTTTTCAAGATTTGGTATGCCTATAGTGGGCTTTAGTGGTCGGTGGGTAAACTTGTGCGTTTCGCTCTCCCGCATACCTATCATCAATGACTCACCACAAATTCACCGGAAGAACTAAAACCCTTCTCAGAGCTTATCCTATAGATATACAAGCCCGCAGGCCATTGTCTGACATCGATGTTTGTCGTGGTGCTTGACTGTGGCAGGGAAATCCGATAATGTTTGTGATGTAAAGTGTATAGTCCGAAGGCTGATCCAAAAGTACTTCAAATTTTATCTGGTCTGACGCAGGATTCGGATATGCGTATACATTACTCGCTGATGCGATATCACGAATACCGTTAGTCGCGCATGTATATTCTGCAATGCTATTTATGGAAGCCGAGCCTGCCATATTGAAATCACCTCCAGCATATAAATATGCGTTGTATGAGCATAGTGCATCAACTTGCGCGGTATTTGGTCCAATTATGCCACCTCCGAATTCAGACCAATTAACCCCATCCCACTGTGCCAAATTATTGGCAGCTAAACCTCCAATGCTATCAAAGCCACCTCCGGCAATAAGCTTGCCATCAAAAACAAATAATACGTCAATCCCGATATTGAAAAAGGTGGAGTGTGCACCTGCAATAGTGGTCCAATTCCTACCATCCCATATTCCAAGACTATCTACCGTATGACTAGGGGATGTTACATAGGTGAAATATGCTGCATATAGTGAGCCCTGATATGAAACCATAGAAGTGACCTGCCCAGCGCAAGCGGGTAAGGGATTGCTAAGTGCTGCCCAGGCTGTATCATTCCATACGGCTACATTTCTTACCGCAATACTACCTGCTTTATAAAAATTACCTCCTGCGTACAAACTGCCGTTGTAAAGTGTTAAACAATTCACCCCCTCTGAGATAAAAATACCGCTGTCAACAGCAGCCCATTGTGTGCCGTTCCATTTTGCGATACGATTCGTCCAAAGTCCGCCTGCACTGTCAAATCTGCCACCTGCATATAATGCGCCATTATAAACTGCCAAAGTAAGTACCGAATAACTATGGCCAGATAGCCCCGAACCAAGAGCCGACCAAGCTGTACCATTCCATTTGGCAATATTATGAACGGGGATACCTCCTGCCGAATCAAATTGCCCAGCTATATATAAATCACCATTATATTCAATAATGGAAGAGACAAAAACATCTGTTGAGTTTGCTGTATCAATTTTAATTCCGGTACCCAAAGGTGCCCACGATGATCCATTCCACGCAGCTATATTAGAAGTCGCTGTATTACCCGCACTGTCAAAATTTCCGCTAGCTATCAGATTTCCATTATAGGTTCCCATAGCATTAATATAACCATGAACTCCCACGCTCAAAGGTGACCAGCAGTTTTGGGCATTTAGATTACAGATAAAGATAAATGATATCAGGGAGAAAATGCTTACGATGATCCGGGCGTATCTGTTTCTCATTGGTTGGTTGTTATAATTACAAGATACAGCTATTAAATTATATGAGTAAGCAGTATTGGGAATTTGACATTCTTTTGTGCTATCATAAAATTGAGCAGAAGAAATTGTTTTTATAATTGATTTTCGACCCTCCTGTTTTATTGATTTTCATAATACATATTGAAATTGCAATAATTTGACAATCAGCATATTGTTAAATTAATTAAGGACTTTTTTTATTACTTCGCAAAACAATTCTAAAATCAACACCTGAATTTGCCCAAAAATATCAGCTCCCAAACAGGAAAACGGTCAGGCAACAAATTCGCAATTATTTACTTAATTGCCATATTTGCATTTATAACACAAAATGTTCTTTGAATTAATTACAGTTCTGCGGCTCTTTTAACCCTCTCTGTCGTCGCTGAGCCTTACCTTTTCGATAGGGTTTGCGGTCAGCTCCTTGTATTCGCTGCGATGGTTGAAGATATCGATACCCTGAAAGATAGCCGAGCGCAAAGAGTCAGGACTGGCTTCGCCCTTACCTGCCAGATCATAGCCCGTGCCATGATCAGGAGAGGTACGGATCACGTTGATACCCGCCGTGAAGTTGACACCAGAGCCAAAAGCGATCGTCTTGAACGGGATCAATCCCTGATCGTGATACATGGCGAGCACCGCATCAAACT
>CAIXBT010000411.1 GCA_903917755.1 uncultured Bacteroidota bacterium
CACAAGATTGATGAGCTACTCTAAAATCGCTTCGATATCCGATAAATCAATTGAGAATCTTCAGAAGTTTTTCCCTGAAGTTGATAATCTGATCGCAATTTATGGCGCAGGCTTTGAAGATATGCTTCCTGAGCGGGAGGAAAGAATTTTTTCTGATCGGAGAGGCTTCATTGTGGTCGGTTCACCATCGCCTCACAAAAATCTAAGAAATGTCATAATCGCATACTCTAAACTGCCAGATGAAATCAGAGATAACCACAAATTGCATGTAGTAGGCGTTGGTTCAAGTGGCGAGAAAAAAAATCTGCAACTTCTCGGAGAAAAGCACGGATGTCAGGTGATAGTGCATGATTTTTTGAGGGAAGAGCAGTTAAATTCTCTATACATTTCAACAAGAATTGCCATCGCACCAGCATGGGAAGAAGGACTCGGAATGCCTGTCTTCGAAAGTTGGTCTCATGGCGCCATTTGCATCGGGTCCAATAGAACTGCAGTTTCAGAGATTCTAGGCAATTCAGGGGTCTGTTTCGATCCTCTAGATCCTGATTCTATTTTGGCGGCGATGATCAAATACATTGATGATGAAGATGCTTGGAATCGGGAGAGAGAAAGAGCCACAATTAGAAATAGATCTTTCAGCTGGCAAATCACTGCAAGACGATTTTCAGATATTGCGAATTTGAATTAATGTTTTGCATTTAGAAGTGAATTTTCCGTTATCTTATATCTATGGTCAGAGTCAAACCAAAAAAGGCCTTACTAATAGGCACTGAGACCGCGCTTGAGTCTTTTTCTAGTGGAACGTCCTTAAGACTAAAGTATTTTTCTGAGTATCTTAAAAATCTGAATTACGAGGTCACGATAACTTCAAAAGGCGGGGCCAGGAAGTTATTGGCACATAATTATGATTTGATATTGATCTCATCGTTTTCAGCCGCTGGGATAGGTCGTTTAGCACGCAAGCGAACCAATACCCTCTGGTTTGACCCATACGATTCATGGACGCGCAATCGTCTCTCGCTTATACGTTCCGGGCAAATTCTTCAACTGCTACTTCTAATACGAGACTTTTTTTATATTATGATATTCCCAAAAAGAGAAATTACGAGTTTTATTTCTGAAGAAGATGCACGACGACATAAGCGATTCTTGAAACAAGACTGCTTGTTTATTCTCCCTATTCACTTTGAATCAATGGCTATAAATCGATCTTCAAGGGCGAGGCTTGTATTTGTTGGCGATGGTTCTTTCGGGCCAAATCAGAAATGTCTTACTTTTCTCAATACAATTGGAAAGGCAACTGGGCAAGAAATTCAAGTATTTGGAAAAGGGTTCCGACATCAAAATAGATTCCCAAACTGCATATTCCATGGCTACGTCGACGATCAGCGCCTTCTTTGGACTAACGACATTCACCTTTGCCCGATAAAGTACGGAGCTGGTTTGAAAACTAAAATTGCTCTTCCTCTAGCCTATGGTTTGCGTGTGATTGCAAACTTAGAATCAAGCATAGGTTTCGCTAGGAATAGGAATTTAAAAGTTGCTCAGTCGAAAGATGAATTCATTGAGTTGGTTCGACGGGAGTTAATTCTCAATTGGGTACATAAAAGATCTCACCAAAACATTTATCAGCGTGACGACATACACAAACTTGATAAATTTTTTAGATTACCCACTTAATCTCAGATTTTTTAATAGATGCTGAAATTGACTCGATTCCCTGAAGGGAATAAGAGTAAGGTTTCTGGAATTTACCCCCATTTTACTATCTTTCCAAGGACCTGAGCGATATTTACTAGACACTTTCGGTTAGGCAACGTTAACGGTTGCTTGGTTAGTGGTGCAAGTAGTTAACCGATGAAATTCTTCAAGCGGTGTTCTTCCACGCAACACCATTTGAGGTCGGATTGAGTTATAGAAGTTCTCGCAGTAGTAAGTAATTGCTTTGTTGATCTCTTCATAGG
>CAIXBT010000412.1 GCA_903917755.1 uncultured Bacteroidota bacterium
CACCGAGGGGCAGCCATAACGATTGGCCGGGGGCGAGGTTGACCCAATAGTGCTATCTGTGGTGTGGTTAATGTAGTTCCGTTCACTGTTACTACCACATTTATAGATGAGGCTATAAAGGAAAACCACATACCATTATTAGTACCTGCAGTAAAGCAGGCGGGCGGCGTAAGTGTGCCTGTGATCCCCGTATTATTATATGCCCCTGTAGCGGAACAGCCGCTCGAAGACACTAGAATAGCGGTAGTACAATCATCGCCGGGTACCGAAGCAAAACCCAATGTGGCAAACAAAACAAGTAAAGTAGTAAAACAAAATCTCATCAATTGTTATCTTTAGGGATCATAAAAATAGTTGTCTTCTCACGCTCAGTCACAGCCGGCTTATAGCCAATTCTGATATCTAATACAGGCATAGTAGAATGAGGATATGAAACACCGGCTATGCTCTTCTTCTTTTCTACCAGCCCTTTGTCGATGATCTCGCCTGCATTCAATCTTTCTGTGATAGAAAGTAATTCTATCACAGGCCCGTTCTTTAACTTCACCTGTTGGTGTGTATCATATGCTCTGTACTCATTAAAATCGTATTTAATGATCTTCTCTATATCGACAGTTGGTATCTGGGTAATATCAGTTGATACGAGAACGCCGTTTGTTTTGATCTTGTCGGCATAATAATTCTGCAGATCTTTATCCTGCGCATTAATGAACTGAGAATAGAAAAGAAAGCAAACGATCAATGAGAAGTAGTATAGATTCTTCATTCAGTAATTAATTATGAAATTGCTAATTGTTTAGTGCTGAAAGATAACAAATAATTGGGAGCGCATCTTTCCCTTTAACAAGAAATTCAAGGAGAATAGGCTATTTTTCTTCCCAAAATTAATAATCCGGTAAATTTTGGCCTACACATGTTCAAACAAATAATTTTTTTCTATTCACATTTGAATATTTTATAAATTGATGGTCAATTGTGATGGGTGTATATTACTTCACGTTGAAATTTGTTTGTATGCGAAAAATGTAGATCAATTAACTAACTAGATTAAATTCCAGAGAGAGAAAGTGAAAGCGATAAATGAAAGTGACAAAAGTAAATCAGTCCTGCTCTTCAATTTTAGAAATGAATTCTTCAATGATCTCAGAGGCTCGATGAGGTTGGACCATATGGAAAAGATGTTCGCGAAAGAGATCTGTTTCATGTATGTTTGTAACATCGATCACTTCAATATTCTTTCCTTCATAAATGCGTGGTACGAATCTGGCTACTCCATCCCTATCACTCTTGAGAATTAACACAGGGATATTTCGCTGAGGGACACTGATCAATCCTCTCTGATTATCAAATTGAATGCTCTGCTCAAGTGCTGAATGAGTCTGTATGGCAAAAACTTTGGCAGGCAGGCGATTCAAAGCCCTCTCAATCGGGATTCGATTCAGATGAGGCAGAGAATCCATATTGGTCATCAGATAAAGTATCCGCTCTTTAGCTGCGGACCATATCCTATCACGCATCGAACTCTCCTTTCTGATGAGCCAATCGGACAACTGGATACCGCGTTTACGTACACCCGATTTTGAATCAAGCGGAATAATCTTCCGGAGGGTCATGACCATTGCTTTAGCTGTTATACCTTTGTCAACAGAAAGAGCCGGAAGAATCACATTATCCATAAATCCAAGAATAGCATGCTTTGATTCTTCCCCGAAAAAAGGGTTGGCACCGATTCGGCCTCGCACATACTTTTTGAATGCTGGATATTTATTCAATTCACGGTCAATCATCATGAAATAGATGTTGCCCATAGAATGATCGAATATGTATACTGCATGCCCTCTGGAACCAAAATAATCAACCGCAGCCTCAATATTTTGTGCCACATGATGTGAATATTCCGCTACCGGCAGATCACTCGGGATAGAGCCATAATGCATGGCCGCTGCAATGTATAGGTGAGATGGCATGGTAGCCAGCAATCCATCAAAAGAATTAAGACCAAGAAAACCATGTACTAAAATTATTACAGGAAGTTTGTCTTTTGCATTCTCATTGTATGGGTTGGCTGTATCGATCCGTATCACACTAGTTCCATAGGGAGTTTCACGACTCACTTCGATCTGGGGCCATGTCAGCGCTTTGTCATCTACGAATACCGTCATCCTCTTTTGCACATTAGGAAGATATCGCAAAAAGCTTGGGCTCTCATGTATATTTGCATCAACATTATAAAGCCAAGCTAAGGGGCGTCTTTTATCAGCTTTGGTTGCCAAAAAAGCAATGCGTCTGGACTTAAGTAGAAACTGTGGTGTACCGGTGAGTTCTTTTTCCTTGCGACTCATCACAACTATAGCTATATCATCAGACTCAAATGCTTTAGAATTGCGATCAATAGCAGCCACTCGGCCGCTGGGATCGCTGGCGAGAAATACATAATCAAATCCTTCTTTATTGTGGTCTTTCAGATAAGCAGAAACTGACCGATTAAAATCAGCTGCATAGGCCTCTATACTTTCACGATTGAATTTATATCCGATTACCTGATCACGCACTATCAGCCCTGCACGGAAAAGTTTTTTAATAAACATACTTGCATCGATCACTCCTTCCAGATTGCGCTGTCTGGCCATAGGAGAATTGACGAAGGTGTACATGATATTCTCCGGTCTTTTCAGTTCGCTGTAATGCTCAAGTATGTATCTGTAAGCCCCGGCAGGAGATTTGCCATGTGAAAGGCCCACCATAAATTTCTGTCCCTTTTCCAGGGTCTTGTTGGCATACTTAATGAAGTCTCGCCCCACTGCAATGTCAAACTTTTCTGTCGTGAGAAAGTATTTTGTTTCCGGTACTGCAGGAGTCACAGTTCCGTATGGATTACTTATATCTGCTGTATCTTTACGACTGTCCGTTGTGTTTGATGCCATTACATTTATGTATGAAGCGGATGCGATATTATAAACATCCTCTTGATTAAAATAGATTATCACCGAAAAAAAATACTTTAGATATATCTCACAAGTGAAAAAGTTTTATTGCATTAATTGTCAATCAAAAACAGTGATTAAATCAATTTAATGTTTACACAACTAATTTTCCCAACCTGCTCAATTCAGATGTAAACGCATTAACGATCTTATCCGGATCGTTGACCAACTTATCATCTGTCACAATTCCCATATAGACTTTCCCATTATAACTCATCAAACTGATACCTATACCCAATGGCATGGTATGAGGTACCCAAAACATCAGATCCTCGACTTTATTCCCAGCCAGATAGATGGGATGACTTGGTCCTGGCACATTGGTCACGACTCCCATGATATGCTTACCCATAAACTCCAAAAGCAATTGTTTGGCCACCATTGGAGTATAGTCGGCAACAAAATGAAGCAATTCATTTATGAAAAATGGTTCGATCGAAGGTTTCAATGCAGCAGTCTTTTCGCGAATGACGTCAATTCTTTTTTTAAATGAGGCTATGTGAACAGGCAGATCCAATGAAATAAAACTAAACTCATTATGGAGAATATTTACCTCAGTGGCTTTTCTGATATTGACCGGTGCTATTATTTTCAGACCTGATTCAGTTTTTTGACCATGAAGTAATAAATGTTTCCTGATAGCACCAGCCACTAATGCCAATAGAACATCATTGATCTTAGCATTGTGTTGTTTAGCCAGTTTCTTAAATAATTCTAGCGGAAGCGGATCTGTCCATGCAGCTTTCTTGGTCAAACCGAGTTTGCCCTTATAAATAGTATCCTTGACGGATTTGCCAAAAAACAGTTCTTTCAACTCCAGCGCAGTCTTCCAGCTATTCTCCAGCGAATCACGCAGCAATGCTGGGTTCTGAATGAGATGCTTGGCATCTTCATAAACACCTTTTCCTATTTCAGCCAGTTGGCTCAGTTCACTGACCTTTTTATGGTCCGGCACTGTCTCATCCACCGCAGACAATGAGCTATTCGCCGTAGTTCCCGTGAGTGAATAGATCACTTTCACAAGTCCCATGCCATCTCCTATAGCATGGTGCAATCGCCACAATAGTACATAGCCACCTTCATAGTTATCTATCAAATGAATATCCCATAATGGCTTATTGTAGTTGAGCGGCTGACTGATCAGATCACTAATACATCTTTGTAATTCTTTATAGCCTCCCCTGCCCGGCAAGGCTATATGATGCATATGAGTTTGCAATTGAAATTGCTCATCCTTGTGCCATCTGGGGCTCCCATCCAGAAAGATCACCTTCTTTCCAAACCGTTCAAATCTCATAAGTCGATCCTCAATTATTTGGATCAGCTTTTCTTTGTTGATCGGCTTCTTAAATAACATCATTCCTGCTATGGTCACCAAACTATTCGGTGCTTCCGCATCCCACATCAAGTGGTCAATTCGTTGAAGAGGCTTATCCATAAACTTCAATTATCAGAATGAAATTTACCGACTCTCAACTCGGATAAATAAAACGAAAATCACATGACTAAGTGACTCCTGTCATGATTCCTGGGAAATAGGCACCGGCTTTACCCAAAATGATCCATTGAGGGCCTTTGGCTACACCCAGCAGAAGATCATGCATCTCTTCACCATTCTCACGCAGAGAATATCCGATCACTGCCAGATCAAGCGTGATCTGTGGTTTAGCCTTAAATGTAGTATTGAGCGGAGTGGTGATGATCAGACCTTCTCCTCCTTTTTCTATCACCTGAGCATATTCATCCAGTACCTCCTTTCGAGAGCCCACCGTTTTATAAGCAATATGGTGTACTATCCCATCAGAAGGGATATTTTTCTTAACGATCTCAAGACGATCAAATCTTGGTAACTGCAAATTGTCAAGACTGTCAAAAAACCCGTAGCGCAGATCATCTGATTGTGTGGTAAGGTGTGTGCGAACATTAAAAGCCCTGGACCGATCATGATTGACATACAATTCGCCAGCCCAGGTGCCTTTAGCAGCTTTAGGGAATGCTTTTTCCAAAGCTGGCAGACCAAATTCAGTACCACTGCGATTATAGAATTTCACACCCTCTGCAGAACACTGAGCAAAGAATATATGTCCATCAAGTTTTTCTGAAACCACATAATTATCAAATTCAGGAAGTGACTCTTTCAGACGACTACCCTCTGCCGGAATATAGCGCGAGGCAATATTCTTTTTATAGTCTATCATTGATTGGATCATAAGATTGATTTTAATTCAAGGTTAGATAAATGCAGTAGCAGCAGGTATGTTTCACCCTTCACTCTTCCCTCCAGAAAGGCCCGGTATGGCTTACCGTTATCCATAAAAACCAAAGGTTCATTTCCTTTCACACCGCCACCGAGTAGCATGAGCGATTTCTTCTCAAATAACTCTTTAGCCATGTTGAACAAAAAGTCGAAAGTCAGACCGCTGCTATGAGATAGTTGATATGTCCGTCCGAAGATGAATTTGTTATAGGTGTCATCTATGGCCAGATACTTTCCAGTCCATCTGACCGGATTTTCTGAAAGAATATTGGACAATCTCCGTGTAATATCTCGTTCTTCTTTCACCGTACCATCCGGAAGAAACACAACCTCTTTTGCTGTTACTTTATTGACAGGCCGATTGTGTGAATCTATCAGAACGGATTGACCATGCTTAATGAACATACTGCTCACCTCTACATTGATCTCGGGATTTTCATTAATGATCAATTCAGCCAGATTATCATCCGAACCATGCTTACTCAGCAGGGCCTCGTATTGTATATCTACTGAACTCTTGAGTATCTTCAGATTAGAAGGTGAATTGCCATCAGGCAAAACATACTTGATCTGAGATACTTTTGCGATCCCACCATACATCACTTCGCTATCGCGATTTTGAGAGTTGGATATTTTTATTTTTTTCAAGCTCATGTTTGAAAGTCTTTAGAATTGTTTTGAATGCTTATAACATGTTAAAGTCGAGATCATCATCTTCCTGCACTTCGATCTCAACAGCTACCGGTAGTGCCAGCCCCATGTATTCGAAGTTTTTTATCTGTCCCACCACTGCGAAAATAAACTCCCCCTGAGGAACAAGAAAAGCGTCATCACTCGTATAGCCTGCACGATAATTAAAAGGGAAGTATAATACCTTACTCTTCTTCAATTCACTGCTTACCGACTCGAGGCCCTCGATGAAAGCAAGTTGATAAACATTCTTGACATCCATAGAGAGATAATCAGATACAGTTTTAGTATTATCAAGATTGATAACTCCGTCAAAAACAGAAGGCAAAAGCGTGGCAGGATTTCCATCGAGACCGATAGCGACCAATTGTGTTTTACTTACTTCATGCCCAGCTGTGTCTACTGTTTTCAGGGCTGTGCCGCCAGAGGCGACTATGGTCTTTCCATCATCCAGCAGCGTAGCCCAACGGCACAATTCGCCATTAGCATCCGTATATTTATCTTCTGTCCAGCCATACACTTTATCTCTGTCTACCACATTGATAGCAGCTTTCGACTCGCTGTTGCCTATCTTAAAGATCACTTCTTTTGCCATTTTGATTATGTTTTATTCATCAGAACTATTTAAAAATAATATTTAAAATGAAAGTAGACATCATGCCGTCAAATATTTTCAGCAAAGCAATATTGTCTGCAAAACATCAGCCCGACAATGATCATTTATCTTGTTAAATATGAAGTCAGCACTTCATTTTTAACTTTTGCTTTTTATTACTTTACGTTAGTCTAAAGGCTATTGAAGAATTCATTCAAACGCACCTTACTGTTTGTCACATGAATATCACCAACTATCTTCTATTCGTCCTACATAATTTTTCTCCGCGATCCAATTAATGATCATCTCTGCATTATCTTTTGCATCCAGATACTTTGTATGAATTTCAAAGAAGGCATTATAGTTACCCTTCAAAGCCAATACTTCTGCAAAAGACCGTATAAATCTGTCTTCCTCTTTGTTTACCATCCATATTTCATAGGCTGTTTTAACATCGCCCATTTCAACCAATGCTTCAGCCAGTTTGCTTATCTGATAATCAGTATTGCGTTTTGAAATACAAGCTTCCATACATTTATCTATCATTAGCTGATAGTTGACGGCCTTGCTTTTACAAGCAGCCCTTACTACATATTCCCATGTATAATATTTTTCACTGCCCCGCGGTGGAGGTAATAGACTTATGGCCTTTTCGATCTGAACAGTGGCTTCCTGAGATTTCATTTCTGATGCCTGTCCTAACATAAAAATACATTGTGTATCCTTGGGAAAGCTGCTCATTTCTTCCTGCCATCCGGTACATAGACCTGTCAACTGAAAGACAGCCCCAAGTTGATATATCTCCGAATTGAAATTGGAATATGGTTCCGAGAAAATACCTTTCAGTTTAAATGGATGCTCTTTCAACGTGCGAAGAGCTATTTCGTTATGACTCGATGCCATATTATAGAGCCATTCAATTAACTTGCTATGACGATTGAGTTCCGCATATTTTAAAATAAATGGCCCTGCTTGGGGATCATGCGTCATAAGGCTATTGGCTTCATAAAATATCTCCGACCACTCTTCCGGCACTCCCGAATTTCGTTTTGACCCAAAAGACTTCTTGATCTTAGCCTCATGATCCATAGCTCCGTTGAATCGTGCAATAGCGGTTCCCATAAGCTGATGCCAGCCTCTGATGAAATGAATATATAAATGTGCGTCACAGGTCCATTGAAAGAAGTTCCAGAAATCGCCAAAACTGTCAGCATAATGAACCATATCATATACAATCCGGCAAGTGCTGTATTCCGAATGGTCCCACATTTTATTTGCTTTTAGCCATTCCTTTACTTTGGATCTGGCCATCTGCTCCTGATCGGTCATCATATACATTTCCAGCAGCCCCCAGCAAATACTATCTTTATAATCAGAATACTTTTCGGATTTCAAACACTCTTCCGCTTTAGCATTATACTCTTCAAATTGCTTTTGGTAAGATTTCGCCTCATTGTTCTTGGGCCTTTTGCTCACTGTGTAGCAGGTCATAGCCAATGCAGTATATATCAGGGGTACATCACCTTCATATGCTTCATGCAAAAATTTCAAAGCAATATCAATTAGCTCCTTATATCTGTCACCTTTACATTGTTTGGAATAGTGAAAGGCCGTATCAGCAGCAGCTCTGGCTCTGTCATTAGATACAATACCTTTTACGATCTCTACTGAGCAGCATTCAGGAGAATCGTTCAGATTTGCTATCGCAAAAGTAGTACCCAATCTTCTCTTGAGCCCATTAGCCATAAACTTAGCCCAATCGGTAGAAGTCTTCCCTTTAGTGGTAGGAAAGGCATAACTCGTCCGAGACAGAGTGGTTGATTTCGCCTGCTTAGCTGCCGCAAGATCACTTTCGACATACTTTCTGCTTTCAGCCGATAGCAACTTTTTATTTTCTTCAAAAAGTTCCTTGATACTTTTTGCTTTGACGTATGAAGCCCATTCCAATGGCCATGACCATCTGTTAGCCAGAGACCAGTTTATTTCATTGGAATAGTCCCAATCCTTAGGTGCTATGAAAGCCCCCGCAGGCGATACAAACAACCATTGTTTTTGTTTAGCACCATCGGGTTTAACCCAAAAACAGGGCTCTACCTCATCGGATGAATAGTCCACATTAGGGTCCGGTGACCCGCCATGCAGATCATCTATGAAAACAAAATGACCGTAGCGTGTGCCGTCTTCTTTATAGAAATCAACAGTCTTATTCTTTACAATGACCAGATTGCCATTATTCAAAAAAGATTCATCGGATGACGGTGATGAACCTTTGTATTTCAATCCTAGTTTTTTTTGCTGATACACTAGCATTATTCGACACCGCATCTTTCTCTGCCCATTTTGCAACTTTGGCCGTTTTGCTTACATCACCCTTTTTGCCTTCTATCTGTATTCGACAGCCATTATTATCGTCTTCCATATAGCCATCCTGCTGATCTTCCGGTATACTATCAATATCAAAACCATCAAAATATGGACATTGAATAAAAATCCCTTTCCCATCCGGAAACCATTTAAAATCAGGTGCAGAATCCCATCCATTCGTCACATAAGCGTAAGCGATGGGCTTGTTCTTATTTTCAAAGGCATTCCAGACACCTACAGCGTTGGTATGAAAGCTCAAAGCTATGTGATTGTTATCAGGACTCCATTGAAGAGCCTTATCAGTATCTTCCCATCCTACATCTTCCACTACAAAAGCATTAACGATCCTTCCGGTTTCGATCTCCCATATCTGTATGGGGGGACGACCATCAAAAGCACAATCAGCTGTGGCCAGATAGCGTCCGTCAGGGCTCACATCTTTATAATCAAGGTTGCCGTCATGCCCATAGGGATGTATCAATTTCAGGTGCTTCTTTATCTTTTCGGAAACAAATCTATGCACTTCAGTTACGCCATATTTTGCTTCATGGAGGAGCAACAGATTCCGTAATGAGTATCCATGCGATGTTGGATCAAAATCATTCCATTTGAATTCCTTTATTTGTAGTAATAATTTATCTGGTTTTTGATCACCTCTTATTTTAGAAAAGTAATTGTCGCTTATTGCTGATACTTTGGCAGGAAGACCGGATACAGAAGTTGAAGCTTTAGAGACGCTAGCTTTTACAGGAGCGACTTTAGCACCCAGCATATCGAAGAAGTTCTGTAAGGTTATGATAGGTACACCTAATTCCTGAGCTTTCTCTCGCTTGGATGGACCCATTTTTTCACCTGCTACCAGATAGTTCAGATTTTTCGAAACACCAGAGAGTAATTTTGCTCCTGCTGACTCTGCCTGAGCCTCAAGTTCTGTGCGTTCATGTCCTTCAAATATCCCTGAGAAAAGAATAGTCTTATTGCTGAGTGCTCCCATAAATAACATTTAATTATTGGTCAATAGCCAAATATATCTTAAAACTTCATCTCCGTTCGATGATTTAATATCCTTTTTTCTACAGTAATATCCCGGCAATAGTTGCACTAAGATATGATGCCAAAGTACCACATATCAATGCTCTAAGCCCAAGGCGAGCCAGGTCAGCACGTCTCGAAGGTGCCAGTTCTCCTATACCTCCGATCTGCATACCTACGGATGAAAAATTAGCAAAGCCACATAGTGCAAAGCTAGCGATAGCAAGACCTTTAGGGGTGAGAGATGCCTTGATGGAAGTCAGATTAAGATAAGCTACAAATTCATTGATCACCATTTTTTGGCCCATCAGTGATGCGATCGGTGTCACATCACTATATGGTACTCCCATCGCATAAGCAAAGGGCCAGAATAGCCATCCGAATATTTTATTGAGATTAAGATCAGGTATCGGATTGCCACATAGAAAATTGATCTTAATAAGTATATAATTGACCAGCGCAATGAGGCCAATGAAGCCAATAAGCATCGCTATAACATTGATAGATATTTTCATGCCATCAGCTGCTCCGTGAGAAATAGCATCGATCAGATTGGCATAATGGCTTTTGACCTCTATGGTTACATTTCCTTTGGTTTGAGATTCTTCAGTCTCCGGATAAACTATCTTTGAAATAACCAACGATGCCGGAGCTGCCATGATACTCGCTGCTATCAGATACTCTGCCGGTACACCCATATTGACATACACGATCAAAATGCCTCCTGCAATGCAAGCCATGCTACCAGCCATAGATGCCATCAGTTCGCTTTTGGTCATACCTTCCAGATAGGGGCGTATCATTACTTGCGCCTCTACCTGACCCACGAATGCGCTGGCTACATTGCTCAATGCCTCTGCACCACTGGCATGCATGATGACATGCACAGCTTTAGCAATGATCGATACCAAGCGCTGCATGAGCCCTATATGGTAAAATATAGCCACTATGACACATACCAGGATAATGGTAGCAGGTATATTGAAAGCAAAAATGAATCCATTATTAGAACCGAATACTTTGCCTAACTGGCCGGAATCCGGCAGTACCTGACCGAACACAAATTTCGCACCTTCACGACCGAATGTTTCGATCTTCTCCATGCCATGACCTAATAATTGAAAGAAACTCCTCACTGCAGGGATCTTGAGAATGATAACAGCTAAAAATAACTGTAGACCAAGCCCGCTCAGCACTAATCGATAATTAATAGCTTTCCTGTTATTAGAAAGCAAGAATGCCACACCTAATATCAATGCCACACCTAATAATCCTGTAAATCTGCCCATGTTTGAGTTTAATAAGAGCGGTAATCTAATAAAAAAGTGAAGTATTGAACATAAATAGCAGAAAGAAAAATCAATTCCGTCACAAACATTCTTCTTACAATCAAATGTTTATACTGACCATCTGCAATGTCGTCATTTTGTCATCAGGACGGTGCATATTGTCAAAAAAATAAAGCGTATTTTTCTAATTAGCGTATCAATGTAATTGACCCTTTGAGTGTGCCGGTACTATGTCCATCTACGAATGTAACGTTGAGGATATAGACATAGACATTGGGTTCCTGCAATTTACCTTTATATGTTCCGTCCCATTCAAAATTGAGATCATGTGACTCAAATACTTTCTCACCCCAGCGATTGAATATCTCTACTTCTACCAACTTCCATGATATTGTATCGCCGTATATCTGGAAGTAATCATTCCTGCCGTCTCCATTAGGAGTGAATGCATTAGGTACATATAAGTTGTAAAACTTATTAACTATAATAGTAACAGAATCAACAGCCTTACAGCCATTTGTATCACTTGCATTGACGAAGTATGTAAAAGTTTGAGTAGGACCAGCTATTGTGGTTTGACAATTGACACATGACAGATGATAGTCCGGTGACCAGATGTAAGTAATATCACCGGCACTGCTATTGGGTACTGCAGTCAGGGTTACGGATTGGCCAAGATCGATCGTATCGGTAATCCCTGCGCTTACAGTCAATCGTCCCTGATACGCCAATGTGAAAGTATCAAGCACAACGCATCCTCTTGAGTCTGTGACTGTCAATAAATATACACCAGGAGCGAGTTGCTGATTAATAGCACTCTGAGCAGCATTATTCCAGGTAAATGAATATCCGGGATTACCACCGGATGGTATCACAACTATACTTCCGTCTGACAATGGCGGGCAAAGTGGCTGTATGACAGCAGCCTGAATAGTGATGGCTGCCGAAAGCGGCACGACTGAAGAGTCAGACACTGTGCAGCCGTTATTATCTGTCGCGGTATAGAAATATGTACCTGCACTGACGCCACTGATAAATGCATTCGAACTGGCTACAGGAGACCATTGATAGTTGTAAAAAGGTGTGCCACCGGACGGAGTCAAACTCACGCCTCCATCGATCTGGGATGAACAGGATTGAGGAGTGACAGCAGCTGACACTGTCAAGACGGATGGGTTATTGACAATGATAGATGACATCGATGCTGTACATCCCCAGTTATCAGTTACCACTACGGAATAAGTACCCGGATAGAGATTGCTAATACTGCTGGTAGTGCTGTCAATATTCCACAAATAGGTATAACCAGGCGTCCCACCACTCACATTGAGAGAGGCTGTACCGTTAGAATCATTATGGCAGCTCACGGGAGTTGCCGTTGGATTGATAACGATGGCAGAAGGAGCCGATATTGTTATGGTACTAGATGCAGTGCAATGATTGGTATCTGATACCGTCACGGTATATATACCCGGTACTAAACCGGTAATTGTGGTACTCGTACTTGCATTGCTCCACAGATAAGTATATCCCGGAGTAGAACCGCTTACAAGGACGGTTGCACTTCCTTGCACTCCATAAGAACAACTATCATTGATCACTGTCGGAAATGAAATATTAAAAGGAGTAGGCTGTATGACTGTAGCAAAGGTATCTTTCTGGCAACCCTTGATATCTGTCACAGTTACATTATAAGTATTGGCTGTAAGGTTTGTGATAACTGGAGTAGTTTGAGTCGTATTGGTCCATTGATATGTATAAGTTCCATTACCTCCTGAAACCGCTAATCCCACAGAACCATTGGTACCACCATTGCATGTTACATTCACTACAGTTGGGATAGCAGATATCGGAGCCGGTTGCCCGATCGTTGCCGGCACTGTAGCCGAACAATTATTGCTATCAGTCACCGTAATTGTATATAAGCCCGCGACAAAACCTGACTGTGTATTAACGGTAGTAGTTGCGCCTCCCCAATGATAGGTGTAAGGCATCGTTCCGCTCGATGCATTGATAGTGATACTGCCATCATTTCCTCCATTACAAGTCACCACAGTGGTGTTGCCTAAGACAGCTACTACCGGAGGTATAGCCGCCACTGTTACGGTGGCCATATCAGGACATCCTGAAGCATCAGTGATACTCAAGGTATAAGTGCCCGGTCCAACATTCATGATCGAGTCAGCTGTACCTAATCCACCGCTCCAGTTATAAGTATAGTTGGGTGTACCTCCAGATTCGATCACCTTTGCTGAACCATTGTTAGTGTTGCATGTAGTTGATACAGTAGAAGTGAAATGTGCAAACGCGGCAGGCTGATTAATGGTCGCAGCTACAGTGGTGATACATCCTGCATTGTCAGTCACTGTGATCACATAATTTCCTGCGCCGAAACCTGCTTGGGTATTGTTGGTATTGGTAGCTATCCCCCAGTGATAGGTATATGGCATTGTACCATTTGACGCGTTGACTGTGATACTACCATTGGTACCACCCGGACAAGTCACATTAGTGGTCCCTCCGAGTACAGCAGTCACACCGCCTGTATTGCTGATCGTGACAGGTACTGTGTCCAAACAGCCCTTATTATCTGTGATAGTAAGAGTATAAGTGCCCGCAGCTACATTCTTGATCGAGTCAGCAGTTCCCAAAGCATTGCTCCAGTTATAAGTATAATTTGGTGTACCGCCCGTTTCGATCACTTTGGCCGTACCGGTACTGGCTCCGCACAAAGTGCTGGTAGTGGTAACATTGGGCGAGAATGGAGCAGGCTGGGTAATATTATCCGGCACTGTGGTCTGGCATCCACTGGCATCAATCACCGTTATCACATAACTACCTGCTGCGAGCCCTCCCTGTGTATTATTAGTATTAGAAATAGTAGAGGTCCAATGATAGGTATATGGCATTGTTCCACCACTTGCATTTATAGTGATACTACCATTATTTCCGCCGTGACATGATACATTGATAGTACTGCCTAAGGAAGCCGTTACTCCACCACCATTTGATACAGTGACATGAGCCGTATCGGTACAACCATGACTGTCTGTAATAGTAAGTATATATGTACCCGGTGCAACATTCTTGATTGAGTCGGCTGTACCGAGACCATTACTCCAAAGATAGGTATAGTTAGGTGTTCCTCCTGTTTCAGTCACTTTTGCAGTACCGTTATTAGCTGTACATAAACTAGGTGTAGTGGTCACGTTGTGAGACATAGAACTCGCTGCTGTGATCGTGGCTGTGGCAGTAGCAGAACAGGCATTAGCAGTGGTTACGGTCACTGTATATGTCCCTGCGGCCAATCCGGTAGCCGTATCATGAGTTTGAACGGGGCTTGTATTCCATGAATAGTTATAAGGCTGAGCATTACCTCCTATTATTGCGATAGCTGTGCCTCCTGTGCCACTGCATCCTGCAGGAGTGGTAGTGGTAGTAGCACCGATTATATTGACTGTTTTAGTGACGGACCCCGGAGCATTACATGGACCGCCTTTCACTGTGAATGTGACATTGTAAGTGCCGGGAGCTGAAAATGTATGTGTCGGATTCAGATTTCCCGCCCCAAGAATAGTATTGGATGCACCACTACCCGGATCACCGAAATTCCACTGAAAGGTGTCCGGACACAATGCAGCAACTCCTGAAAAACTAATGGTATTTGTATTCACACATGTATGTGTGAAGCCAGCTACATTGGGTGCCCCCTCTCCGATCGCGACACTATCAAATGCAAATGCATTAAAGTTATTGCAACTGGTCCCGGCTCCAAAAGTAAATCTGAAAATCACAGTAGCTTTGCCGGATAGATATGGCATACAGTGTTTAGCTGTGACCCAATGTCCTGATCCATGACCTGCCTGACATGTAGACCCCGACACGCCAGTGGTATCTGTGTAACTACTAGCTTGAATATTTCCACACCAGCCATTAGTAGAAGTACCGGTACACAATGATGGATAAGTCTGACTGGTATTGCCATGGCCCGGCAGTGAATGTGAGTATGATCCCAGATTGGTTATGGTATTGTAATTATACCAATTGGTATCCATACAGTCTGTCGGATCACCAAATGTACCTACATCGGTCCATGTAGTTCCACTATTGAGTGAATATTGAAGATTAGCTCCATCGTATTTATATTCTGATTCCCAAAATATTTTAAACTGTATAAAAGGTCTTTGGACATTAGTAAAACTAAAACAAGGGCTTTGCACCCATGAGCGCTCACCATAAGCATAAAACCAACCAACAGTATCACCCACGATCCAGCATCTCTGACCGCTACCAGCCGTATTGATCACATTCTTTTGAGGATGTCCCCACGCCCAGTCATTGATCACTAGATTCAGAGGTGTACAAGCGGCACCTCCTGAGGTCCAGGCAGCAGATGTTTCGAAATCCTCAACGTATGGAAAAGTATTGATAGGTGTACCACACTGTGCATAAGACAGCAACGCTGAAATGATCAGCAAAAAAGACAGCCCCATCTTTTTAAATTGCAATTGCATGGTTTTCAATTTTTTAGCGCCTGCTAATGTAAGGGTTTCAGTAAAAAATATCTGGTTTTTATGTAATCAAATCGTTAATTAACAATACAAATTCTCAACATAACGGTTATTCATTATTGCAATGTTCTACGAGCATTAGTCAATTGTACATCTGTCGTATCCCGAATAGTTATTTGATTGGTTGAACTTGTTGGTAATTGATATATCGTAAATATACCTGTTACACTACCAAAACCTACCGGCGGTTTCGATGTTGCAAAATTGGCATATCCGCTGGAACGAACTGTGACACGGTTATTGAGACTATCTTCCAATATAAGATTTCCAGAGGCCTTATTAATGGCATCAGCATAGGTCAAAGATGTATCTGCGTTAATGTATTGCACAGAATCCACCTGAATAAGTGTGCTTTGATCATTGAGCGGGTCGGCACCATTGGTCAGGTTAAATAATGTCCAGTGTTTGGGAGTGACAGTCAATCCTGTCTGCCCTTTTAGGATATAAGTAGAAATATTGACTGCGGGTATACCACCTAGAGATGGCTGAGGTCCTGTAGTACTGATATAGCTACCCAATTCCAATGTACCTAGATAGTTATAAAGGTATAATCCTTTACACTTGACGAATATTCTAGTACCCACCGGATAGTCATTATACAGGTCACTCTTGTCGGCCACTACCTGAAGTCCACCTGTAGAATCCTGGAATATCAATGTTTTATAAATATTCCCGGATCTGTCGTCACCGTTAATGACACCGCATAATATCACGCTATCAGTGATCTGAAACGGGAATGGATTGTTCTGGTTAGGCAGATAATAAGCAAGCTTGAACTGGCTAATAGTCATTGTCGCATGGATACCGGCGGGATCTACATGGGTTATATTCGGAGCGCTGAATTTTTCCTTCACACAGGATGCCAGCAAAAAAATCCCAACTGTGACTGTGAGTATAAGGAGATATTTTATTAATGGAAATTTCATCTTACAATTTGATTTTTGATCTTAAATGGATTAATGACAGCGAATGCTGCTGGTGAACCTAACATCGGTCGTATCTCTTATGGTAAATTGGAAATGGTTGCCACTACCGTAGGCATAGTAGGTGTAAATTCCTAATATATTGCCATGACCATTTGACGGTCTAGCAGTAGCAAAACTTGCATATCCGCTACTGTACAATACCATATTATATCCTGCGCAATCACTTAGTGTCAGACTGCCTGATGCTTTGGTCAGTGCATCTGCGTATGTAAGAGTATCGCCTGCTCCAAACTGCACACTATCGATCTCATAGAGCATGCTTTGCAGATCGATATAGCTCCCGACATTACTTAGTTGTGAAATGGTTGTTTTTTGGACAGGTACCGGTAGTCCCCATTCCCCTGTAATGATGCTATTAGGAGCATTGCTCAGCGCAATACCTCCCACAGATGGGTGTGTGCCCGCCAGATCGATATATGCTCCTATCTCTGCTGTTCCACCATAGTCGAATATGTATAGTCCCTTGGTCTTGATCCATATTCTTCTGCCTACGGGATATGTATAATACAAATTAGTACCGGCTATTTTGAGCTGAATACCTCCAGTAGAATCCTGAAGACTTATCGTTTTGTAAAAGTTACCGGATCTATCATCTCCATTTATTATACCAGTCAGTACCACACTGTCTGGGATCAATACCGGCAAAGCATTGCCTAAGGCCGGTACATAATACCGCTGTTTAAATTGTTTAATTGTCATAGTAGCCTGAACACCTGCAGGATTGATATTGGCTCCAGGACTTGGCACGGTGAAATTGTCCTTCACACATGATGAAACCGGCACCAGAATGGCTGTTGTGATGATCGCTATGACTGCGTTTTTTATGTAGTTTAATTTCATATTTATTCTGAAAATTTGAATTGATCCTAATTGATTTACTGAAGTCTGAATGCTACTGAAACGAAATATCCGAACCCGTGCATATAGCGATATTTATTAGCAAACTCATTTATGTTCTTTTGTTGAAAATCATAACGCAATTGCTCTCTGTCGCTTGTCACTACATTCTGATTATTAGTGAGATTTGACAAAATGACATTGAACACCATATAGTAATTATGCTTATGCCCCTTTGCATCTATGTTTTTAAAGCAATTATTAAGAAACCAGCTATAGCCCCCTTTCATATCCATAGTAAACTGCCCCTTCAACTGCTCCTGATGCATGATCTGATTATACAGGTCAGATCCATAAGGCACCAGATCAATGGCCTGAAGTGTACGACGCACAGGGTTCACTTCGGCAAACATCCAGTCGAAATAGTTGAAATCGACACTCACATACCAGTTTTTCTTATCAGTATATTTAAGTCCTAGTGAATAGCTCATTTGAGGCATTCCACCCATGAAATAATTCTGAAGAAAAGTGGTTTGATTACTTGCCAGAACCACATTACTATTATCCTGAGTGATCGTAGCTGTAGGATTACTAGCGTATTGATATTTCCCAATATTAGCTACCAGATCGGCACTAAATCCTTTATATATTTTCGCTTCAGCACCGAGTTCCGCACCATATTGCCTTGTGTTGATGCCTGATAGATTGTAATTCACGTTTGCTCTGTAATCCTCATGAAAGAAAGAATAAGATTTGATCTCATTCAGAGTTTGAGTATAGAAGAGACTGGCTTTCACCTTCACTTTTGGAGACTTGTATTGATATCCCAATTCTGCTGAATATACAGTTTCGGAAGTCAGATTCGGTACCAGGTCATTTCTTGTATCAGGAGACAAAAATGTATTTCTGAATGAAGGAGGAGCAGTTTTGGTTTCAGCATTGAGGTACAAATAATTTTTCCCGTTCAGCTTATATTGTACACCACCTTTGATCGCGTAGTTCAGCATAAATACTTTCTTAGAGTCACCCAGAGAATTGGTTGGAAATAATCCATTCTCCACATTTCCGGTTCTCCAATAATATGAGTTACTCAATTGACCTGCCACGAAAAACTCGACATGGTTAAACTTGAAATATGGCTGTATCCATGCAGAGGTTTTATGTATCTGTGAGTACCAGTCGTATCCGTATGCATCCCCCACATGCAATACCCTGTTTGGATGAAGCAGATCATTTTGGAGTACAGCCGGATTGGTAGGAAAATCTTGAATTGCAAAGTCGTTAAGGTTCACATAATAGTCGCCTCCGAGCAGGTCGGTCAGTTCTTTGTAGTTGCGTACTTTTTCCCACTGATATGTGAGTCCTGCCGTGAGGGATATATGATCACTGAATGTATGATTCAAAGTAGTGTTGAAGTTAAATTTCTTAGCATCTTCTACCCTATCGGATGTCACATAGCTCGACTGTCTGCCATTGGCTGTGACCGGCTGAAGACGGTTTGCAGCATACAGGTTATCCCATTGTATCTGACGTGCATTTATATTATTGCTTAGTATACTTGCAGCGAGAGCACTTTGAGCAGGATCTGTGATGAAGCTAGGTAGATTACGATAGTATTCAGGATCAGGTGATGCTGAGTTATAATAATCAATTATAGATGTCCTGTTTTTTCCAAACTCAAAACTCGCTCCGGTGATGATGTTTGTGTTATTAGAGATTTTCGCTTCATGAGTGAGCATGAAATCTGGCTGGAATCGTCTGTTGACATTAGAAGATCGTACCTGGCCGTTTTGATAGCCCCAATCAGGATTATAATAGTGGTCATTGGCCAGTGTCTGCATTTCATTTACAGCAGCTACAGCGCGGGCAGAAGTAGTAGGTGTACCAAAAGTAGTAAAGGTAAGTGTCTGCTTTTCTCCCAGTTTCTTCTCTACAGCAAAGAAATAACCATAGCCGTCAAAATAGGTACCCGGCTCATAGCCAGTCACAGCCCAACGGCGTGAAAAAGCCGCACTAACTGCCCATCCACCTTTCAAATAGCCGGTAGAATATGAAGCAGATAAACGATTGGAGTAACTCCTGTCAGTGGCAGTGTATGCTACATTTAAACCGGCACGCTGAGTACCCGGTCTTGTATCGACATGATAAGAACCACCCAAACCGCCAAAAGCATTAGTGGACGGCGACAGACCGATATTTCCATCCCTGTTGTGGGTCATATCATTAAAAGCACCTGCGCTTCCCCAAAATACCCCCCCATTCTCAGGGTCATTGATGAGCACTCCATTTATAATGGTGGTGAATTCATCATTGGTGTATCCTCTATATTTGAAACCCGCCTGCCTGAGTCTGAATGCCGCAGTAGCAGCATATATATCATGGGTGGAGGCCAGCATACTGGATACATTTTCATTGCTGATGGACTCACTGAGATCATCTGAGGTCG
>CAIXBT010000413.1 GCA_903917755.1 uncultured Bacteroidota bacterium
CCGTCGTAGATTTAAATCTTGGTGCAGCCATATTTCCGCTTCCATATGTACCATCGAGAGTAGAACGGGCGATTTTCAGCTATCTTTTCAAAAGCACGGTGTATGTATCCCAATGTCTGTTCGGCATCTACTATTCGCTCGCCATCCATGAGCAATACATTCTGAAAGATACCGTGAGTAGCAGGGTGTGAAGGACCGAGATTGAGAATGGACAGCTCGCTGCCATCTTCATTTTCGCGGAGGCGTATCTCCTCGTTATAGCGGTCTTCGATCTTTTTAGTAAGAGGCGTGTACTGACTCATTATACTTTATTTCTTCTGCTTATTAGTTGTTGTTGGGCAAATTATTGGTCTGTGGCAGTCTGCCGAAATAGCGATCATCCTTATCTGTTCTGCCTTGATCTTCCAGTGGAAATTCTTTTCTCATCGGGAAAGACTCCATCTCATCCATATTCAATATCCGGCGCAGGTCAGGGTGATTTTTAAATTCTATACCATAGAAATCATAGGTCTCACGCTCCTGCCAGTTAGCCGAAAGGAAAAGATCATACACTGAATCTATGACCGGGTTTTCGCCATCTAGAAAAGACTTGATCCTGACACGAAAACCGGCTATCCAGTTGTGCATATGATAGATCACCGCAAATTGAGCTGATCTGTCATTCTCCGGAAAGTGAGCCCCGCAGACATCTGTAAGGAAATTGAACCCTTCTTCATCACGCAGATACCTGATTAGTTCATGCGATCTAAGGCTATTTATTATTACCGCAGTCAGATCAAGCGATTCAGCATCTATTGATACAGCATCACCGAATTTCGCAGTTATTTTCTCAAGCAGTATTTCTTTTGTCAAACTCACTTTAGATCTTTATTAATTAACTGTAATTCCATAAGTAGCCAACAGCGCTTTATATTCAGGTGTGTTTCTACGGCGCATTGGTTCGTTTTTCACCAATTCCTGAAGCTTCAGAATGCCATCTATGATCTGCTCAGGACGTGGTGGACATCCGGGCACGTATACGTCTACCGGGATGATCTTGTCTATACCCTGCAAAACGGAATATGTATCAAATACGCCACCTGAAGATGCACAGGCACCCACGGCTATGACCCAACGCGGTTCCGCCATCTGCTCATACACCTGACGAAGCACCGGTCCAAGTTTCTTTGAGATAGTTCCCATCACCATCAGCATATCTGCCTGACGGGGAGAGAAACTCGGGCGCTCAGAACCGAATCGAGCCAGATCATATGTAGAGGCCATCGTAGCCATAAACTCGATACCACAGCATGAGGTAGCAAAAGGCAGAGGCCACAAAGACTTAGAACGAGCCAAGCCTACCACAGCATCCAGACTGGTAGCAAAAAAACTTTCTCCCTCGAGTCCCGGAGGAGCCTCGACCATCTTTACTTCACTGTTATTATTTATTACTTCTGACATATTAACTTTTTACTCAGACAAGAGTTATTTTTCAAATATCGTTCCCTGATCCAAAATTCAGCATTACTCCCAATCCAAAGCACCTTTTTTCAAAATATAGAAAAAACCGATCAACAGCAATCCCATAAATAGAAACATTTTGTACAAACCAATAAATCCCAACGCTCTGAAATTGACTGCCCATGGATAGAGAAAGATAACCTCAATATCAAACAATACGAAAAGGATAGCAACTACAAAGTATTTAACCGAAAAAGGCATACGGGCATTGCCATATGATTTGATACCGCATTCGAAACTATCATCTTTGATCTTGGACTTGCGGCGAGGGCCGACGTAATGAGACAAAGCCAACATAGTAGCCACAAAACCGGCAGCGAATACACTTTGTATCACGACCGGTACATAATTAACCTGAGAGACGTCCATTCCTTTGATTTAATCCAACAAAAATAAGATACCCTCTCAATTATACAATGATTTTATCAACAAATCGAAAAGAATTGAACCTGTTAGTAAGACATGAGAAATATCATGCTTATTATCTATTAAAATTGTCAATCAGTAATCACTATCTTTCGCACCGATTTTTATATTGCAAATTTTCCCAGCCTTCAAAGAAATATGTCAGAAAAACCAATCGAAATTGTGATCATCGGAGCCGGATTCAGCGGATTGATGACCGCCTATCATCTGATCAAACAAACAAAGTCCCCCCTTACCATTCACATCATTAACGATAAAGCAACTTTTGGCAAAGGGCCTGCTTATAGCACTCCGGCGCTCAAGCATCTGCTCAATGTACCAGCCGCCAAGATGAGTGCCATGCATGACGACCCTAACCATTTTCTGGATTGGGCTCATAAACAGCCTGCATATAAAACCATTAATAGAGACATTCTGGGTAAAACATTCCTGCCACGTCAGCTATATGGCAACTATATAACATCAATCTGGGAAGAGGCTTTGAAAACCAAACGTGAAGACACACAGATCGATATAATATATGATACAGCTGTCAATATCGATCATGCTCATGGCAAATACACCATCACACTAAAGTCTCACGCCCCTGTCAATGCCGACTATGCGATCCTGGCTACAGGTCATGAGGCACCGTCTAATCCACCCATCCCAAATGAAGCATACTACAATAGTCCAACTTATATTAAGAACCCATGGCTCATAGATGTCACTAAACTCATTAAACCTGACCAGAACATTCTGATACTGGGCAATGGTCTGACAATGGTCGATACGGTCATAAGCATTATGGATTCGGGTTTCAAAGGGCAGATACATACCTTATCACCTACGGGTTTTTCCGTACTGGCACATAGGCATAACCATTTAGAATATAAAGATCTGGTCAATGAAATAAAAGAGCCATATAGATTGGATGAGCTTTTCATCATCGGGCATAAGCACTTCCGAATGCTTCACAAGATAGGCATATCTGCAGAGCCTATCGTAGACTCACTGCGACCTCTGACCCAAAAGATATGGCGATCATGGAGCCATCAGGAGAAAGAAACCTTTCTGCGTGATATCAAATCTATATGGAATAAAATACGCCATCGTATCGCCCCTCACATGTATGACTACGTGCAGCGACTAAGGCTGACAGGACGTCTGGTGATGCACAAAGCAAAACTTCTGGATATAAAAGAAGATTCCAAGGGAATAATCGTTCACTATCTGAGTAAGCATACCCAGACCGAAAAAACACTCAATGTGGGGCTAGTGGTAAACTGTACCGGTCCGCAGACCGATATAGCTAAATCTGAAGATGTCTTTCTTCAGAATCTTCAGGCCAAAGGGATGATCCAGGCAGATAGTCTCCATATAGGTATGGACGTGACCGATCATTGGACACTGATAGATGCTCAAGGCCAAGAAAATCCAACACTATACACTATCGGGGGAAATCTACGCGGCCTGCTATGGGAAACAACAGCTATACCGGAACTTAAATCTCAAACAGCTATGCTGGCAGCCAAGATCCTGAGCAACAAAGGACATCAGTTATAATCCCATCAACCCTTCCAGATAATGGCGCTCAATTCCGAAATAGGATTTTGCGGCCTTTATTTTTTCCAGTGATGCAACATTATGTTGAGTTGCTTTGGGATTCTTCACTCCTACGAGCATTATATTTTTAGGAGTATGAGCATCGGAGATAAATTCAAATATCCGCGTGGTGTATCCGAAATATTCCATTATCAAAGCCCTGATACCATCTGTGACCATTTCTGCCTGCCGTTCGAGAAATATGCCATGCTTAAGCAGAAAATCAAGATCATTTTTTTTCTTATGCTTTTCGATCTCCTTCCTGACCTGTTTATGGCAGCATGGGGCCACCACGATCAGATCCGCACCGGCAGTGATCCCCTTGCAAATGGCATCATCTGTGGCAATATCACATGCATGGAGGGCTATCAGAACATTAGCGCCCGAACTATCAAACTGCTCAATGGCACCCTGTACGAAATGAAGCCCATCGAATGCAGAATTCTGAGCTATTTGATTGCACAGATCGACCAGTTCCTGACGATATTCCACTCCGATCACATCGGCTTTTATTTTCAATACATTGGTCAGATAGTCATACAATGCAAAGGTGAGATAACCCTTGCCCGCTCCCATATCCACCACTCGTGTCATGTCACGCGCAGGTAGATCTTTCATCAAAGTGCTCAATACCTCAATATAATGATTGATCTGTCTGTACTTATCCTGAGTAGCTTTATAAACATTTCCGGCTTCATCTGTTATCCGCAATTCCGTAAGGTAATGTCTGCCCTTAGATTCTATCAATCTGTTTTTTGGTTTGTCATGCTCCAGAGACGGGACCTCAGTATTAGTAGCAGGATTATTTCTTAATACAGTCTTATCATTCTTCACGAATTCGAACTGAAGATCAAACTGCGTGGTAAACAAAGTGGCAACTTTGAATCCCTGAGTCGCGATCAAATTCAACAAATGATAATTGGCCTCTTCCGGAGAATAATTCTTGACGATATCCTTCGTCCGATAGCGATAAGTGAAACTCAACTTCTCTTCCCTCTTGATCAGAACCTTTTTGATGTAAATATTTTTCAGTTCGGGCTCGGTACCTTTATAATTACCCAGACTGATCTTTACCAAAGTATTAAGTTTAAGACTCTCGCCTATGGCATCAATCCATTGTGTTTTATGATCTGTATTCATTCGGCGCAAATTAGTCTTATTTATATCAATCTCAGTATTCACAAAAAACGAAAGGCGAACCATAGTCCGCCTTTCAAATATTTGCAAAGAAAAAGATCACATCCATTTATATGCAAAAAAGTCGATAGCAGATTCAACATCATCATCCACCTCCAGACCGACCAGTAGCCCCGGATCGGCAACTTCGATCTGCAGCAATACATAGGGCATATATTCTTCTTTCAGGCTGCTTCCGTTGCTGTACGGGCCTGAACTCCAATTGTCCCAGTTGTTATTTCTGCTTTCTTCTAATATAGTCAAGGTTTTAATGACCTTGTCACACTCTTCGGAATCGGGAAATATATCCGGGCTACCTCCGAAAGTATCTTCCAATGCATCTGTCAGTGCCGAAGCTTCTTTCTCAAGTGCCAACTCATATAGAAAGAGTAAAGCTGTGCCTTTGATAGCATTCTCACTCATACCTTCCGTAGACACACCACCATCTGGGTGGCTCTGAAGCACTTTCATAGAAATAACATTTCCCTTTTTGTCCTGAACTACAGCCGTAGATAATGATGACATAAATTCGATTTAAGGTTTTATGAAATAAACTGCCTATCAGGCTTGAGATGTAACTTTAACTAAAATAATTATTTCAGCCAAATCAAATAAGAGAGCTAAACCAGATTTAACATTGATGACCAATCACTAGAGATTCACCTTTACCTCGGCAAATTCATATTCGATCGGTTCATTAGAACAAATGAACGTGATCCGCTCCTGAGTATCGGATTTGATAAGTCCCAGTGTCCAGTCGCGCCAGTGATGGTCCATATTGGCGGTTGGTTCATCAAGGAGCAATATCTGGCTTTTGGTATAATAAGCCAAAGCAAATTTGACTCGCTGCTTCATACCGGACGAACAGTCACGTATCTGCTTATCTGCAGGTATATCTACTACCTTTAGCACCTCCGAATTGGTGATACCATTAAAGGGTCTGATGCCATTGTGAAAGGCAATGATCTCAGCGATACTCAACTCTTCGGGGAGATCCAGATAAGGAGCACTATAGCTAAGATGATTGTAGATTTCATCTACCTGTATCGGTTTATTATCTATAGAATAATGGACCTTCCCTTCATTGGGGCTGACGATACCTGAGATCACTTTGAGAAGAGTGCTCTTGCCCGAACCGTTCGGACCAATAATAGCGTAAGGCTTATTTGAATCAAATACGGCAGATACATTTCTGAATATCCATTGACTGCCAAATTTCTTGGAAACATTGTCTAGCTCAATCCTCATATTTACTGTTGAAGCCTTTCATAATGCCACGTACAGAGTCTCGGATAAAGGTCACGATCTCATCCTTCTCTGGACTATCGCCGATCTCGGTCTCAACCAGTTTCAGTGCGTTTGACACATTGAGTCCGCGCACATAGATGATACGGTAAATATCAAGAATATGGTTGATCTGATCTGTGGTGAACCCCCTTCTGCGCAACCCGATAGAATTGACACCTGCATAGGATGATGGATGTCTGGCCGCACGCACGAATGGAGGTATATCTTTATTGACCAGGCTACCTCCGGAGAGGATAGCGTGACGACCGATCTTTACAAATTGCTGGATATTGCATGCTCCACCCAGTATCGCAAAATCTTCTATCACAATATGGCCGGCCAGATTGGTATTATTAGCTAAGATACAATTATCACCAATGATACAGTCATGCGCCACATGCACATAAGCCATCAGCATAGAGTTGTTCCCGATCTTGGTGGTCATCGAATACTCAGTCCCTTTATTGACCGTTACAAATTCGCGGATCGTTACATTGTCGCCGATCTCTACTATCGATTTTTCTCCTTTGTATTTCAGATCCTGAGGCACCGCTGATACGACCGCACCAGGAAATATCTTGCAGTTCTTTCCGATCCGTGCACCTTCAAGTATTGTGACATGGGGGCCTATCCATGTACCCTCACCGATCTCAACATCCTTGCTGATACTCACAAATGGCTCCACGATCACGCTTTCGGATAGCTTGGCGTTTGGATGTATATAGGAGAAAGGCTGATTCATGGTGTATTATTGCTTTGATAAACTCTTTTATGGTCTAAACACTAACTACTCAATTCCAATTTTATTGTTTGGCTGCCAATTTTTTACGGTCTAC
>CAIXBT010000414.1 GCA_903917755.1 uncultured Bacteroidota bacterium
TCCTGATTGAGCAGGACATAATATTTTGAATTGATCTGTCTCAGACATTCATTATATCCGGCTGCAAACCCGCTATTAGAGGGATTTTGAATGATCCTTACTGTCGGAAAATTGTCGCGGACATATGCCACACTGTCATCCGAAGAGAAGTTATCTGCATAGACCACCTCGTACTCCGGTTTTTGAGTATATTTTACTGCAGATGGCAAAAACTTTTCAATGAATTTCTTGCCATTCCATCCGAGTATTACTACTGAAACTAACTTACCACCTACGTCGCCGTGCATGAATATTTTTTATATAATGTCCCGTAATGATCACTGTCAAAAACATCTTCGGGAGCCTATTGTTTGTTTTCCAAAGTTAAATACAGATCATTTTCACGATCTCTAATATGCATCAAAATCCAATGCTTGAAAATAGACATCATTAAAATCCAAAGGGCTGATGTTATTATTCAAAGATCTAAAAATGAGATAAAGAGGTGCCGGACGCAACCTGTTTGGGATGTTAAAATATAAATTTGTTTCGGATGTAATATCCTTATTAGCGCCAATCCATAGATTTAACAATGAAAAGGGTTCTTTTTGATGCGAAACACTATAGTCTGATCTATTAAAAACGCCAAGTGTAGCGCTAATAGCGGGATAAGCAGTGGCAGAAGAAATGACAATATCATGACCAAGCGACACACCATAATTATTATTAGGATTGCGTAAACGCCACGAAAGTGCCTCCTGCGTCCAGTATCTGGCATATGAAAACCCGCTCAGATCATTCGAATGTGGCAATTTCCCGATTCCCAACATGGCATGTAACTGACCCACCAGCTGAAACCCCAGTTTCTTTGTAAAACCATGTACACTATTCTGATTGGCCACACCTATTACAAAGTCATATCCATTGTCTGCTGCGTATTGATAAGTCTGATCAGCCAGTTTCACAAATAAACCTTTTCCCTGATGGTCGGGGTGGGTGGCAGTATTGAGAGATAAAAGGCCTTTCCGTTTTTGCCCATCGATGACGGCCTGCATGGGCTGCGTCACATAATGCGCGGCTAGAGAATCGCCGGAGAATGCATTGAACCCCACTATCTTTCCATCCGGATTATCAGCATACTGCCAGTTGAGATATGCAGTAGTGAATAAATTGGGTTTGGCAAATACCCTACTCAAGAGCGTGGAATACTCTTCAATGCTTTTTGCGTCAACTCCGGTTTGTTGTATGTTATATCCCAGACTCATTTATTATTCTTAGCCATTTGCTGATCAAGTGCCTGATCCATATCTAATATAGTGATTCCAAGTTTTTCCAAATCCTTTTTTGTGTCAAAAGCTTTTAGCTGTTTGAGGCCCAGTAGATTTTCTTTTGAAACGTTGAACGGGATCCTGAGTGCCTCGATGGTACTTAGCGCCATATTTACCAATTGATAAGGTACTGATATGAAAATGGGTTTCTTATTAAGCCGCAGCGCTGTGGCAGTATATAGATCTTTGAGGGTATACACCTTTTCTGTCCCGATAGTATAACTTCCGGTCATATCGGCCATTATGGCTTTCTCAATGATCCTGCACACATCGCTCACAGCAATGGTTTGAATGGGTTGGCTACCATTGCCGACCAGCGGTATGAAAAGTCCATTACTGATCGCAGTTTTAATACTATCAAAAAGCCCTTTATCGCCTATCACCAATCCAAGCCGAAATATAAGAGACTTAGTGGTGTCAAGTTTTTGCTCAATATCATATTTGTGTTTGCCATAGTGAGACAGGGCGTCCGAATGTGCTGACATAGTAGAAAGGAAAACGAATTTAGTTCCTGATGCGTGACATGCCTGCTCCAAAGCCAATGTAGTGGCAATGTTGAACTCAGAAGAATCCGGAATATTTATCCTGTCATACTTGATGAATGCTGTATGTATCAATGCGTCTATGCCCGTCAGATCGGGTATCGACTCTATACTTCTGACATCAAAGAACCTATCCATCGGACCCACGATACTTCTGCGCTGGAGCCTGATGACCTCATACCCCTGAGCGCTGAGATAACTGACCAACTGGCCGCCTACAAAACCATTAGCACCTGTTACAGCTATTCTCATTCAGACTTCTCTTTCATTTGTTGGTTAAACTCTTCTGATCTGTTTTTTGCAATGCTCAATGTCTTCCATTCGGCAGACCTGATGTGTTTGGCAAGATATACTATCTGTCCGATATGATAACCATAATGTGATAGCTGGCGGTTTATGGCCTGGATCACTGTATGTTCTTCACCCCGTATGGTTACAATTTTCATCATATCATCAGCTGTCAATGAATTCAACGTATCTATGAAAACCTTCCAACCCGTTTCCCAAGACTCGAGTATTTCTACTTTGTTCTGCACTCTTTCTTCAAACTCTTTATCTCTGTTGCGAGTTGGTTTCTCGCCATCAGTTGCGAGAAAATCAGTCCAACGTGAGATCATATTGCCACAGATGTGCTGAATGATTAGCGCTATGCTATTTGATTCAGCATCGGGTTTGAAATGAAAGTCAGGTTCAGATAGTTGTACGAATGTTTTATCTCCCAATGCTTTCAGCCTTATGAATTCAGCTCTAGCGCTGTCGAGGTAGTGTTGTGAGGATGAAATGTTGCTTGTCATTGCGATTATACTTTTCAAAGATTAATAATTCAATGAATTAGCAGCCACGCGCTCTGCATTGGCCATTAGGGTAAATGAAATTCCTTTAGCAGGCAGAAATTTAAACGATGAGCCATCAGCTATGAATACCGACCGAGTGCCATGCAGTCTGCCATCCAGAGAGGTAGTTAGCGGTTTTTCAGATGCGGAAAATGGCAAACTTCCTGCATAATGTATGCTGGAACCGTTTCCGGGGTTGAGCCTGCTGATGGGGATGCACCCCATGCCTTTCAATGTTTTGAAATACGCCTTTTCTTTTTGCTTCACGATGTCTTCCTCCTCTTTGCTCAGAATATATTCTGCAAATAATTTGTCTCCCGTAGGAGATGAATCATCCTGATGCAATTCGATATATTTTTGTTCACCATACTGCTCGGAATGATGTATCCCAGCTATGACAATAGCTGGCATCAGATATTGCTGCAGCAATCTTCCGTCCGCAAAGTTCAATGGAGTTTCCTTGACCAATCTGAATAGAAGTAATGACCGATAGGTGAACAAAGCCGCCATCGATACATCAGAATTATCTTTCAGCCTGTCATAATATACCACCAGTTGCCCCATACCATTCTTTCTTTGCTCTGGCACCTTACCCAGGCGGCTCCAGTTGATCATTGGGACGTATGCATATGGATTGCATAAGAGTGGTAGTCGTGCATTCTTATCTATCGACCGAAGTACTATCCTGGCAGTACCCAGTACTCCACTGCACAGAATCAATTTCCTGCATTTGAAACTTTGCTTTTGGTTTGAATCTACATCTATGCAATGAACCTCGGTGTATCCGTCTTTTTCTTCAAAACTTGTCACCAATTTTCCGAATATACCTGTTATCAAGGTACGTTTCAAAAGCTTATCAAAAGCTATCCAAGGGCGATAGACCGATTTGCTGTTGTCATGCCAGAATTCCATGTCTTCATATTGGAAGGCCTTGCGATTGTCTCTGTCTACGGTAGTGATAGCCACAGAAGGGGTCGAAGCAAAAAAACCCTGCTCATTCAGTTGCTTTTTCTTTACCGTATATTTATTGTACACTGATTGGATACTTAGCTCGGGCTGGACAGATGGCAGTAGGCCTGTCAGTCCCTGTATGGAGTAGGCTTCGCCATCAGCATCAGGCATTGTGATCCCCACTCTATCGGCGACCTTCTGATAGCTTTTTAAGAACAGGCTTCGATCTATCCCTATCTTTTGAAATTCTTTGTTAGAAAACATATAACATCCAGCTCCCCAGGCATTGCCAAGACCACCATAAGACAGAGTTTCATAAGGAAAAAATGTATCAGAGGCAAGACCCAGCCAATAGTCCAATCCCTTAGTTAAATACTTTCTACCGGGAGTTAATTGTGCTCCTGTCTTTATCTTTTCCCAGGGAATGCCCTCATAATTTTCTCCCAAAAAAAGTTTGTGCTGATCAGTGCGATGAGTACGGATCGAAATAAAGTCATCATCTGGGAAGGTGACCTTACTTTCATTTTTGAAACCTACATCGAGCAGCAGTACCTCCCTGCCTGCATCGAGTAGTGTCTCTACTGCCTGTGCGCCGGATAGTCCCGTTCCCACCACTATGTATTCGTATATCCTGTCGCTGCTCATTCCCTTCAAATCTGCAAAAAAGATACGAATAATTAGTTGTCTGCTGCCTGTTGTTTGTTGTCAGTAGCAAAATTTATAGCATAATAATTGATTACACTCCATGGAACACAAAGTTTCTATTCTATTCTTATTTTTATGTTATGCTAAAGAAGATAGGGCGTTTCATATTCAGGCTTTTCGTCGGATTCATATTGTTATCCGTTTTGTCAGTGATACTTTTTCGATTTATACCTGTGCCGGTCACTCCATTGATGCTGATCAGATGTGCTCAACAGACAGCGAACGGCAAGCCACTGATCATGTATAAGAACTGGCAGCCGATCACTAAGATATCTCCGCATCTCCAACTGGCAGTAGTGGCCTCTGAGGACCAGAATTTTCTCAATCACATGGGTTTTGATGTCAAGGCTATACAGGAAGATATAGAATACAACAAGACACATAAGATCAAACGCGGCGCTTCTACCATTTCGCAGCAGACTGCCAAGAATGTATTTCTCTGGCCATCTAGATCCTTTGTCCGAAAGGGTTTTGAGGTGTATTTCACGTTTCTGATAGAGCTATTCTGGAGCAAGGAACGGATCATGGAGGTGTATCTTAATGTCATAGAGATGGGTGATGGTGTGTATGGTGCAGAGGCAGCTTCGGAATATTATTTTAAAAGACATGCCAAAGACCTGAGTCCCTATCAGGCAGCCAGTATCGCTTCGATCATTCCGGATCCTGTCAAATGGAAATTATCTAATCCTCCCGGATTCGTAGTGACGCGACAACACTGGATCATACAGCAGATGGCAAATTTCGGTGGAGTGCTGAATTACAATCAGAAAGAACCAGCTAAATCTGGCAAGTAAACTTTCTATTGATACTTCTTTGATGGCAACTCTTTGAATTTAGTTACTGACCTGTATCTGGTGGCTTTATGCACAGTGAAACCCAATAATGCATCTCCCTTGATCGGGATTGGAGGTGATTTGTATGCCGGCATTGGCATATTGAGCATTTGCGATTGCGGGGGGTAATGATGCACAGTGAAATTTGCGATCACCGTATCCCCTTTACGCAAGGCTCTGCCATCTGCATAAGACACTGAAACCATCTCAGGATTTCCATACTCTTTGCCTACCCAAAAATCATTGAAGGTAATCTTCTGATTGGTCAGCAAAACTATTTTTACACTGTAGGTTATTCCTGTGCCGCTCTGTGCCATGCCACCTGACCATGACATAGATGTGGCATCTATTATCCTGAAATATTTCTGCGCATCGACATGGCAGATCAGAGAAACCAAAAACAGGATGACTGTTATTCTTTTCATAAACTATATGGTTTAGGAATTGTAATGCTAAAACTATTCCAAAATTTTGATCACCACTTCTTTTAGCAATTCCCCTTCTTTTATGGAGTTGTTATTGATACCCTTTGAACGGAGGTCATATTCTTCGAGTACATAAAAGATGTATTCCATTTTCTGAACGGAATATTTAGCGCAAGCCGCTTTATAATCTTTCACAAAATACGGATTCACACGCAGTATACCTGCCAGATCATTGTCAGATTTCTGACGATTATGATAGCAGACCCAGACCTTAGCGAAAAAACCCTGCAATGTGCCCAACACAAGCGGGATCGGCCCATTCTTAGGATTAGCGACAAAGTAATTGACGATCTTATGGGCTTTGGTCACATCCTTATAAGCGAGGGCATTGTTGAGCTCAAATGAGTTATATTCTTTGCTGACACCTACACCCTGTTCTATGTCATTGGTCGTGATATTAGTCCCTTTCGGCTTATTGATAATGAGTTTATCGATCTCATTTGAAACTGTCGAAAGGTCTGTACCTGTATATTCAGCCAGCAGTTCTACTGAGGCATCGTCCATTTTATAACCCTTGTCCTTTACATATTTTTTGATCCAGGGTGGCATTTGATAGTCGCGCAGTGGATTCGATTCAAAATAGACCGACTGTTTCTGTATATCTTTGCCGAAGGTTTTTCTTTTGTCGGGCAGGCCATGTTTATTGGCTATGACCAGTATCGTGGATTTGACTGGATTTTTCAGATAACTGATGATCCCGTCAATTTCTTTGAAGGATTGTGCTTCTTTGATAATAACAAGCTGCCTGTCGCTCATCATAGGAAGCCTGCGACAGGTCTCTATCACGATCTGCGCTGTGGCATCCTTACCATAAATTATGGTTTGGTTAAATGCTTTTTCATTTTCAGAAAGCACATTCGCTTCTATAGCGCCTACCAATTGATCAATAAAAAACTCTTCCTCCCCACAGAAAAAATACACGGGAGAGAATGATCTGCTTTTAATTCCCGCCATTATCTGCTCAAACTCGGGACCTTTTTCTTTAGCCATATATTACAAGATCAAAATTTCAAATGTTTTACCGTAAGTCCTTTATTTATCAATTGTTGCAATGACGAGATACCGATCTTGAGATGGGTCTCGACGAATTTAATTGTAACACTTGAGTCACTCACCTCAGTCTTCACACCTTCGGGTATCATCGGTTGGTCTGAGACCAACAGCAATGCACCGGCAGGTATCTCATTCTTAAAGGCAGTGATGAATATCGTCGCCGTCTCCATATCTATTGCCATCGCTCGGATCTTGCGCAGATATTCTTTAAAATCCTCATCCCACTCCCATACGCGACGGTTAGTGGTATAGACCGTACCCGTCCAATAGTCCTGCGCATAATCTCTAATAGTGGTTGAGATCGCTTTTTGCAAAGCAAATGCAGGCAGAGAGGGCACCTCGGGCGGATAGTAGTCATTAGATGTACCTTCGCCTCTTATGGCCGCGATAGGCAGGATCAGATCGCCGATGTCGTTCTTTTTCTTCAAGCCACCGCACTTTCCCAGAAACAATACAGCTTCGGGCTCAATAGCAGACAGCAGATCCATCATGGTAGCGGCATTGGGGCTGCCCATACCGAAGTTAATGATCGTGATACCCCCTGCCCTGGCGGATCTCATGGGCCGGTCCTTACCTTTTATCTCCACTCCGTTCCATTCGGCAAAGAGATTGATATAGTTATCGAAATTGGTGATCAGTATGTATTTGTCAAAGTCATCTAACTCCCGCCCTGTATAGCGCGGCAACCAGTTTTTGACTATTTCTTCTTTTGTTTTCATTGCTTTAGCCCCTCCTAGTCCCAGCCATTTGCATTATGGTTGCTCTTCGGATCTTTTATTTCATTTTAAATTATCGAATCTTCAAATTACTATTTGCCATGCTAAATACGCAATTTCGGTGCTAATTAAATGAACACCCGTTGACAAAGGTAGTATTTGGACAGTACGATTTCAGATTTCGCGAGGAAAATGGCCAAAAGCAGGTCTTTGATCCTGTCAGAAAAAAACACGTACTCCTCACACCTGAGGAATGGGTCCGTCAGCATATTATCCATCATCTGCTGGAACTCGGATATCCCGCTTCACTCATCGCCATCGAAAGAGGCATAGAAGTAAACGGAACTCAAAAAAGATTTGATGTAGTAATGTATGACCGTGATTCGAAACCGCTCATCATAGTGGAATGTAAAGCACAAAATGAACCTATCAATCAGCAGGTAGTGATGCAGATAGCAGGTTATAACCTAACCCTTAAAGCAAAATATTTCTGGCTGACAAATGGTGATTCAAATTATTTTATAAGACTGAGTGACGGAGCCTTGCTTGAGAGTATACCTTCTTTTTAGTGAATCTATAATACACGTATTGGTACATTAAATTGTTACTTTCGCATCTCTGATGGCAAACAATAAACGAAAGATCTTTAACGACCCTGTGCATGGGTTTATCACGATACCTCATGAGCTGATATTTGATATCATCGAACATCAGTATTTCCAACGCATCAGACGTATACAGCAGCTTGGATTCAGCAATTATGTCTATCCGGGTGCCAATCACACACGTTTTCATCATACCCTTGGTGCGTTTCATCTGATGCGCAAGGCCATTTCAATTTTGAAGATAAAAGGTCATGAGATCAGCAAAGAAGAAGAACTGGCGGCACTTATAGCCATTCTGCTCCATGACATTGGACATGGGCCATTCTCTCATACCCTGGAGCATATCCTTATCAAAGATGTAAGCCATGAGGAAATATCCATCATCTATATGCATCGCCTCAATGAGCATTTTGACGGAAGACTATCGATGGCCATAGAGATATTTCAGGGCAAGTATCACAAAAAATTCCTTCATCAACTGGTCTCCTCTCAGCTGGATGTGGACAGACTGGACTATCTGACACGAGACAGTTTTTTCACCGGTGTGAATGAGGGTGTCATATCCTACGACCGTATCATAGAGATGATGAATGTGTCTAATGACGAACTGGTGATCGAGCAAAAAGGTATTTATTCTATCGAAAACTTCATCATAGCCCGCCGACTGATGTACTGGCAGGTCTATCTGCACAAGACCGTGGTCTGCGTGGAGCAGATGCTGGTCAAAGCCATAGCGCGTGCCTCTGAGTTGATAGCAAATGGAGTAAAACTGGATGCTTCACCTGCACTCAGCTATTTCTTTACCCATCCTGTCACAAAGCTTGATTTTATAGAAGATAAAAATGTACTTGAACTCTATTCGCGGCTCGATGACATGGACATCATGTCTGCGCTCAAGTACTGGCGCCACTCCGAAGACTTTATCCTTCGGTTGCTTTGTGCTTCGATCTTAGATCGCAGACTTTTTAAAATAAAGATGAGCAATGTTCCTTTCGAACAGAGTGAAGTGGAAAAAATGATCGCATTGGTCGAAGCAGAATATAAGATCAGCCGGTACGATGCCGGTTATCTGGTATGGACCGACTCTACGACCAATCATGCTTACAATCCCGCTGAAGACAGGATCAATATCCTCACATCTGATGGCAGGGTCACTGATATAGCGCAGGCTTCAGATCAGTTTAATATCTCCGGTCTTTCTGAGCCTGTAGTGAAATACTACCTTTGCTATCCCAA
>CAIXBT010000415.1 GCA_903917755.1 uncultured Bacteroidota bacterium
AGCCGTACAGGTTGGTGACCCTTTTCAGGAAAAACTACTGCTGGAAGCATCTCTGGAAGTGATCAAAACCGGTGCCGTGGTCGGTATGCAGGATATGGGTGCAGCGGGTATCACCTGCTCTACATCTGAGATGAGTGCAAAGGGCAAATCAGGTATGAAAGTATATCTGGACAAAGTGCCTACCCGCCAGCATAATATGAAAGCCTGGGAGATACTGCTCAGCGAGTCTCAGGAGCGTATGCTGATAGTGGTAAAGAAAGGCATGGAGAAAGAAGTAAAGGCAGTTTTTGATAAATGGGACCTGCACTGCACTCAGATAGGAGAAGTGACTGATTCGGGTGAACTCGAATACTATATGGGCAGCGAACTGTTAGCCAAGATCCCTGCGGAATCTCTGGTACTCGGCGGCGGTGCACCGATCTATGATCGTGAGGTTCGTGAGCCATCATACTACTCAGGATCGAAGAGTTTTGACATGAACTATATGCAGCCTGATGAGAACCTCAAAGAGGTGGCAGAAGAACTGATACAGTCTTTGAATATCTGCTCAAAGAAATGGGTATATGAGCAATACGACTCAATGGTGGGAATCCCGAATATGAGTACTAACAGTCCCAGCGATGCGGCTATAGTGCGTATAGAGGGCTCAAATAAAGCATTGGCTGTGACTGTAGACTGCAATGCGAGATATGTATATGCAGATCCGTTCGTAGGGGCACAGATAGCTGTGGCCGAAGCGGCACGCAATATAGTTTGTTCTGGCGGTGAACCATCTGCAGTGACCAATTGCCTGAACTTCGGCAATCCATATAACCCTGAAGTATACTGGCAGTTCGTCAATGCTATAAAAGGTATGGGCAATGCTTGCGAAGCTTTCGGTACACCGGTGACGGGTGGTAATGTGAGTTTCTATAATCAGTCTACCGATGGTGGTGCTGTATTTCCTACTCCTACTATCGGTATGATAGGAGTATTGGAAAATAAGTACAACACGATGTCGCTGAATTTTAAAAATGAAGGGGACAAAATATATCTGATAGGGGAAAGCCGTGATGATATATCTTCCAGTCAGTATCTGCAAATCAAGTTTGATATTCAATCCTCACCGGCACCGCATTTTGAGATAGAGGAGGAACTGGCTGTGCAGACTGCGGTCAAAACGCTGATTCGTGCTAATCTGATCAACTCTGCTCACGATGTATCTGATGGTGGTCTTTTTGTGACATTGATAGAGTCAGCGATGTCTGGCGGCAAGGGCTTTAATATCGAGTCTGATCCGAATACACGTCGTGATGCATTCCTGTTTGGAGAATCTCAATCTCGTGTGGTGGTCACCGTACCTGCTGCCCGCGAAGATGCATTCATCAAAACTATCATGACCACTGATGCTGAGTTTTCGATGCTCGGTGAGGTCAAAGGGCTTCAGGTGATCCTAGATAATGAGAAGTGGGGATCTGTCAATCATTGGCGTGCTTTATTTGACAACGCCCTTGAGACAATATTAACAGAGGCCTAGGCGTTAAGCTTTTAGATTGAAAATTATTTGTTTTTCAGTCCTGTCTTGGTACATTTGAAAAATATAAAATAAATTGATATGAAATACAACGGAATAATATTGCTTGCCATTATGGCCTTTACACTGACTTTTACCAGTTGCAGTACAAAGGCGAAGACCTCTAATGGAAATACAAACTCTAATGCACAGCAGCATAATCAGGATGTATCAAATGTAAAGTCTGAGAATGACAACGTCAATACTGATGTAAACAATGTGATGGCCAATATGTCAGCTTTTGGCAAAACCGGTTCTAATCAAGCCAATTATACCATCTGCGGCGCTACTATTGATTCGACAGGTGCTACAGGTCCTCAGCCTTATTTTACCATCAATTTTGATGGAGTTACCGTATGCCCGAATCCAAACAGGATAAGAAGCGGCTCTATCAAAGTTCAATTGATATCAGGCGCACACTGGTCTACCGCAGGTGCGGTGGCACTGCTCACTTATACTAATTATAAAGTAACATATCCTGCATTGAACAATCAATTCATTTGTTTCAACGGTACCAAACTACTGACAGATGTGAGCGGTATCAACTGGCTGACATACTACCTCTCAGGCGGTTTGACTGCTACATTAAGAGACAGGAGTTATAATATGACTGTTACTTTTGATAATAATCAAACTTCCAGCTGGAACTGTGCCAGACTGACTACATGGACCATCACTAACTATACCACTATCACAGCTACTGTGAATGGTGATACTACGATAGGCGGCAAGACCATCGACTCATGGGGGCAGACACGTTATGGTACTAAGTTCACTACTCAAATGCTTCAGCCTTGGCAGTCAGGCACTACCTGCGGATGGTGGAATCCTACTCAGGGGCAATATACCAGCGTCACAGACAGTTTCACCGTATCAGCTTTACTGGGTGTAAACAGCAGTGGCACTCAGGTGTCATCTGGTTGCGCTTACGGATACAAGCTGGACTGGGCGCTCACATCAGGCAATTACAGTGGATCAGTGATACTTCCTTACTGGTAAATCAGTAAGGCTTATTTATTCTGAAAGATCATTTTGTCAAAACTATGCACGACGTGCAGGTTCTTACTACGCAGATAACTAAGCAGGTCTTCTTCTGTACGATCATTGGTCATCATCACAAAGTCACCGCCCCATGCTCCCAGAGATTTGACTGCTCCCCAATAGTCCGGGAATAGCGTCTCTTTGACCTTCGGCAGTTTTAGTTCTTCGGCTATCACTTCTTCATGAGCTTCGATGATCTGATTCATTTTAGTGAGGGACTGACACTGGAGCATGCTCTCAGTGAGACGGTTTATCCAGCCTATACAGTCTTGTATGCGCAGGGCATTTTCTCTGTAGTGTTTTATCCCGCTGGTCGAAAGTTGTTTTTGCCCCGTATATACGAAGAAGATGTTCTCACTGAACGGAGGCATGAATGAAACCTGCTCCCAGTGCGGTTTTCCATTTTCTAAATGATAAAGGATAGGATAGTCGCTACCCGCGCTGGCGATATCATAACCTGAGCCTCCCATGGTCTTTGACAATAATGCAAAAGCATCCACACCTGCCCATTGAGCAACACAGTAAAGTAAAGTGGAGCTGGAACCAAGTCCCCAGTTATTTGGAAACTCCAGATAGGTCTCTACGGCTATATCTTCAGATGTGGTCAGAAAATCCGGATTCAATGATCTGGCCTGCCTTAGAATTTTAGTGAGTGTATCTGCCTCTGCGCCGTTAGCATTGATACAGGAAAAATCACTTTTGTCAAAAGCCAAATTCAGCCAGGGCTGCCTGAGTTTGTTTAAAGCGATCCAGTATAGGGTGTTGCTGTTTCCTGATAACGTTTTGACCCGTAGGTGCTGTCCGAAACGAGTAGGAATGGAGAGTGCATGAGCACCATCAAGGACGAAATATTCGCCTGTCAGCAGTAGTTTGCCATGACCATAAAAATGCTGAGAATCTGTAGCCGCTAATGTCATAATGAGATGTACTAGCTCTTTGTTCTTAAACTGTCTATATAATCTCTGACTGCAGATACTGAGATCGTTTTGTCTCCGAAATGTACTTTCGCTTTTTCAGTTTCTTCATCCGTAGCCTGAAACTGTGCGCATATATTAGTAAGGTGCATTTTCATGTGCCCCTTTTGGATACCGACGGTAGTGAGAGAGCGAAGTGCTGCGAAATTTTGCGCCAGGCCCACTGCCGCTATGACCTCCATGAGCTGACGAGCATTGGGATTGCCCAATAGCTCCAGAGAGCGTTTGGCTAAAGGATGCAATGATGTCAGACCACCCACGGTCCCGATCGCTATAGGTAGTGTAAGGGTAAAAGAAAATATGCCATCTGAGATAGTGCAGTCGCTCAGGCTCCGGTACTGTCCGTCACGGCAGGCATAAGTATGTGCACAGGACTCGACTGCCCTGAAATCATTGCCGGTGGCTATCACTACAGAGTCGATACCGTTCATGACACCCTTGTTGTGTGTGGTAGCGCGATAGGGATCTATGATGGCGATCCTTACTGCCCTTTTTATTTTCTCGGCAAACTCCTGTGCGCTGATCCTTCCATCATCGAAGGTGCCAAGTTCTTCGACCTTGCAGGAAACCTCACATTTCACAAGGCATTCAGGTGTATAGTTAGACAGGATGCACATGATGATCTCTACCTCCTTCTCCTGATCTGTAAACTGCGGACTAGCGACGATCTTGTCTGTAAGCATCACCCCAAATTCTTCGAGACAGGAATTAATAAAGTTGGCACCCATCGAATCTACGGTCTCAAAGTAGCCCCTTATCTGATAGTAGTCTTTTTCTGTTTCAGTGAAGTCGATCAGTTCGAGGTCTTTGATACCACCGCCACGTTCTTCCATTTTTGAGGTGATAGATTTGACACCGGCTATCAGATCTTGTTTGATATCTCTGAAAAATGAAAAGAGTTTTTCTTTTTGGCCTCGGTAGATGAAGTGTACCTGTCCGATCTTGACAGTAGAGAGCACGGTAGATTCAAAGCCACCCCTTGTCAGCCAAAATTTAGCGGCATTAGAAGCAGCAGCTACGACTGAACTTTCTTCTGTCACCATTGGCACAGCGAATACTTTGCCGTTGATCATAAAGTTTGGTGCTATACCAAAAGGGACCGGGAAGTTTGTGATCGTATTTTCACTAAAACCATCGAGAAGTTTTTGTGCTTCGATGTTGTCATGCCAAAAACCAGCAAACTCATTGAGTACCTCAATAGGATTGGCGTATAAAAAATTTTTGGCTATCCATTTTATTTTTTCACGCTTACCGAGCTTTGAAAACCCGGCTATGATTTGGCCATCGTCAGACATTACCCGCTAAAATAGGATTTAACCGTCAATATGACAATCCAATATTCACCTGATGGATGCATTTTGTTTTTAACAAAGTGTCAGATGAATAGAAACAGCCTTATTTGAATGGGTTGCGAAGTGTGTACTCCCGGGGTTTCAAGCGGCCTGTGAAAATCCCCATGATCGCATTTATCAAGGGGTTTTTATGTTTCAGATAGCCATACATCGGATGCGGCACTGCACCAATAGTACTTTTTACCTCAGGTGCTGTACGCCCGAAATGAAGTTTTCGGAGGTTGTTTTCTATGGCATATTTCACGATATCATAGAGCATGCGCTGGTAGAGGCCATGATCTTTATTTATGCTGTAGTCTATGCCGCAGAAATGCACTTCGGTCTTGTTAGGCAATATAAATACAGACATAAACCCAACCAGGACGCCATCCAGATGATATCCGAATATTTTGTAAAGATCGGGTGTCAGCCTTTTTTGATCAGCGAAATATGACTTTGGAAATTTTGCAATATTGAAATCCGCTTTGTCTGCTACCAGTTTGTAGAGGTAGTAAAAACGTTCGATCTGAGCTTCTACTTCATCTGCGGTCATCTCGTGACTGATCAGGTCCTGACTATTCTGAATTATTTTTTTTGCCCTCACCCGATATTTAGAAGATATAGCCTGCAGGTAATCTTCGAATGTGTGCCAATCAGAATTGAGGAGCATACTCATGTCGGCCTCTACATATATTCGATTGTATTTATTTTTTATAAAAGCGGTATCAAAGTCACCCGAAGGCTCATACATATCGGGTAGCAGTGAGGCTTTGATATTTGATCGCTGTTTGAATATCTGATCGATGGTGTGAGAAAGATAATAAGATCTTTCCAGTTCGGTGATATGTGACAGGAAATAGATACCCTGTTCGCCGGTGATAAATAAATTGCCGCTGACCAGTAGCGGGATGTCAACTTTTCTGACGATTCCTTTACTTAAGTTCATAAAGGTTTTCTTCAGCTTGCCCGATATACGATCAACAGAAGAAAAATCCCCCAGCCCCCTTTGTAAAGGGGGAGTATCTGCAGGAAAGTATGGAAGAAGATTAGTGCCCCTGAACCGTACCACCTGAAAATAGCAAACGCCTATAAGCCTGTCATCCCGATGCAGTAGTGAATAAATGAACTCCATTTCACCCTTTTGAGTATCCTCCAGTAGTTTAAGATATTGGGGCTGCAGAAGCGGGTTGCCATCGGGTATGAACCGCAGCCAATCAGATTCGGGAACGCTGTCGATAGTATCATACAGGGATACATTCACCTTTGCATTTAGCGTGCAGGTGAAAAGATTATTTTGGCATATCCCTATTTGCATGAATGCTTTATTTCGCTCTTTGACATCGTGAATATATAAGTTTCATATTAAGACGTATCAAACGGCAGTTTATGTTAAAGCACAATTTTATTTTAACACCCGATCACCTGCCCTAAGGCAAATGCAACAGAAAAGATAAAAGTCGATATCGCCAGCTGCTTCAGAAACGGATCGAAGTCTTTAGGATCAGATACTTTCCAGACTGCAAAAATATTTTTCCAAAAGAGAGGTGCAGTAAGGAGATATAAAAAGCAGAGCGAAGAATGAAAGTTTCGAATAGAGAAGATAATGATAGCTACCCATCCCGTCAGTAGTAGTGCAATGTGGTATATCTTGGCATTGTGAGCGCCCATTTTTACCACTATGGTATTCTTGCCCGCCTTCCGGTCGCTGATACGGTCACGCATATTATTCAGGTTAAGCACACCAGATGCAAAACAGCCGATAGCTATGCCCGGCAGTAATATACTCCAATGAAATTCCTGTGACTGCAAGTAATAGCTGCCACCCACACCTATCAAACCGAAGAACAGCAGGACAAAGATATCTCCCATCCCGAAGTATCCATAGGCGCCTTTGCCCACGGTGTATTTGATGGCTGCGGCTATGGCTGCGAGCCCCATCAGCAGAAATATCATGGAGCGTATATCCTGCCCACCGAGTGAATAATGGATGAGCATTGTGCCTGATACGAGGCAAAGTACACTGCATAAAATGATAGCTCTTTTGATCTCAGAGAATGATAATATCCCTGACTGTACTGCGCGTTTCGGACCTATGCGATCTTCATTGTCTGTGCCTTTTTCACTATCGCCATAGTCATTGGCCAGATTTGAGAGTACCTGAAGCAGGAGAGTGGTGATGACGGCCAGACCCAGTATTGACCAACTGAAACGATGGTGATATGAAATAAAAGAGCCTGTGATGATAGATGAAAAAGCCAAAGGCAATGTACGCAACCTGAATGCATATAGCCATGCCTGAATTTTAGTAGGAGAGTCCATGTGACCAAAAATAGAATTATAGTTGCGGTAAAACAAAAACGCTCCAAATATTTGGAGCGTTTTTTAATATGATCAGTACACAATTATTATTCTGCGATGAGTTGTCTTTTTTCGCTGATACGTGATGCTTTACCTTTTCTGCCTCTCTGATAGTAAAGTTTAGCACGTCTTACACGGCCTACTTTATTGACAGCGATCTCGTCTACGAACGGAGAGTAAAGAGGGAATACACGCTCTACGCCTACACCGTTAGATATTTTCCTCACGGTGAAAGTAGCTGTAGTACCTGTACCGTTCAGTTGTATCACGTCTCCACGAAACTCCTGGATACGCTCTTTGTTACCTTCCGTGATCTTATATGATACAGTGATGTTATCACCGGGGCCGAATTTCGCATGCTTAAGCGGCTGGTTAAATGTATCGTTGACTAATTTAAGTATTGGATTCATGTCGTCTTTTTTGCCTGTTTTTCTAAAATGGAATGCAAATATAGTGTTTTCATTCAAAATTTGCTAGAAAATGCGGGAAAAAGATGAATCGGCATTATCTGCTCATTCCGCCACAGACACTGAGTACCTGTCCTGTAATATAGGCAGACATATCCGAACCTAGAAATAGCGCCGCATTGGCTATATCTTCGGCCTGACCCATTCGTCCCAGCGGGATCTGAGACAGGAGGTTTTTCTTAGTATCTTCTGCCAATACATGGGTCATATCGGTCTCAATAAAGCCCGGTGAAATGGCATTGCACCTGATATTGCGAGATCCGAATTCTTCGGCTATGGACTTACTAAAGCCGATGATACCTGCCTTAGATGCAGCATAATTGCTCTGGCCGGCCTGACCGCGCAGTCCGACTATTGAACTGAGATTGATGATAGAGCCGGATTTCTGACGTAGCATATGTTTCGCGACATGCTTGGTGAGGTTAAATATAGATTTCAGATTGCTCTTTATGACCTCGTCAAACTGCTCTTCACTCATTCTCAATATCAGGTTATCCTTTGTGATCCCTGCATTATTGACTAATATATCGATCCTGCCGAAATCTTTGATCACATCATTGACCAGGTCTTCGGATGCTGAATATGATGCTGCATCTGACTGATATGCCATGACTTTGACTCCATAAGCAGATACTAATTCAGCCACTATAGTCTTAGCTCTTTCAGCACTATTGAGGTAAGTGAATGCAACGTTGGCTCCGTTTTTGGCAAATTTCTTAACAATGGAATAGCCTATTCCCCTTGAACCTCCGGTGACCAATGCGGTTTTTCCTTGCAGCATTCTATAGTTTTGGCGCAAAGTAAAAAAATCTCCTCAAGTATTTAGTATTGCACAAAAATGTATTGTTAATTAAATAAGGGACTCAGTCAGGATCGATTTGTGGGATACAAATAGGAATGGATAGAAATAAAAAATCCTACCGATGTGGTAGGATTTTTTGTGTTCCCGTCGGGATTCGAACCCGAGACCCATACATTAAAAGTGTATTGCTCTACCAGCTGAGCTACGGAAACAGCTCCTTTTTCAAAGCGCGTGCAAATATAGCAGTATTATAGAATTATAAAAGTAGTGTTTATAATTTATTTTTTCTGAGGCCAGTATTGGCTTTGATCTCAGGAAAATAATAGTTTGAAATAAAACTTAGGGTCCTTCAACCTTGCTCTAAGATCCAGATCTTCAAACATGGCCGAAATCGTTTCTCTTAGCAATGTATTGGAATTAGCTTTTCGTACCACAAAATTAAACAGAGAAGGGAAGTTGACCAATTGCTGCATTCTGTAACTAAGGAGTAACTCACTCCACAATCGGTCGTATACCGTTTTGTCGTATGATCTGAGACCGGAAGCTGTGAAGTCTCCTGTTTCCAAACAGAGTTTAGCCTGCTGAGCTGCCAGCATGCCACTCATCATAGCATTGCCGATACCCTCGCCTGTGAACGGGTCTATGAGCATGGCAGCATCTCCTATCAGCATATAATGGTCTCCCGAGAGGGGCCTTTTCTTGCTTCCTAATGGCAGGCCATGCAGTTTGACCTCACCGATCTGCTCTGCAGCTGCAAATCGCGGGGCGATAGCAGGATGTGTGGCGATCAGCCGTTCGAATTCTTTTTTTAAATGTAGTTTTCTTTTGCCCACTACATCTGCTCTCATTCCGACACCTACATTGGCATATCCGTTGGGTAAAGGAAATATCCAGAAATATCCCGGCAAAAAATCTTTCAGAAAATGCAGTTCGATAAAATTCTGATGATCCATCCCCGATACGTTTTTATAATAAGCCCGAAGCCCGAAACAATTGTGCTCTGCTTCTGTTTTTAAACCTGCCACATCTTTAGCGAATGTGGAATATGCCCCATCGGCAGCGATGATAAGTTTGCTTTCGAAGATTTCGCCTGTCTTAGAAGTGGCTATGTATCCAGTGCCTGTCTTTTCAAATTTTCGCAGTTCGATATCTTCGATCAATGTGATCTCTGGACGGCTGCGCACCTGCGCTATCAGCCAGTTGTCAAAATCAATACGCTTAGAGATGAATCCCGGTGGGGGAGAGGTCTCCGTTATTTCATTTTTGAAAGGTACCCTCAGCGCCTCACCACTTGGCGCCACAAATGTGACACCGAATGAACCAAGAAAATCATTTTGTTGTAGATGAAGTTGATCGATGAGTGATGGGTCCATTTTTTTTAATACTTCCACGACCTTGCCGCTGAGTGCATCGCCGCATATCTTATCTCGGGGGAAGGTGGCCCGGTCTACCAGCGTAGTTCTGATACCGTATTTAGCCAGAAACAAAGCAGTAGCAGCTCCTCCGGGGCCTGCACCTATGATCAGAATATCTGTTTGTATCATCACATCAGAAATGAGCCGCTACACGGAAATAAAAAGAGCTACCGGGGTAATACATCGGTACGATACATCCGATCAGATTGCTGGTTCCCAGAATGAAATCAAGGTTCTTCCACTTCTTACTGAAATCAAAACCAAGATTGAATAGTGAGTAACCTCCCGCACCTGCGCTCACAGAGGTGGCCCATTCATGATCGAGCAAAAAGGTAGATTTGACATATCCATATGCATAGTAATGGGCCAGTAGTCTGGTGTTGATACCTGCCGTAAAGATCATCTCATGTTTTTTGAGTTTGAACAGATGCGAATATGTCATCTGTATCGTGGCGGGTAGTGAAGTACTGTATGAATTGTTTGTTTTTTTAGGACCTAGCGCACCGAGCACCGAGTCGAGTTTCAATCCCTGCAGGCCGCTGCCCGACAGATTTGTGATATCATTGATCACGATGCCATTATAGGTCATGGATGTATCGCCTGTATAATTGACAGGGTGTTTGCCCCATACTATATAGCCCAGATCTGTGACGCTGATGCTGAATCTCGATCTCTCGGTGCTGTATCCGAACTGCAGATCGGCTGACACACCCTGACCGTTGAGGTCAAAGAAATTAGTAGACCCAGTAGACGCTTCATTCAGCATCATGTTATATGAGACGTTGATATATTCTCCGTAGGGCGCAGTATATAAGCTGCCGCTCTGATTTTTTAATTGCTGACTGTTGAATCCCTGCAGGTAGGATACATTGATACCTGCGAAAAAATGTCCGTCAGATTTGCTCACACCTATAGAATACTGATTGTACATCAGGTTTTGAAAATTGATATTAGAGAGGTCGGCGGTTTTATTCTCAAAGGGTTTATTTCCTTCGAATATCAGCTGAAAGGCATCTCTGCTAGTGGTCAATGTGCGCAGATCTCTGTGATAGTATGATAGGTAGAGTGTCAGGTTTTTCTTTTTGAAATAATGCTTGTATGCCAGACCGGCCTTGAGTTCATCTTCATATTTGATGGTCTTTCGGGCATAGCTCAGTACCTGGTTTTTCATAGCATCTGTAATGCTGCTCTGACTGATAAATGCCCCTGCAAAAACAGTCGTGATGGCATTTGAATTCATATGAAAGTCGACATCCAGCTGAATGGAGTTCTCTGAATAGAGATCGCCCAGCAGCGGGCTGAGAGATAAGAAGGTTTGCCTGTTGTCAAAGGTCAGAACAGGTGCCATAGGTATGGTGCAATGGCAGGATTTGCTGGTGTCAGCTACTACTTTTGCAGAATCGGCCACCTGAGCACCGGCAGATATGACTGAGATAAATATTAGTAATGCGGCAATGGAAAATTGTCTCATGCGGTGTAGGCCTTCCTTAGAATTTTACTTTGTAATTGAAATCTCCCGTAATAGTAGCGGCAATATTGTAGTCGCTGTAGATATTCAGAAATTGCCCGTTGCAGGTGGCATTGCTTGAGCGGGTGTTGAACACTACAGTCATGACTGCATGAGAGGCTGTGCGGAGTTTGTCTATCACCTGTGCGCTGGCTGCCACGTTCAATATGCTTTTGGTAGGTTGAGTGGCCCTGCAGGCGCTATTGACCGGGGCCGCATCTACCTGTGCGTTGCTCAGAAGAGTGTCGAGCAGATTCCAGTTATTGTCATAAGCCAGCAGGGTGATATTGGCCTGTAGCGGAAATTTATTATTGACGATCAGGTGTAGTGTACCATTGAGGATATTGGCGACATCTTTTTGGCTATATCCGAGACTGAAGTTGAAAGAATCTTTGAGAATAAGGTTATTGGCCATGACTGACAGCGGGATATTGACATTGAGGTTCACGTTCATGCCGCTGGTCAGATACGCAAAATCACTGTAGGTGCCTGTATTGCCGTGCGGATTGGTTTTGATCAGGACATTATACTTGATCTGACTAGGTAGATTGCTGATGAAGTCGTTGATATTTGAACTCGCGCTATTGAGATTGAAAGTTGTGACATTGGGTGTGAGCGGAAAGTCAGTGGCCCTGCCTATGTATAGCGGCCGTCCGATTATAGGGTTAGGCGAATTGTCTGTCAGAGAGACCGACGCCCCATTCGCATTCATGCTCACTAGATTATTGATCTGAACGGTCCCGTCTATCCCGATGCCATTATCAATAGACAGAGAGATAGATGCTTTATTAAATCTCAATGCATTGGGTGCGCTGCTGCTAAATAGACTCGCAAAAGAAAATGGCGATGTGCCTGTGTAGGATATGGTATCCCGCCCCCCATATCCCTTTATATAATTGGGTTTGATGTTTTGAATGAAGTATTGTAAGTGGACACTATCCGTGCTGGAAATTTCAGTTTGAATACCGGTCGAGTCTATATGAGCTATCACAATTTGAGTATAGGTGTTGAATTTCGTGCCATTATTTCCAGTCAGATTGATAGAATATCCTGTTAGATCATACGATTGATTTACTATACCCAATTGCCCGTTTTGGGCTGCAGGTACATTGGAAATCGCAGTAAGAGGGTGTCCAAATTTGTCATAAGCTCCAAGTAATTTATAAGTAAGGCGTAATGGTTGGCGAATTGCATTTGTTATGGTCACTTTAAGCTGACCACTGTTACAATCAACAAAAGTGAATAATCGGCCATTACCTATATTTTGAGTCAGTTCCTGATTCTGAGAAATGATGTCTTGTGATGGGAAGATCGCGATAGCACCATCAACCCTTATATGGTATATGTATCCTTTTAATAAAATATAATTGGATGTGTCGATCAGTACTGTATTGCTTCCGGTACTAACTGTTGAAAAACTTGTGATCTTGAAGGATAGTTGAGATTGAATTGTAACACCGGGGAGACTAGCATAGATATATGCAGTGCCAAATGGTGCGATATAAGGAATGGTGCCTGATAAAAGAGGAATCAAAGAGCCTTGATTTACCAATACATAACTTATATTCTGAAGTGCAATTGGTAGTTGATTACTAATAGAAAAAAGCAATGAATCCTGTGATAAGGTAGCTGTTTGAAAAAAACTTGCGGCATTAAAATTGAATGGGGCAATTGGGAAATTTGCAATTGCTGGAAATGAATCATGAGTCCCATTTTTTCCGATAATATAATTACCCAGAAATTGGTTTGTTGGTTGACCACTGGCGATCAGATTTTGAGCCATAGTTCCCAATGATACTTTATAGTTGATTAATATATTCGGCAATACAAGAGAATCAACTGTATATTTTTGACCGATAGATGTATCAGGTATGTGAATATACTGGTCAGCTAGGTTTAAAGAATAAATTGTGTTTTGATAGACAATAGACAGAGAGCTATCAGGATTAGTATGGAGAATTGAATCTCTAACTAGATTATTAATAGTTAGATTAGTGGTGGCTAAAGGTGCTAATATATCAGCATTCCAATTGGTCTGGCTATCTCTTTTGCAAGATGCAAAAATGAGTAATAACCCAAGAAATATTCCTAACCATTTGTTTTGTGCTTGCATTAATGATAAACTATACGACCAAAATAATGATTTAGGTCAGTAATTTCTAATCTCATTCAAACCTATCCTTCAATTTCAGGATTTTGCTTTCAAAATAACGCCAACTTAGGGCGCATATTGCAATTGTAACTATAAAGTACATGCAAAATCTAAGAGTCGGGTCGCTTGGGTATTTTATCCCCATTAGCATACCTGGAACGATAAGGTGGAATAGATAAACACCATAACTGATCTTTCCAATGTAAGTCAATGGGCGAGCAGTGAGAATATATCCAATGAGTCCTGTAAAGCCAAATACTGAACGCCCGATCAGCCAGACACTGAATAGCCCGAATGAAGATCTACTCAATATCTGATAAATGAAATTGTAGTGTTCTGTATATTTAAAAAAGAAGACAAGAGCTAATTGCAAAAAGACAAAAGTGATAAATCGTTTGTCATAAAGCGCAGATCTTAATTTTTCTTTTTGAAAATGATAGTAGTATGACAGCAGTGCTCCCAAGCCTAACACATCTAATACTGCAACAGGATTCATATAACAAGTCCAGAATGATGCTGCGGTTTGCCAGCAGAAGATCTTAGATCCAATGCTTAACACTATAACTGATGCAATTAAAATCGGCAGAAATCGGCTTGAAATCAGTAGTATGATAAATGGCCATACCAAATAGAATTGCTCTTCGATAGCCAATGACCATAGATGGCTCAAGCCGCCCCATCCCTGAATCTTAATGCAATAAAAATTTGTAGAATAAGTAAGATACCACCATATCCCATCCGCTACACGATTATGATTTAGAAACCATAATAAGAATAGCATCAGATAGTAGATAGGGAATATTCTAAGAAACCTGCGAACATAAAATTTCCACAAAGACGTTTGAAGCGATTGTTGTTTTTCGCCGGACCTGATCAGACCTAAAGTGATTAGAAAACCACTGATCGCGAAAAAAAGATTTACCCCATTTGAGGCAAATAGAAATTGTGTGGATTCGTTAATGTTGAACAAATTCCAATGTGAAGTCAGGACGGGTAAGACTGCAAAAAAGCGAAGAGCATCTATTTGTTCAAATTTCTTTTCGCCCATCACTGCTGGATATCCTTTTTGAGAAATTTCTTATTGCCGTTTACATCGATGTAGTATTTGCCGCCCTTGGGAGATG
>CAIXBT010000416.1 GCA_903917755.1 uncultured Bacteroidota bacterium
CCGATCTCAACTTCAACAAAAGAATACCTTGATAGTACAGGAGACTAGATTTATTCTAAATTCTGAAGACAAAGTCGATATTATTCCTTCAACTGAGGTTAGAATAAAAGTTGTGGGCGATAGTATGTTGGTTTCGCCATCAAAAAATATTTTCTCACCACCCAAGCTTACCCAAAGGCAAAATGACTCTCTAAATAATTTGTGTAAAAATCTCAAAGTTCACATCTCGCAGGGGCAATCACATTACCCCTGCGATTATCCATCAATTTACTTGCTCTACATGGGAGCTTTGAATGGGAATAAAGAGGCGGAGTTCTTATTCCAAAAATTAGATTCACTATTTGAACTGGACGGCGCAATTGCGGAAACCAGAGGAGAAATATGGATCCATTAAATATCTTGGCAAGAACCCTTTGAGGGTTTTCCGGGCAGATGTTTAAAAAAAATTGAAATGTCCTCTCAAAGGGTACTATTTTAGCGCACGTGAATCAAGACTATTTATCAGAATTAAATGACATACAGCGCGCGGCTGTGGTCAATACCGACGGCCCTACACTCATCATAGCAGGACCCGGCTCCGGCAAGACACGTGTACTGACCTACCGCATCGCCCATCTCGTCAATAAGGGGGTTACTCCTTTTTCCATACTGGCACTGACCTTTACCAATAAGGCGGCAGAATCGATGCGTACGCGTATCGAAAAAATATCGGGCAATGATGCGCGATCGCTTTTCATGGGTACTTTCCACTCCGTCTTTGCGCGCATACTGCGTGTGGAGGCGCAGCGCATTGGCTATCCGTCTAACTTTACGATATATGACACCGAAGATTCGCGTTCGCTGATCAAGACGATCATCAAAGAGCGCAATCTGGATGACAAAATATATAAACCCAATCAGGTGCAATATCGCATCAGTGCCTGCAAGAATGCCCTGATATTTCCCGAGCAATACAAACAGGACCCTGACCTGCTGAGCGAAGACAGAGATGCACGCAGACCAGAAACGGCAAGCATCTACGCAACATACACTGAGAGATGTTTCAAAAGCGGTGCGATGGATTTCGATGACCTGCTGCTCAAAACGTATGAACTACTGGATCGTTTTCCGGAGGTGCTGTACAAGTATCAGCATAAATTCAAGTATGTGCTGATAGATGAGTTTCAGGATACGAATCAGCTTCAGTATGAGATAGTGAGGCGCATAGCAGATGTGTATCAGAATATCACCGTGGTGGGCGATGATGCTCAGTCTATCTATGCCTTCCGCGGCGCTACGATAGATAACATCTTGAATTTTGAGAAGGACTTTCCTGATCTGAAAATATTCAAGCTCGAACAAAATTACCGCTCCACTCAAAACATCGTAAAGGCTGCTAACGAACTGATACATCGCAATAAGCACCAACTCAAAAAAGAGATATGGACAGACAATGAACAGGGCGAACTGATCAAACTGGTCAAGACCCCGTCTGACAATGAGGAAGGACGATTTGTGGCCGACAGTATTCAGGAGATGAGGATGCGTGAACATTTCAAGAATCAGGATTTCGCCATTCTATACCGCACCAATGCTCAGTCGAGAGCATTTGAGGAATCATTGAGAAGACACAATATCCCCTACAAGATCTATGGTGGTATGTCCTTCTATCAGCGTAAGGAGATCAAGGATCTGCTGGCATACATGAAGCTTGCCATCAATCACTATGATGAAGAAGCACTGAAACGTGTGATCAACTATCCCGTGCGCGGTATTGGTCAGACCACGATAGACAAGATCATCATCTTTGCAGCCAATAACGACAAGCGCCCTTGGGATATCATTGAGAATGTTGAGCTTTATGATTTTCCATCGCGTACAAAGAATCTGATCTATGAGTTTGCTATTATGATAAAGTCATTTGCTGCTTTGTCAAAAGATAAAAGTGCCTTTGACCTTGCCACACATATTGGTAAAACGACCAAGCTGGTCGCGGAATTATACAATGACAAGACCGTGGAAGGGATAGCCCGCTACGAGAATATTCAGGAGCTCATGAACGGTATCAAAGAGTTTGTGGAGGATGATGTGGTGATGGAAAATGAAGAGCTGGCACAGGATCGTACGCTTGGCTCATATCTTCAGAATGTAGCGCTCTACACGGGCGATGACAAGGATAAGAACAATGAAGACACCGTGAAAATGATGACCATCCACGCAGCCAAGGGACTGGAGTTTCCGGTGGTGTATGCGGTGGGTATGGAAGAGGGTTTGTTCCCTTCATCGCAGTCACTGTATTCGCAAGATGATCTGGAGGAAGAGAGGCGTCTTTTTTACGTGGCGATAACACGTGCCGAGAAAAAGCTTTTTCTGACCTATGCCACTACGAGATATAAATACGGTAATATCCAGTACAGCGAAGCTTCACGTTTCCTCAATGAGATCCCCGAGAATATCATGAGCCTCTATGGACAGCAGCAGCCTAAAGCACAACAACCGATCCTGAAACAGGAAGGATGGGGCAAAAGCATCTATCCTAAACCAGCTGCTAAACCGATAGCCACACCCATTATCACCTCTACAGACCCGTTCATAGCAGATGATGCGTTCACTATCCAGAATGGCATGGATGTGCGTCATGAGAAATTTGGTGATGGCAAAGTGACCGCCATGGAAGGTGCAGGTACCAATAAGATAGCGACCATCTTTTTCCCGAATTTTGGGGAGAAGAAAATAATGCTTAAATTTGCTAAGCTGAAGATTTTAAGTTGATCTGAAAATAAGACCTGATCCAACCTTGGTCCTTTGTTCTCAGATATCTAAACCTACTCTTCACCCTTAATATATATTCTGCCACCGTGCAGCCTTTTTTATTTATCTCAATTAAAAATGTCTCCTAAAACTTTGTGTCTGCTCGAACGAGAGACTGAGGGGAGATCAAAAAATGAACATTAAACCGGATTTATCTAACATGGACTATAATACTTCCAGAGAAAAGATCACCCTCGCCGAATACGGCCGGCATGTGAAACGCATAGTAGATAACTGTGTGAAAATAGAAGATCGCAACAGGCGCAATCAGACAGCCCTAGAGATCATCGAACTGATGGGCCAGCTAAACCCGCATCTGCGCAATGTAGAGGACTTTCGCCACAAGCTATGGGATCATCTTTTTATGATCAGCGAATTCAAACTCGATGTGGATTCACCGTATCCGAAAACCACCAAATCTCAGATCATCGAAAAGCCTGAGCCGCTCGAATATCCGCAGACCAGGATCAAGTTTCGTCACTATGGCAAGAATGTGATAGCTCTCGTCGAGAAAGCCAAAAAAGTCGAAGATCCTGAGAAACGTGCCGCTTTCGCTCAGTGTATAGGCAACTACATGAAGCTGACCTATCAAAACTGGAATAAAGAAAATACCAATGATGAGATCATCAAAAATGACCTTCGTATCATTTCTAAAGATGAGCTGAGTCTAAGCGTGGAGGATAGCATCAGCGAACTGTCTCGTGCTAACCGTCAGAAACCTCGTCAGCAGTTTCAGAATAACAACAATCGCAACAACAACAATAACAACCGGAATAACAATAACAATAATAACAACCGGAATAACAACAACAATAATCGCAACAACAACAATAATAACTTCAGGAAGCCATATAATAAACCAAGGAACCCTAACGAGGCTCCGAAGGGATAACTAAATAATTGATAGTTAAAAGTTAAGAGTTAAAAATAGAATACGGGCACCTGTCCTTCATTCTTAACTTTTAGCTTTAAATTTTAAAAGGGCACTTTCATACCCCGTATCAGGCGATGCGGGGCTAAACTATTTTGAAAAGATTGAATTAAAATGAAGATCGAAGAGCTCATAGAGAAATACAAAGAGTCAGATGGCCTCAGGCAGTTGACTGAACTGCTGAAAAGATCAGAGGCAGATATAAGTTTGTCAGGACTCACAGGTTCGCAGGAGTCATTTGTGGCGGCGGCGGCCTTTAAGATGACCGACTACAACCACCTTTTCATCATTGGAGATAAAGAAGAAGCTGCTTATTTTCAAAACGACCTCTCCGCTATTCTTACGCATAAAGATGTTTTCTTTTTTCCTGATTCCTTCAAGCGTCCGCAAGGCTTTGAAGAGCTGAACAACACCAATGTGATGCACCGGGCAGAGACCGTAAACCGTTTGTCTCATCCATCATCCAGAGCTGAACTGGCAGTGACCTACCCCGAGGCGATATTTGAAAAGGCAGTCAAAAAAGAAAAGCTCGAAGAGCAGACGCTCAGGCTCAAAGCAGGTGAATCGCTCGATCTGGATTTTATGATCGAGCTGCTCGTAGAGTTTGAGTTTGACAGAGTGGATTTCGTCTATGAGCCCGGACAGTTCTCGATTCGAGGCGGTATCATCGATATTTTTTCATTTGGAAATGAACTCCCTTATCGTGTCGAGCTATTTGACAAAGACATTGAATCTATCCGGACCTTCGATCCCAATACACAGCTTTCTACCAAAAAAATTTCCAGCGTCACCATCGTCCCAAACATTCAGACGCACTTTACTAACGAGAGCAAAGCATCGGTCTTTGAAGTTTTTACAGACAATACCATCATCTGGGTCAAAGACATGCAGTTGCTTCTTGACAAACTCGATGACTGTATGCTGAAGGCTGAAAAGTTTCAGAAGAATCTAAAAAACTACTCCGATCTTGATGAGCGTCATCCTTTGCGTGAGGGCGAAGCGGCCCGTGTCTTTGTAGCTTCAGGAGATATAATCAAACAGCTCAAACGATTCAGGATAATCGAATTTGGCGGCAGCAATTTTTATAATACAGAACATCAGATCAGGTTTCATTCCAAACCGCAACCTTCTTTCAATAAAAATTTCGAACTGCTCATCCAGGATCTGAAAGATAATGATGAAAAGGGTTTGACGAATCTTGTTTTTTCAGATAACCCGAAACAGATAGAACGATTCTATGCAATATTCGAAGACCTGAAGGCCAAGGTAGCATTCACGCCTGTTTACATTTCTATTCATAATGGTTTCATAGACACCGACCTCAATATCGTTTGCTACACAGACCATCAGATATTCAATCGCTATCATAAATACAATCTGAAGCAGGGTTTTTCGCGAGACACACAGATGCTGCTGAAGACCCTCCGCGAATTAAAACCCGGCGACTATGTGACACACATAGATCATGGTGTAGGCGTATATTCGGGTCTGGAAAAAATAGAAGCAGGCGGGCAGATACAGGAGGCCGTGCGGCTGATATATGCCGGCAATGATATCCTCTATGTGGGCATTCAATCTATCCACAAAATATCCAAGTATGTAGGCAAAGAAGGCGAGGCTCCACGTGTGCACAAACTCGGTACCGATACATGGGCTAACCTCAAGAAAAAAACCAAGAAGCGTATCAAGGAAATAGCTTTTGACCTGATACAGCTATATGCCAAACGACGCGCGCATAAGGGTTTTTCTTTCTCTCCTGACAACTATATGCAGACCGAGCTCGAGGCATCTTTTATGTATGAAGATACTCCCGATCAGGCCAAAGCAGTAGAAGATGTGAAGCGTGACATGGAGCGTTCATCGCCCATGGATAGGCTCGTATGCGGTGATGTGGGTTTTGGTAAAACGGAGGTGGCTATTCGTGCGGCCTTCAAAGCCGTACTCGATGGCAAGCAGGTCGCTGTCATGGTGCCGACCACGATCCTCGCCATGCAGCATCAGAAAACTTTCAAAGAACGTCTGGCCGAGTTTCCTGTAGAGATAGATTATTTGAATCGTTTCAAAAGTGCGAAAGAAAAGAAAGAGACATTGCAAAGACTCGCAGAAGGCAAGATCAATATCATAGTAGGAACTCACGGGCTCGTAGGCAAGACGGTCAAGTTTAAAGATCTCGGCCTGATGGTGATAGATGAAGAACAGAAATTCGGTGTGCAGGTCAAAGAAACACTCAAAGAGCTCAAAGCAAATATCGACTGCCTGACACTCACTGCTACCCCGATACCACGCACCTTACAATTTTCCATGATGGGGGCTCGTGACCTGAGTATCATCAATACTCCGCCGCCCAACAGACAACCCATCACGACAGAAGTGCATACGCTTAACCCCGATATAATCAAGGAGGCCATCGAGTTTGAAGTATATCGGGGCGGACAGGTATTCTTTATACACAATCGAGTGAAAGATATCACTGAGGTCAAGACCATGCTGCATAAGATAGTTCCCAATATAGATATAGGTGTGGCACATGGTCAGATGGAGGGAGACAAACTGGAGGAAGTGCTTCTGCAGTTCGTCAATAAACAGTTTGATGTGCTCCTCGCTACTAATATCATAGAGGCCGGCATCGACATTTCAAATGCCAATACCATCATCATCAATAATGCTCATCAGTTCGGACTTAGTGACCTGCATCAGCTACGTGGTCGTGTGGGCCGCTCAAATAAACATGCCTTCTGTTATCTCTTTGCACCGTCTAAGCATAGTCTGACCAATGAGGCCCGCCAGCGACTCAAGACCATCGAAGAGTTTGCGGAGCTAGGCAGCGGATTTAATATCGCCATGCGTGACATGGATATACGTGGTGCGGGAAACCTACTGGGTGGCGAGCAGAGTGGTTTCATAGCAGAGATCGGCTATGATGTCTATCACAAAATACTGGATGAAGCTGTACGGGAATTGAAAGAAACGGACTTCAAAGAGCTCTATGCCGAAGAGCTCAAAGACAATCATGACTATGCTAAAGAATGTACCATAGAGACGGATCTGGAGATGCTGATACCGGATGAATACGTCCGCAGTTCTGCAGAGCGGATGCTGCTATATAAAGATCTCAATGAAGTGAAAAACGAAGAAGGGATCAAAGAGTTTGAGAATAAGATCACGGATCGATTCGGTCAGGTGCCCAAGCAGATATATGAACTCTTTAATGGCGTTCGTTTGAAATGGATAGCGAATAGACTCGGGATGGAGCAACTCATCATCAAGAACAAACACCTGCGTTGTTATTTCATTGCCAATCAGCAGGCAGCATTTTATAAATCTGAGGCATTCTCACGTATAATGCTGTATGTACAGCAGCACCGGCAGGGGATATACCTGCGTGAAACAGAAAAATTTCTGGTTTTGCATATCGAAGGGATAACGTCGATGAAAGCAGCTACCCATAAACTGAGAGAGGTGAGTGAATTCGTATATGGCAAAAACATAGCCGAAGTTGAGACTCAATCTCCTCAATAAAAAAGCCCCGCTTCGATAAAAAGCAGGGCTGTAAATATTTTGAGTGATGAAGTTTATCTCGCTACAGCTATTCGATTAGTGATAGCGCTTTTGCCATCAGAAACGGTAACCAGATATATTCCTGCTGAAAGTCCGGCTACAGAGACAGTAGTGTTTTCTGTATTAATATTTCCCGACAAAACATTCCTGCCCGTATAGTCTGAAATGGTATAGGTAGTCCCAATCAAAGCACTGCTTACACTAAGTGTGAAAAGGTCGCTTGACGGATTTGGAGCTATCTTTACAGATGCCTGATCATACAGATTAGTGAGGCCCAGATTTATTACGGCATAAGAAGCAGAAGTACCAACGCATCCATTGCCATCGGTCACCTGTACTGTGAAGTTGCCGTCGTTAGTTGTCATGTTATATATACTGCTTGTAGCCCCGTTTATTTTGGTTCCGTTTCTGAACCACTGATAGCTGACACCAGTGGAGGCGATCAGCATATTGCCATTTCGGCTGATGCTCGGTGTATTAGCCTGGCACTGCCCTACAGTCGTGAAATACTGAGTAATTCCGCAGCCAAAATCATCATGATATGAGCCTACATTATTACCATTGAGAGGCAAAGCTACATTTCCATTGTTATAATCTTGTACCACAAATGAGCCCGGAGTATAGCTGCTGCCGTATCCCTGAGCATCTGCCCACCAGTCCAGTCCGGTACAGTTGGTCGTGCTCACAGTCAAGGCATAAAAGCTGGCGGAGTTCAATGTCACGGTATCATAATAAGTCGTGGTTACAGTATTGTTTGTGCGAGATGCTATTACATTGTTATTCATATCTGTCAACTGCCAACTGGCTGCTGAGGGGTTGGTGCCGAGACTGCCACTCGCGCCCCATGAATTTGTGACCATTTTTATTAAAAAAGTTGATGGCCATGTTGGAGCTACATTGAAACTTGAGGTGATCGTGTCATTGCTCTGGTCATTATCAGTTTGTCCGTTTACCTGAAGGATCTGAGCCATGAAACCATATAAACCCGTAGCATAGTTGAGTGACAGATTGGTCAAAGCAAGGAGTGCCGGCAGCGAAATGGTCGTATCCTTAGACGGAGCTATTGAGCCGAGCCATATGTATTGAGCCATAGCCGAATCTTTCACCCCATATTGAAATAGAATACTTGTGATAGGTGTGCCACCGGTGTTGCGTACCTTTACTACAGGCACACTCGCACGCGGATTCTCCCTGCGATACCATTCGAAATTAGTAGGTGCCACCACATCTTCCAGAGAAGCATCAAGCGTCTTGTTATAGTTGCCATAATAAAATATTGAACTGCCTATCGTATAGATCCCATAACTACCCACACCATTATATGTATCATCAAAATTCAGATCTACAGAATAAGGCCCTGAAGAAACACCCGTTAGTTTATACTGCGCCAGACTGACCAAACCTCCCGGACACCAGTTACCCGCTCTGCCATAGGCCCATGTACCACCCTGAGGATATAGTTCGCTCAGACCGCAGTTTATGTTCATGTTGTATTGTGCTATTGGATTATTATTTGCCACTACTGTATATGCATGACCCACGCCTGTATTGTCAAATTCGCAGCAGCCCGTAGCCTGATCTGAGCCGTGGCCAGTGATAGCCAATTTCATTTCTGCTGACTGGGTGCCTGCAGGAGCAGTCAGTGAATATGCCTGAACACTGCTGTCTATGACACTGGCCAGATTTCCATAGGTGTAACTGCTGTTCCAAAGCTTATCATGACCGAGTACATTTCTCTCAGGAGTTCCTTCTATGAAAGCGAATTTCACATCACCATTGAATCCCCATGAGTACCCTGAATATACAATGCGCATCGTGGCAGAGTCCTTTAGTATCGGATAGTAATCGGTCACATCAAAGATGTAATGCTGCTTCCATGCGGCATTGAAGCCCGGTGTACCACTTGTAGCATATGGTGTAATGAAGCGTGCTAACTCAAGCGTATCTCCACCCGGAGTCATGACGTAATTCAGAACTGTATAATCCCATTGATGACAATATTGAGGGCTACCGGGGCAATTGTATTCACCCAAAGTGAAGATCATATATATCTTTCTGTAGTTCTTTGTCCCATTTGGAAACGCGATTGATGTGTCGTAATTCCCGTAATGGGTAAACTGCCCGTTAAAAGACTGCACCCAGGTAGTATCGCCCACATTTGCATGTGATGTGCCGCAGAAACAAAGAAGTGCAATGACAAATACGTAAAACTGTTTTTTCATTTGAGCAGGGTTTAGGTGATATTTTTCTTAAATCAAAGATGCTAAATAAATCAGACCTATAGTAAATTAACAGAATGAAAATGTCTGTAATATGAAAAGAGGATCACAGATATCGCTCTTTGATAACCTGCATATGATGCAGTTCATGACCCGGAATTATAAAGCCTAATGCACGCACGGATATTTCTTTGCCATTGGCTATGCCTGTTCTCAGGCTCATCTCAGGGCTAATGTTTTTAAAAAACTGAATGGTAGATCGCCTCAATGCCGTGTATTCATCTATCAGGCTATCCAAGTTCCTCTCCGCAGCATTTGCTTCCGGCACATACTGGTCCTCATCGAATCCCGGCAGTGAGGTTCTGTCATTTCTTGAAAATCGTAATGCGCGGCAAGTGAAGATCCTCTCTACATCCATCTGATGTATCAGGACCTCTTTGATGCTCCATTTACCCTCCTGATAGCGATAGTCAAGTTTATCCGCAGAGATACCCTGCAGCAACTGAATAAATTCATTCTGCCCTGCTTCCAATGCCCCGATCAGGTCATCAGTATTCACTTTGCAGATATATGCATGATAATAGGGTGCATATTCATCTGTGTTGGGTCTTAAGATTCCGGTACTCATAAACTCGATTTTTTCATAAATTAAAAAAGGCTCTCCAATATTGTTGAGAGAGCCTTTCAGTTAAAATTGTTATGCTTATTTTTTCAAAAGCTCTACTTGCTTCTGAAGGTCCTCGATTTGTTTTTGTTGCTCTTTGATCGCTTCGATCAGCACCGGTATCAAACCCTGATAGTTCACGGTTTTCACTTTCATTGTTTCAGAAGTGTTAGCCTGTGTAGCCTTACCATTTGATTTGGTAATGATATTGCTTTCCTTGATCAACTCAGGGAAGACAGCCTCTACATCCTGTGCCAAAACACCAATGACATGCTTGTCAGTCAAACCAAATTTAGCTGCTACGTCTTTTTTGTAATAGTAGCTGACACCATTCAATTGTTTGAGTTTCTCAATTGCATTTGCCAGTGGAGTGATATCAGATTTCAAATTTCTATCAGAGATATTATAAGTGGCTCCTGTCACATTTATATCACCGTTAAAATATGCTGCCCACCCGGCAGATCCGGTCGGCATCTGAGAATATAAACCATAGGCATTTGCATCCGTTGAGTTCGTCACAAAGTATCCTCCGTATCCAGTCCCTGTAGTAGGAATATGTAAACCAAATACACCAGAGTATGTGCCGTATGTCACACCTTCGAAGGCATTATAGGCATCTGCAGCATTACTATTTCCTGATGTCAAAGCTACTCCGTTAGCAGAGGTATTTACTACTTCCATTCCTGAAGAGTTAGCAGCCACACCGGTTTCCTGCACTTTAAACAGTTTTATTGTCGGAGCAATTGTTCCTGTGGCCGGAGTTGTAGTTCCGATACCGACCTGAGTACCATTATCAAAAATGATCGAGTTACACATCGTAGTTGGTGCTGTAAATTTTACAACATAATTTGTTGTTGCTGTACCACAAATGGTTCCGGGACCGGTTGGACCTGTCACGCCGTTTGTTCCGTTGGTGCCATTCGTTCCCGCTGTTCCTGTAGGACCTGTCACTCCATTTGTTCCGTTGGTTCCATTTGTACCGTTTGTTCCTGCTGCCCCTGTAGGTCCGGTAGCTCCCGGTGCGCCGTTCGTTCCATTAGTACCATTCGTTCCGTTGGTTCCATTCGTTCCATTTGTTCCGGCTGCCCCTGTAGGTCCGGTAGCTCCCGGTGCGCCGTTCGTTCCATTAGTA
>CAIXBT010000417.1 GCA_903917755.1 uncultured Bacteroidota bacterium
TGCTCTGCGGATGATCTGCAGGCTGTGTCATATGGTCGATGATGCGGATATTTCTGCCACTCTCTATGGCGGCTGCGGTCACGGCACCATTAAAAAAATCTACCCCTACTGCCTGTGAGCAGGAGAAAGTAAATACTATACCACCCGGTTTGATCTTGTCGAAAGCAGATTTATTGAGCCTTCTGTATGCCTGTACTGCTGCATGTCTGCTGTGTTGGTTCTTAGCGAATGCCGGAGGGTCAAGGACTATGATATCATAGAGGTCAGCGGGTGCTCGTTTCATAAAGTCAAATACATCTACGGCAAATGCCTCATGTACACTGGCCGGTATTTGATTCAAGGCTGCATTTTCATTGGCCAGACCGATGGCCTTGGCAGAACTATCTACCGAGTGTACCAAGGTAGCACCGGCCTTGGCGGCATAGATCGAGAAGCCACCGGAGTAACTGAATGTATTGAGCACATTTTTTCCTTTGGAATAATTGGCGAGAAGCTTTCTGTTTTCACGTTGGTCTATGAAGAAGCCAGTTTTCTGGCCAGCCTCCATATCTATGAGAAATTTATTGCCATGTTCAAGTACTTCTGATGAACCCTTCGCGCCATAAATGAATTGCCCCGCCACAGATGATTTTTCTTTACGCTCCAGCACATTCTCACTCTTGTCATAGACCGCTTTTAGATCTTTGCCAAGTACAGCAGCTAATGCCTCTACTATCGCAAATCGGTGTTTATGAATGAACATGCTATGTGCCTGAAAGACACAGGTTCCATTGTAATAGTCAATGATAAGCCCCGGCACTCCATCGCCTTCTGCAGTCATCAGGCGAAAAACATTGGTATCAGGATTTGATGCAAGACCTATGCTCTTTCTGAGTTCGTAGGCTGATCGTATCTTTTCGACCCACAGTTTTTCGAGAGATTCGATAGGCTTGAAAGACAGGATCCGGACGGCTATACTGCCATTGCTGTAATAGCCTATGGCCAGAAAGTTGCCGCTGGTATCTTGTACTTCTACCAGATTTCCCTCGGTGACAGATGCATCTTTTTTGAAAATCGCACCCGAGAATATCCAGGGGTGAAAACGTTTGACAGCTTCAGTTTTGTGTGGCGGAAGCGATACGACAGGATATATTGACATGATACAAAGGTAAAATTTAATCCCATTTAGTCCCCTGACACCTGCGTTATCATATCTTTTATATCACTTCTGCTACTACGAATATGCTGCCGCTCACTAGTACGAGGTCATTTTTTTTAGCCTGTGATAGCGCCGTTTTGAGAGCTTTTTTTACTGATGGATAGACGCTGCCTTTGAGTTTTTGAATAGTAGCTTCTTTTTGAAGTTCACTGGCATCTTTGCCGCGAGGGATATCAGGTCTGCAGAAATAATAGGCGGCCCGGGCTGGAAGCATAGACAGAATATGTGTGATATCTTTATCTGCTACTGTGCCATAAACGAAATGCAGGTGATCAAATTTTAGTTTCTTTAATTGCAAGACCAATTCTTTGATCCCGCCTTCATTATGTGCACTGTCGAAGATGGCCATCGGTTTCCTGCCCATTATCATCCATCTCCCGATGAAATAGGTAGAAGCCTTGATATTCTTCAGCCCTTCTTTAATGGCGGTCTGGTCAATCTTTATTCCAAGTAATTTAAGCTCATTGATGGCGGTGAGTGCAGTGGTGATATTTTTTTTTTGATAATCTCCGCTTAGGTCACAATGGTATTTGTGTTTTTTGATGGAAA
>CAIXBT010000418.1 GCA_903917755.1 uncultured Bacteroidota bacterium
CGAGATTCTCCGGAGTGACTGGAGTTCAGACGTGTGCTCTTCCGATCTGGCTTTGGCACCCATCAGGTCCAGATCCTCATATTTGAAGACACCGATCTCATAATATGCCTCCGCTATGGGTTTCATGGAGAGACATTGATTAAAATCAGCTATGGACTGAGACTTTTCGCCGAGTGCGCGATGAGCCAGACCACGGTGATAAAAAAAGTAAATTCTGTTTGGGTCGATATCTATGGCCATGCTGTAGTTCTTGACAGCTACGTCATATTGGCCGTTGTTGGCTGCGCTGAAACCGATCTGAAAGAAATCATTAGCAGACTGTGGTGCCGCCATTTTGATAGAAGCGGGTCCTTTGGCAGAAACTGTAAGAGAGAAAAGGGTTAATAATATTAATACGAAGTGTCTCATATCTGTCGGGATAGATACGATAAAGGGCACTAAATGTTACAGATAAGCGGGGGGAAATAAAGGGGGGAATTATTTCCCTTTTTCGTAAGATTCAAAGAGGCTTCTCCATTCGATGGTCATGACACCGATTATCCCTTCGCGAATGATGTTGCTGCTCATTTTTGAGACACCTTCTACGCGTTCGGTAAAGATGATCGGCACCTCGGCTATTTTGAATCCGAGACGGCGGGTAGCAAACTTCATTTCTATCTGGAAGGCATAACCTACGAAACGTATTTTGTCGAGGTCGATGGTCTCAAGTACCTTTCTTCTGAAACAAACGAAACCAGCAGTGGGATCTGAGATACCGATGCGGGTCATAAAGTTGACATAAATGGAAGCACCTTTTGAGATGAATATCCGGTCTTTAGGCCAGTTTATGAATCCACCACCTTCTACATATCGTGAACCAATGGCGAGATCGGCACCATTCACAGCGCTGTCGTAGAGACGGATCAGATCATCGGGGTTGTGTGAAAAGTCACAATCCATTTCGAAGATGTATTCGTAGCTGCGATCAAGGGCCCATCTGAAGCCGGTGATATAAGCAGTGCCAAGGCCCTGCTTGCCGCTGCGTTGTATCAAAAATAGTCTTCCGGAATATTCATTCTGAAGGGACTTGACGATGTCAGCTGTGCCATCGGGCGAGCCGTCATCGATGATCAATAGGTCAAAAGCTTTGGTCAGAGAAAAAACTTTTCTCACCATTCGCTCTATATTACCCTTCTCATTAAAAGTAGGTATGATAACCAGGCTGTCTGACATTGGGGTGCAAATATAGAGTAATACGAGATAGTGCAAAACTAAAAATGAGAGAATAGCCGTATATGAAATGTGGTTATACATGGTTTTGCAAGTCTAAATCAGGATATTTGGTGCTAGTTTGCGGAGATATAATATTTACAGGAATCAGATTTAATTACTTTTTTTAACAGTTATGGCATCAAAAGCTTAATAATGACCAACTCAAATCATCTTTCATGCGCATAGTGACAACCATTTTATTATCTCTCTGGGCCATCTGGTGTCTGATGGTTTTTATCACATTGTGCCTGATCTTATTTCCTGTTTTATTTCTGTCTGTCCTCTCCGGCCATGCCCGTATCATACGTGCTGCACATTTTGCGCCACCTGCATTGGCACGAGTGGCGCTGGTGCTATTCGGTATCAGGCTGGAAATAAGAGGCCGCGAACTCATCGACCCGAATGGGCAGTATGTATATATCAGCAATCATCGCTCACTGCTCGATGCAGTGATAGCAGGCGCTGTGATACCAAATTATGTCAAGTTTCTGGGCAAAGCCGAGATGCTCAAATGGCCTGTGCTCGGCTATTTGCTCGATAAGTTTTATGTGCCAGTGCAGCGTCAGGATTCGGCAGATCGGGCGCGAAGCATACAGATCATGGAAGAGAAGATCATGACAGGATGTTCATTTTTCATCTGTCCGGAGAGCACCTGCAATACTACAGAGGAGTTTCTGACCCGCTTTTATAATGGTGCTTTCAGGCTTTCGGCAGATACCGATGTACCTCTTGTGCCGCTCACATTCATCGGTGCAGGAGAGATCTGGCCTCGAAAAGGACGGAAACTCATACATCCCGGCAGGAAGCTGATCGTGTATTGGCATCGACCCATCCCGGCTTCTGAATTTCAGGGAGACAGGCTAACGGAGGGTCGGGAGAAGGTGAAAGCATTGGTTCGCACTGATCTGCTCAGACATTACCCGAGCGGGAAATATGAGCGATCTTGATGATGTATACTTCCTTAAAGACTTTAATTCGTTAAAAGATTTGTAAAAAAACAACTTTCGCACCGAGACAAACTGTATTAGCCTACCATCGACTTTGAGTACCCACCAAATTGCCTATATTTGCCGACTTTCGCAAAATTGTTAAATTCATTTTTTAACTGAGAGAAAAGAAAATAATTTGACCGAAAGACGTTTAAAGCACAACCCAAAATGAGCTTAAAAGAATCGATCGACCTGACCAAATTGCCCCAGCACGTAGCCATAAGAATGGATGGCAACGGGCGTTGGGCCAAGGAGAGAGGCAAGAATAGGCTCTTCGGGCATACCAATGGGGTGAAGGCGGTGAGAGAGACAGCAGAAGGATGTGCAGAACTAGGTGTCAGATACCTGACCCTCTATGCATTCTCTACGGAGAACTGGAACAGACCGATACTGGAGGTGACCGGACTCATGGATCTGCTGCTGAAAACGATCATGGCAGAGGTGAAAACCCTGCAAAAGAACAACATCAGGCTGCGCACGATCGGTAATATAGATGCAATGCCGGGCAACACAGCGAGAGAATTGCGCGTGGCGATGGAACAAACGGAGGGGAATACCCGCATGGATCTGATACTGGCTCTCAATTACAGCGGCAAAGCTGATATAGTGCAGGCGGTGAGGACTATAGCGCAGGATGTGAAAGATGGCAAAGTAAATGTAGGTGATATTCAGGAGGACCTGTTGAATGGGCATCTGTATACAGCCGGTATACCTGATCCCGAACTAATGATCAGGACAAGCGGTGAGCAGCGTATCAGCAATTTCCTGCTGTGGCAGTTGGCATATTCGGAGTTCTATTTTACCGAAAAATTCTGGCCGGATTTTGATAAAGAAGAACTGTACAACGCGATATTGATATATCAGGCCAGAGAGAGAAGATTCGGTAAAACGACTGAACAGATCAAGGGACAATGACCCGCTATTTAGACATTAAGTAAAGCATACAAGTGAAGCAAAGCAACGCAGTATTACATACATTCAGTTTTTTCAGGTTAGGTGCTTTCCTGCGCTTCCTAATAATTGGAATACTGATCACCTCTGCAGCATACCTGCATGCACAAGACTCAACAGCACTGACTGTAGACTATTCGAAACCGAAAGAATACAGCATAGCCAACATCAAAGTCAAAGGAACAGAAAACGATAAAACCATCCTCATATCGCTATCAGGTCTCAGACAAGGCCAGAAGATCAAAATACCCGGAGAAGACATTCCTAAGGCTATCAAAAGCCTCTGGAAACAAAAACTCTTTACCAATGTATCCATAGATGTAGATAAGGTGGTAGGCAATGAAGTGTTTCTGACCATAGTAGTAGAGGAACGCCCGCATATACATTCATATACCATTCTAGGGGTCAAAAATTCTGACCGCGATGACATTCACAAAAAGATAGACCTGCGCACCGGTGAAATATTCACTGATAATAAGAAGATGAAGGCCATTCAGGTCATTAAGAATTACTATATCGAAAAAGGATTTCTGAATGTCAAAGCCGAGGCAAAGGTAGAGCGTGACTCAGTACTAAAACGTACGATAAACGTCAAGTTTTATGTGCAAAAAGGTGAACCTGTCAGGATCAGGGCTATTTCTTTTGAAGGAGCAAAGTCATTCTCCGAACCGATGCTAAGGCATAAGATGAAGGAAACAAAGGAACGGGTGAAATTTGATATGGATAGTATCCTGCAGTTTCGCAAGAACTTCAAAAAATTCGGATACCACCCGAAATGGTATGAGGTTCCGGGTAGTTTATCTCCATATAGTTGGTATCAGTATCTGGAGCATTTTGTAAACCTGAACATTTTCAAGGCATCTAAGTTTAGGATCAAAGAATACGAGGAAGACAAAAAGAGTGTCATAGAATTCTACAATACCAAGGGTTATCGTGATGCGCATATCGTTTTTGATACGGTGATCAGAGAGGATAACAATAATCTGGTCATCAATATCAAAATAGATGAGGGCAGGAAATATTACTTCCGCAATTTCCTTTACAACGGCAATGCAAAGTATCCGGATTCAGTTCTGTCCAAGATCATTAATATCAAGAAAGGTGAAGTCTATAATGCCAAAGCATTGGAAGAAAAACTTTTCTCCAACCCTAATGGAGGCGATGTGAGTTCACTCTATATGAACGATGGATACCTTTTCTTCTCCATACAGCCTATGGAAGTAAGAGTTGATGGTGACTCTATAGATATTGAACTCCGCATCACTGAAGGTCCGCAGGCTACTATCAATGAGGTGCGCATCATTGGCAATACCAAAACGAATGAGCGTGTCATCAGGCGTGAGCTACGGACCCTGCCCGGCAATAAATTCAGTCGTGAGGACCTGATCCGCTCTCAGCGACAGATCATCTCTCTGGGATATTTCGATCCGCAGCAGCTTGATGTGGTACCGATACCTAATGCCGAAAATGGTACGGTAGATATCGAATACAGAGTGACAGAAAAACCATCTGATCAGCTCGAGCTTTCTGCGGGTTACGGAGGCACGACCGTGGGTCTCACAGGTACTTTGGGGGTGACCTTTACTAACTTCTCTCTCCGCAATATTACTGACAAAAAAGCCTGGAATCCACTGCCTACGGGAGATGGCCAGAGACTTAGTATCCGTATCCAATCAGGTGGCAAGACCAGCCAGTTCTTTACAGCATCATTTACAGAGCCTTGGCTCGGTGGCAAAAAACCGAACTCACTCACTTTTGCTTTCAACAGAACGAATATCATTTCTTATGCCAATGGTCTGACCTATGCATCTACCGGCCATTACTATTCTACCGGTGGTACCGTGTCGTGGGCTACCAGATTGAAGAAGCCGGATGATTATTTCACCTTTGAGACAGCCCTCACTTATGCATATTATCAGATCAATAACTCATCCTATCTGCCTATCTTCAATACAGGTACAGGTAATGGGGTAGGAGATGCACATAATCTGAATCTGTCACTGATATTAAGCCGTAACTCTCTCGATCAGGTATTGTATCCGAAGCATGGTTCCAGCTTCATGTTTTCTGTACAGGGAACATTACCTTATTCGAAATTGTTTAAAGGTCCGCGTAGTATAAACTATGGTAGTGATTCACTTTCTCCTGAGGTCAGGTACAAACTGGTCGAATTCTTTAAGGTGAAATTCTTTGCTGACTGGTACACTACTCTCTATCAGAATCTGGTCTTCCGTGCCTCTGCTAAACTGGGTTTCCTTGGTACTTACAATCAGAAGTTGGGTGTTTCTCCATTCGAGCGTTTCGAAGTGGGTGGCGATGGTATCAGTACCTTCAATATCTTGGGTAAGGAGATCGTGCGTCTGCGTGGTTACGACATCATCAGCCCTACTTCACCTCCGGCTACTATAGCAGGTGCGGCCATATTCAATAAATTCACGGCTGAGTTGCGCTATCCTATTTCACTCAATCCATCTGCTACCATCTTTGCATTGGTCTTCCTCGAGGGTGGTAATACATGGCAGGATATGAGTGACTATCGTCCATATCAGCTCAACAAATCTGTCGGTATAGGTGTACGTGTGTTCCTGCCTATGTTTGGTCTGCTCGGTCTGGATTATGGTTTCCCGCTCGACCATGTGGTCTACAGCAATGGTACCAAATCTAACCCTAACGGAAAGGTCAATATCATATTAGGTCAGGAACCGGAATAAGGTTCTTGCGCTGATATTATCGGTTCAAATAAATAGTCATGGATTTAGATTTTGCAAAAGGAATCTCTCTGGAGAATTCACGTGTATTGATCCGACCACTTGAGTCCGGGGACCTTTCTCTTCTCATTGATGTTGCCACTGCGTATAAGGACCTGAATCAATTTTCTCCGGTACAGATATATTCTGAAGATCTCCTGAGCCGCTATATAGAAAACGCAGTCCTGGAAAGGACCAATAAGCTTCGCTATCCATTCATAATATTTGATAAGCAGATCAATGCCTATGCGGGAAGCACCAGCTTTCTCAATATCTCAAACAGGGACAAACGCATCGAAATAGGAGCGACCTGGATAGGGAATCAGTTTCAAAGAACGGGCCTGAACAAACACTGCAAATTTCTGCTGATGACATATGCTTTCGATCATCTCGATTTCGAACGAGTAGAGCTCAAAACAGATGAGAGAAACATAAAGTCACGAGCCGCCATTGAGAAAATAGGAGGAAAGTTAGAAGGTATATTGCGAAGTCATACTGTCATGAGTGATGGCTTCAGACGAAACACTGTCTACTATGGAATCCTGAAAGATGAGTGGCCTCATATTAAGCAGAAACTTGGCCACAAACTTGGCTTACTTTGAATAGATCGCGTTCATTATCTTCTGCGCTATGTAGGGTTTGAAGTGAGATGATTCGTAGTAATTGCCGGTATAATTAGTGATCTCATTTTGGCCGGAATAGTCATACACGATGTTTTCACCCAAGATGCTCTTTAGTGTTTTGACATCAGCTTCATTGATCTTTTTCTGGTCGTATAGCGGGCTGATCACAAGCTTGAAACTGGTATGATCCTTATCAAAAATACGCTTGATCTCCTGCAGCATCACGATCTGCTTATCCCTGATCACGGTATCAGAAGTCTGCTGCGCTGCAGGCCTGTCGTAGAATACATCTTTCTTAAAAACATAATAGCCGGCACTGTCGGTACTGAGTATGCTGTCATACTTCTGATAGTAGTAGTCGTTTTTATAAGGCTCGGTCCTGATGTATCCGGGGCTGATCGCAAAAATATCCTTCATGTATTTCTTCTCTTTTTTGAACAACAGAAAATCGATCTGTTTTAAAAAGAAAAAATTGGTGAAATAGCCTTTGATGAAATTAGATTGAAATGCAAATATCGACTCTCCAGATACATCCGGATGCTTGATATGTGTCACGTCATGATCGTTCACTGTCTTTGAGAGCAGGGTCACATCGCACACCAGCAGGGCATTTTTGATCTTAATGTTTTTGTCATCGAGGTATTTTACTTTTTTATAAAAACCGAACAGGCTCTCTGTAGCTGCATCAAAATGATAAGGTTTGGAATTGTCGTTCAGGATCGACTCCCATGTATCACAACGAAATACCAGTGAGCGCGAATTGCCGAAAATATAAGAGTCGGGAATGTCATTTTTACTTAGTCTTTGCTTCAGATTTTCGGTACCGGCCACATCACGGTCCAGCTCCCAGTGCTGCCAGTTGTAGTAATTTTCAAAATGGTATGAATACAAAACTTTGAAAGGGTCAGTGATCACATAAACTGCCAGTATGAGCAGTAATGGTGATGCAATAACCAGGGCTTTTAAAAATAATGTTCTCAATTTTCCCATGATGTTAACTGTGTGGCAAACCGTTCGTGAGCCGTTTTATTTTATTAAAGTCAAATAAACGGTAATTTTCAATAATCTCTAATGCTTCGCGTTCATTTCGCCACATAATGACTATGTTACAACCTAAATTGCGCTAAAAATAAATTGAAAATCACAAATAAAAGTATATTTGGACTTTTACAATAGTAGGTCAAAAAACAACCGGATTTCAATATGCTTTTTAATTCTATTGGATTTCTCATCTTCTTTCCATTAGTCACCTTGATCTACTTCCTGCTGCCTCATCGGTTTCGCTGGCTGCATCTGCTCACTGCCAGCTGCATTTTTTATATGTTTTTTATCCCTGTCTATATTTTCATCCTGATCTTTACGATCATCATAGACTATATAGCGGGTATCATGATCGAGAATGCAGAAGGGAAACGGCGAAAGCTGTTTCTGGTCATGAGCCTCGTGGCAAACATCGGTGTGTTGGCGGTCTTCAAATACTATAACTTCTTTATCAATAATGCCAATGATCTGCTGCATGGATTTCATATAGCGACTCAGAGCATTCCGCTGCTGAAGATCATTCTTCCCATAGGTTTGTCTTTTCACACGTTTCAGGCCATGAGTTATACCATCGAGGTCTATCGAGGTCATCAGAAAGCTGAAAGGCACTTCGGTATCTACAGTCTGTATGTGATGTTCTATCCGCAGCTGGTGGCAGGGCCTATCGAGCGCCCGCAGAATCTCCTTTGGCAGTTTAGAAAAGAACATAAGTTTGACTATGATACTATGACCAGCGGGCTGCGCCTGATGGCATGGGGTATGTTTAAAAAAGTGGTGATCGCTGACAGACTTGCCATCATTGTAAATGGTGTCTATGACCATCCGCATGATTATCACGGCATCTCAGTGCTAGTAGCGATGCTGTTTTTCAGCATTCAGATTTACTGCGATTTCTCCGGATATTCTGACATCGCTATCGGCAGTGCGCGTGTCATGGGTTTCACCCTGATGCGCAACTTCAATACACCGTACTTCAGCAGATCTATAGCCGAGTTCTGGAAGCGCTGGCATATCTCGCTCTCTACCTGGTTCAGAGATTATCTATACATATCACTCGGTGGCAATCGGGTCAGCAAGTGGCGTTCCTATCTCAATCAATTCATCGTATTCATGGTGAGCGGATTCTGGCACGGTGCCAACTGGACATTCATACTCTGGGGCAGCCTTCATGGCGCATTCATCATCATCGCGCGTATCGTTGACCCGAGCTGCACTCGTCTTCGAATCAAGGCTCGGATCAATACGGAGTCGCTTTGGTTCAGGAGCTATGAGATCATTTCTACATTCATACTGGTCACTATAGCATGGGTGTTTTTCAGAGCGGATTCTTTCAGAGCAGCTTTCACCATGTTTGCGAACCTCGGCACCGGATTTCTGAGTGACATCAAAGTAGCCATCCATACTCATAAGGTCCTTAATGTGATCGGCTTTTTCAATGGCATAGAAATACTCGATTGGGCAGTGATAGTGGTCGCTGTCAGTATCCTGTTTGCAGTAGACGGTCTCCAGTTCAGGACCAGTGTGAATGCCTGGCTGACCCGCAAAAACACTTTTTTCAGATGGGCTATTTACTTTTCCATCGTTTACTTCATTTTGTTTTTAGGTAAATTTGAATCTCAGCAATTCATCTATTTTCAGTTTTAGGATTTCTTCAATTTCATTATACATGAAACCGCAATTTGATCTGCGCCTCATTTCTTCTGATGATAATGCAGCCATAGCCAAGATCATTCGCGATACTCTTGTGGAATTTGGTGCTTCCCGACCCGGCACTGTGTATTATGATGAAAGTACGGACCGCCTCAGTGAGGTTTTTGATAAGGCCGGAAGCGCTTATTTCATAGCCGAAAAGGACGGCATCATAATAGGTGGCGCTGGCATCTATCCGACCGAAAACCTCGGTGATGGTACCTGCGAACTGGTCAAAATGTACCTGCTGCCTCAGGCTCGGGGGCTGGGTCTCGGCAAGCTACTGATGGATAAGTGCATCAGTTTTGCGGCGGCGGCCGGCTATCGGCAGATCTATCTTGAGACCATGCCGGAACTGACTCTGGCTATTGGTCTATATCAAAGAACGGGTTTCGAAAGGCTACCGGCACCGCTTGGCGCCAGTGGACATTTCGGCTGCGGGATATGGATGCTCAGGCAGATCACTTAAAACTCTCATAGCTTACTACCTTACAATCCGGATAGTTTTTCTTTAAGATCAATCTCAGCTGTTCTGCCTCTTCGAGTGATGCAAAATTGCCGACGAATATCCTGTAGAGGCTGCCCTTGATGAGCTTGACCGTTTGTATATATGCCAGTGCATTGTATTTGTTACGTAGTTCTTTTGATATGATGAAAGCCAGCTTCGGGTCATCGAAACTGCCCAGTTTGATGCCGTATCCCATCCTGACTGCGGTGTCTACAGTATTCACCACATAAAATCTGTCGTCAGGCATGGCCTCCGCGAATGTATCCTGTATCTGTACGATATTGCTTTCTATGATCGTGTAGGTCACCTTTGCGAAGCCGTTTGGTATGTATCCGAGTTGTGTAGCTGCGGATCTCGACAGGTCCAGGATGCGGTTTTTGACATAGGGGCCGCGGTCATTGATCTTGACTATCACAGAGCGGTCATTTTCGAGATTGGTCACCTTGATCACCGTGCCCAGAGGCAATGATTTATGTGCTGCCGTCAGCTTATTGGGGTCGTATTTTTCTCCGCTGGCAGTCCTTTTTCCCGAGAAATAATCATTATAAAACGATGCCAGACCTACCTCCTGAGCCGTGGCAGACGCGCAGATCAGACAGATCATCAATATGGTAAGAACATTTTTCGGCAATGGGTGGCTTTTCGTTAATAATGGGACATATTCAAGATACGAAAAAATCACGATAGGTCAAACCTGATATGCACATGCGGCAGGCTGCCCAACGATCAGCTTTAGTATGAAAATTCTCGATCAGCTTATTGTTTTATGAATTTGATCGATGCCGGCTGACCACTGGTGCTGCATATCGATGCCACATACATACCTGCTTCGAGCCCTGATATATCAATCGTTTTGGACCGGTCAGCGCCTATCACTTTCCTGCCAGTCAGGTCATAGATATCGGTGCTGAGTATATCATGATCACTACTTATGCTGAGCTTATCTCCGGCGGGATTCGGATAGACCCTGAGGGCCACATCTGTTGATATTTCATTCATGCCAGACAGACCATCCAGTGTATAGCGGTTAAAGAACTTCCATATTTCGTCTGTGCCCGATATATCCCTGTTGGTATTGCCGTCAGAAGGCGAGTTTACGAAGCCTCCCGGCCAGGTATGACCACCATTGATGATCTTATAAAACAGCACCTCATTATTGGACGGGCAGTTTTGATACCTGATCACATCTACCGTGCTGCTGTCGGTCAGATTGGTATTGGGCAGATAGGTCGTGTCTGATATGTTGGCACAGGCATCGGTATCTCTCCAGAATGCAACCGTCTGCTCCACTCCTATCGAGTTGGCGGCACCGGTAGCATAGGGCACTATCGGGTCGGCTGTGCCGTGTATATGCATCACGGGTATCTTGCGGGCGGGATTGCAGGTGGAGTAGGTATAATTGCTCATCGTGCCCGATACAGAGGCGATGGCGGCGAGTTTGTTGGCCAGATTGCAGGCCAAGGTGTAGGTCATATATCCGCCATTGCTCAGGCCGCAGCTATAGACCCGTTTCGGGTTGATATGATAGTGAGCGGAGATGGTATCGATCATCTGGGTCAGAAACTTGACATCATCGGCATAGGTGGCACCTGCCGGGCCCCATGAGTTCCAGTAGTTTGATATACCGTTCGGATAGACCACGATGTAGCCATTCGCATCTGCCGAGGCATCCATTTCGCTATACAGTTCTTCCAGCGAGGCATTCATTCCATAGCCGTGAAGGTTCAGTACCAGCGGATAGGCAGTTGATGCATTATATCCTGCAGGCAGGTAGATGTTGAAGTTACGATATACGCCATCCACTACGAACGAGTCTGCCTGCGAATATGCCGACAGGCCGGTCAGAAGCATGAGTGCGAGGATGAGAGAGGAGATCTGTTTCATGATTTGTATTTTAATACACCAAAGATGATTAAACTTTTCTTAAATATATTTTATAATAAAATAGCCTTATTTACCTGTTAGATGCAAAATTAAAAAGTATTTAGCAATATTCAAAATTATTTTCAAAGATCAGGCTAGCGGGAGCCATTTTCAGGAATAAATTCAGGTCTGTTTTTGACCTTGTTTTTAGAATTGTTTTGCTAAATAATAAAAAAAAGGGGCACCGGGCATTTTTGTAAATCGCTTGTTCATATGGCATTATAAATTCAATAGAGCCTATAGTAAATTCCGACTTTTCCCGTTCGAAAAACAAATCGAAAAACAAAAAACTAAGCACGAGAGGCTGCTCAGTCCAGTATCATTTTGTCCTGCTGAATGGCTGGTTCTCAAAACTCATCTTTACCACCCCTAACCCCTCCTAAAATAGGAGGGGAACCGAACAGCCATGTGGTCGATCTTTCTCAAAATGGTAAAGAGGTGTATTTCTCCCGGATCACAGGTCAGGGCACCAGTCACACTGCCCCAGCATATCATAGACCTCTATCACATTGCCTTCCTTCAATCCGCTGAAATAGAAAGTCGCTGTGGATGGATTGGGGTCTCCCATCTATTCTTTGTTAAGAAACATGAAATTTCGAAGCTTATTTTTTACATTGGCTCACGATTTGGGTCTATATTTAAATTATTAATAAAACCACCTCCCTTGTATTTCTCCCTCTCCTTCGGAGAGGGTCGGGGTGAGGCAAACTAAAACTATAATATGAAAAAGGTATTGATGATGCTCGTGGCTTTTGTGATGATGAGCGCCGCCTCTAATGCGCAGAAATTTTGCTATGTAGATATGGAGCTGATCTTAAGCAAAATACCGGCCTATTCAGATGCTCAGAAAGAACTCGACAAGATATCTCAGGGATATCAGAAAGAGATCGAGACCAAACGCAAGGCAGTGGATGATATGTTCAAACAGTATCAGTCCGAGCAGGTGCTGATGACCGACCAGATCAAACAGCAGAAAATGAAAGAAATAGAAACTGCTGAAAAGGAAGTGAAAGACCTGCAAAAGAAGAAATTCGGCCCTGACGGCGAGTTGTTTCAAAAACGCAAGGAGCTGATCAAACCCATTCAGGACAAGGTCTATGACGAGATCCAGAAATACGCTCAGGCCAAAAGCTATGATTTCATTTTTGACAAGTCGAGCGGACCGTCCATGCTATATGCTGTCGAAAAACTCAACAAAAGCGACGACATCCTTTTTAACATGGGTGTCCAGAAGAAATAGTATAACTTTTTTTGTGAGGGTGCCTCCGGCTTATCGGGGGCACTTTTCTTTTTGATAATGAGCCTTTTTATATATTCGCAGTCCCTTTATTAATCATAAATAAACATCAATGAGAAAATTAATAGTGGCGATAGTCGCCATTTTCACTTTTAGTTCGCTTTCGGCTCAGCAGAAGGTAGGACATCTGAACTCATCAGAGATACTGCAGGCTATGCCCGAATACAAGCAGATGTCTGACGCTGTAGAAAAGAAAAAACAGGAGTATGCTAAGATCATGGAATCTATGTATGCCGAGTATGAGAAAAAATCTAAAGAAGTGCAGGAAGGCGGAGACAAAATGACTCAGGCTGTGCTGGACCTCAAAGTGCAGGAGATCAAAGACCTCGAAAAGAGGATACAGGATTTCGAACAGAAAGCTCAGCAGGACCTTCAGAAATATGCTGAAGAACTGATGAAACCCCTTCAGGAAAAATATCTCAAAGGCGTGAAAGAAGTAGCTAAAGAACAGGGCTACTCATACATTCTCGATCTGGCAGCTGGTGGAGTAGTGTACTCTCCGGAGACTGGCTTTGATATCACTCAGGCTGTCAAAACCAAGATAGGCGCTACGCTGCCTGTGCCTGATCCTAGCACCAAACAAACTCCGAGATCAGCGGGAGGCAATAAATAATTACCACAATAACACCTTAAAACCAAACTTTGAAAAAATTAATCATTGTCCTTGCAGCAATAATTGCAACACAGACTTCTTTCGCTCAGCAGAAGATCGGTTATCTCAACTCTACAGAGATACTTCAGTCCATGACGGAATACAAGACCATGTCTGAAGCTATCGAAAAGAAAAAAGGCGAGTATTCTAAAATGATGGAGAATATGTATGCCGAATATGACAAGAAAACCAAAGAACTTCAGGCTGATCCTAACATGGCTAAACCTATGCAGGATATGAAAGTACAGGAACTGAAAGACCTCGAAAAGAGAATGACCGATTTTCAGCAAAAGGCTCAGGGAGACCTGCAGGCATATGCTGCTGAGATATCAAAACCACTCCAGGCTAAATATCAGAATGCAGTAAAAGAAATAGCTAAAGAACAAGGCTACTCTTACATTCTCGATCTGGCTGCCAATAGCGTGGTCTACTATCCTGAGACCGGCGGTGATATATCTGTAGCCGTCAAAACCAAACTCGGTGCAAACCTGACCCCAGCCCCTAAGCCTATGCCTAGACCGGCCGGTAAATAAATAATATCAAAAACACTTTCTATTTTCGACAGGGGCTATAAATTGCCCCTGTTTTAGTTTTAGTATCTGTCATTCCGTATATTGCTTATTGATAGTAATCTCATGTCTAATTCCACACATCGCCCCATAGGGGTATTTGATTCCGGCATAGGCGGGCTGACTGTAGCACACGCCATCTCAAGACTGCTGCCCAATGAGCAGATCATATACTTCGGCGATACAGCGCATCTGCCTTATGGCGACAAATCCAAAGACCTGATACGTACCTATTCTTCGGAGATCACTAACTTTCTGCTGCATCAGAAGCATTGTAAGTGTGTGGTGATAGCCTGCAATACGGCATCTGCCGCCGCCTATGAGTATCTGCGCGACAGCTATAAGGGCAGTGTTCCCATCTTTAATGTCATTGACCCGATCATAGAGTCTGTCGTGGCTGATGAAAGCATAAAGCATGTGGGTATCATCGCTACCAAGACTACTATCCTCTCAGGTGTCTATCAGGAAAAACTCTCCCGTCGCAGGCCATCATTGACTTATTCTGCTCTGGCTACACCACTGCTCGCACCGATGATAGAGGAGGGGTTTTACAATAATAATATCAGCCATACCGTGATCCATAACTATCTGGAGCAGCCCGAACTGAAAGATATAGATGCACTGATACTCGGCTGCACACATTATGTGATGATCAAAAAAGAGATCAATGAATTTTATGGCGGCAAAGTGAAACTCTTTGACTCTACAGATATCGTGGCTACTAAACTCAAAGCTATTTTAGAAAAAGAAAACCTGCTCACTGACAAGCCGCTTGGTGAAAATTTATTCTATGTATCAGACTATACCGAGTCTTTCGAACAGGCAGCGAAGGCATTCTATGGCACAGCCATTCAACTCAAACAACAGAATATTTAACCTCATTATAAAACATTAAATACCATTTTATGAAATCACCACTTAAATTGATCTTCATTTCCTTGTTATTTCTTACTACTACTGTGTGCCTAAAAGCACAGGAAAAATATGACTATGCAATAGTTAAGTATTCGCTTTCTCACATAGGTTTATATGTATCAGTAAGCGGCAAAGACTTTCAAAAGATTGAGGTAAAAAAAGATGAGCTAAAAGACCTTGGTAATGACTTCAGCCCTTTATTAAATTATGTACAAAAGATGACAAATGATGGTTGGCGAGTGATTAATACAATTAATGAAACCATTTCAATCTCTTTTATCCTTGAGAAAAAGAGAAATTAGATTGGCTGTTTCTCCCTCTCCTTAGGAGAGGGTCGGGGTGAGGTGTATCCCTCTCATGAAATCCACCGTCACCTGTATATCATCATACAGCACACGGTCTTTGTCATAGTGAGGTACGACCTTGCGATAATCTTCTCTGATCTTTTCTATCAGTGCTGAACTCTTGAGCGGCTTGCGGAAATCCAATGCTTGCATCGCAGTCATAAACTCTATCGCGAGCACCTTTTCGATATTGTAAACGATCTTATAGGTCTTCACCGCTGCATTTGCGCCCATACTCACATGGTCTTCCTGTCCGTCAGATGAGGTGATGGTATCTACCGATGCCGGAGTAGCCAGTTGCTTATTCATCGACACGATAGATGCAGCTGTGTACTGTGGTATCATAAGGCCTGAGTTCAGCCCCGAGTCAGCCACCAGAAACTTCGGCAGCCCTCTCTTGCCCGATATCAGCTGAAACGTTCTGCGCTCAGAGATACTCGCCAGCTCAGCCACCGCTATACCCAGATAGTCCAGTGCTATAGCCAGCGGCTCACCGTGAAAATTACCACCGCTCACTATCAGATCCTGCTCTTCAAATATCAGCGGATTATCGGTCACCGCATTGATCTCACATTCGAATACCTGCTTCACCTGCGACACTGCAAATTTCACCGCACCATGCACCTGCGGCACACAGCGGAAACTATAAGGGTCCTGCACATTATTCTTAGGCTGTTGAGATATCTCACTGCCTTTGAGAAATTCAAGTACCTGTGCAGCAGATTCTACCTGTCCTTTATGGTTTCGCACGCGCTGTATCTCGGGGTGAAAAGGTGCTATCTGCGCATCGAAGGCATCAACAGAGATAGCCGCCGTCAGGTCTGCCAAACGCTCCACGCGCTCCGCCTCCATGATCGAGTAGCAGCCCCATGCACTCATGAACTGTGTGCCGTTCAGCAGGGCGAGGCCCTCTTTGGCTTTGAGTTTGATGGCTGTGAGGCCGGTCTCTTTCAGCACACTTACGCTGTCTCTTTTTTCACCTTTATATCGCACGCTGCCCATACCTATCAGTGGCAGACTCAGATGTGCCAGCGGCGCCAGATCGCCAGATGCACCCAGCGAACCAACCTCCCATATCACCGGATAAATATCGCTGTTGTACAGATCCAAAAGCTGCTGCACCGTCTCCATCGATATACCAGAATAGCCCAGCGAAAGACCTTTTAGTTTGAGCAGTATCATCAGCTTTACTACTTCGTGTTTCACTTCATCGCCCATACCGCAGGCATGACTCATCACGAGGTTTTCCTGTAGCTGCTCCAGTTGATCGGCAGCTATCTCCACATCGCAGAGCGCACCGAAGCCTGTATTGATACCGTAGTAGCGGGCATTGGGCTCGGCGATTTTTCTTTCGAGAAAGGCGCGATTGGCCTGTATCTTTTTTCTGGCGGCATCAGACAGTTCTATCTTCATATCAGAAGCCAGAAACCTGCGCAGGTCTTCGAGTGTCAGCTCTTTATCGGTAATCGTGAATGTTTGCATGTTGATCTGAGTTTCTTGATTTTGAAAGCATATTAGCTCACTTTTCTATCTTTTCCAATTTATATGAACCTGAATGTATTAAATCCGTTTTGCGGAGCACAAATGTTAGGTAAATCTCCCGATAATAATAGTCCGCTTTGTCAAAAAATCTCATTTTAGAATATTATCTTTCTGCTATGATCATATTAAAAAGAACTACCTCAGATGACCGCGATTTTCGGGACCTCGTCGCACTCCTGGACCGTGATCTCGCGATCCGAGATGGCGATGAACATGCATTCTATGCGCAGTTCAATAAGATCGATATGATAAAAAACGCATTGGTGGCGTATATGGAAAACAAAGCTGTCGGCTGCGGTGCATTCAAGGAATATGATGCACAGACGGTGGAAATAAAACGCATGTATGTACTGCCCGAATACCGCGGACAAAAGATAGCCGCCGATATCCTGAGCGAACTGGAACTATGGGCCGCAGAGATGCATTATGCCGCATGTATACTTGAGACCGGCAAGAAGCAACCTTAGGCCATCCGCCTCTATGAGCGCTCTGGCTATGCCCTGATACCAAACTATGGCCAGTATGCCGATGTAGAGAATAGTGTTTGTATGAAAAAGGAACTGTGAGTATCGGCAGTCTGCAATTTCCCTGATCTCGGGCAACCGCGAGGGTTGCCCCTACGCTACTACATTTGTAGGGGCCTTTCGGCTGCACTTCTGGTCGATTTTATAACATAGAACAGTGGATGAAACATGCTGAAACTGCCACTGTACGATGCCTTACCACCTCTGACTCCTCCTAAAATAGGAGGAGAACCAATACAAAATACATCGTGGCTGTTAGCTCCCCTCCTTTATCTAAGGATGGGCTGGGGGTGGTTCCAGACTGCCAATAGGTTTGCGATTTCGGGCAACCTCGAGGGTTGCCCCTACGGGTACAATATTTGTAGGGGCTGCACTTCCATTAGTAGGACAAAAAAACAAACGCTGTTCCCTCGTCTCAATTCTCACATCATGTCTATTTCTCCTTCTCCTCCTTTTTCAAGAATCCATTGATATCGATGCCGTCCTTGACACGGGTCGGCAGGAGAGCATTAGCCAGCACCTCATCCATCGTCCGCACATAGTGGAACTTCAGTCCCTTGATATATGACTTCTCTATCTCATCGACATTCTTGCGGTTGTTCTCGCCAATGATGATGTCCTTGATACCGGCGCGTTTGGCAGCGAGGATCTTTTCTTTGATACCACCCACGGGCATTACCTTGCCGCGCAGGGTGATCTCTCCCGTCATAGCCATAAATGGTTTCACGCGCCTCTGTGTGAAGAGAGACGTGAGTGCCGTGAGTATCGTGATACCCGCACTCGGGCCGTCCTTTGGCACTGCTCCCTCGGGAAAGTGCAGATGCACCTGTACCTTGCCGAACACATCAGGATTGATGCCGTATTTCGCCGCATTGGCCTTGAGGTAGGTCATAGCGGTAGAAGCAGATTCTTTCATCACATCACCGAGATTGCCGGTCAGTGTGAGGCCACCGTTGCCTTTGCTCAGTGTGGCCTCGATGAAAAGGATATCACCGCCGACAGATGTCCAGGCCAGGCCCACAGCCACACCGGGTATATGCTCTTCGGTATAGAGGCTCTTATCAAATTTCTCAGGACCCAGTATCTCATGCACTTCTTCGGTGCTCATCACGCGCTCATATTCCTCTTCAGTAGCGATATGCTTGGCTATGCGGCGCATCAGGGCGGCCAGCACGCGGTCGAGTTCACGCACACCGGACTCTTTGGTATATTCCTCGATGATACCTTCGAGCACCTTGTCACTGATCGTTACATCTTTGGTTTTGAGACCGTGATTAGCTATCTGTTTTGGTACGAGGTGCTTCTTGGCTATCTGAGTTTTTTCTTCTATCGAATATCCTTCCAGCGGTATGATCTCCATACGGTCGCGCAGCGCTGGCTGTATGCTCGCGAGTGAGTTGGCGGTGGCGATGAAGAGCACTTTCGAGAGGTCATATTCCAGCTCTACATAGTTGTCATAGAAGGCCGAATTCTGCTCAGGGTCGAGCACTTCCAGCAATGCTGACGATGGATCACCCTTGAAGTCCGCACCTACTTTGTCTATCTCATCGAGTATCATCACGGGATTGCTCGACTGCGCTTTTTTCAGCGACTGAATGACGCGTCCCGGCATGGCACCGATATATGTTTTGCGGTGACCGCGTATCTCTGCCTCATCATGCAGGCCGCCGAGAGATATGCGCACATATTTTCTGTTGAGCGATTTGGCTATGGACTGCCCGAGAGAGGTCTTGCCCACACCCGGAGGCCCTACGAGACAAAGGATCGGCGACTTCATATCGCCTTTCAGCTTCAGCACGGCGAGATATTCGAGTATGCGCTCTTTTACTTTGTCGATGCCGTAGTGGTCTTTGTCCAGTATCTGTTTTGCTTTTTTCAGATCGAATGAATCTGATGTATAGATGCCCCAGGGCAGGTCCAGCAACAGTTCTACATAGTTCATCACCACAGAATATTCCGCCGCTGCGGGATTCATGCGCTGGAGTTTTTCCAGTTCTTTATCTACTGCTGCTTTTACATTGGCAGGCAGTTTGAGTTTGTCGGCTTTGTCGCGCAGACGCTGTATGTCCTTGTCAGGAGAGTTCATCCCGAGTTCTTCCTGTATGGTGCGCAGCTGCTGATTGAGGAAGTATTCGCGCTGCTGTTTATCAATATCCGCACGCACCTTGGTCTGTATCTGGTTTTTCATCTCCAGCATTTGCAGTTCGGTGTTGAGATATTTGAGCATCAGTTTGACACGCTCGCGCATATCTTCCATCTCCAGCAGGGCCTGCTTTTGAGATATCTCGATATTGAGATTCGATGAGATGAAATGTGTCAGCGTGATGGGGTTTGCAATATTCTTTATCATGATCCCCGCTTCGGAAGGTATCTGCGGGTTGAGCTTGATGATACTCGATGCGAGATCTTTGATGGTAGATACCTCTGCTTCGAAGTTCTTGTCATTGATAGGCATCACATCCTGCAGCAGCTCTATTTTGACACGCATGTATGGTTCGGAAGAAACGAGTTCTTTGACCACAAAACGATTGCGTCCCTGTATGATGGCAGTGCTCGAACCGTCGGGCATTTTGATCATCCTGAGTATCTGCGCCACGGTACCGATCTTATATACATGATCGAATTCGGGCTCTTCGACATTCGGGTCAATCTGGCCGACCACACAGATCAGTTTGTCCTTTTTGTATGCCTCTTTGACAGCCAGTATCGACTTGTCGCGGCTGATAGTGATGGGCAAAACCACTCCGGGAAATAATATTGTATTGCGAAGCGGCAGCAGGGGCAGCTCGTCAGGAATGTTTGTCGGCTTGGATTGCAGGTCATCTTCGTCTGGCAGGATGGGCAGAAACTCCACATCATCATCACCCATCTGCTGCGAGAAGAAACCCTCATGAATTTTTGTCATAAAAATTATTTTTAACTACAGGATTATAGAGAAAGTATCATAGGTCAATATTTGTGCCAACAGATAATGTAAATCTAGAAGGAGCAGTGGGATATACCAATTTATTCTAAAGAAAACAGGTTCCTCGGATAGCGGTACAATATAGCATTTGTTAAATAGTGTCTCAAAGACACAGGGATATTAAAATCATTATCTTAGAGCAGCAAAACTCTCAATATGAAAAGGAAATTATACGCATCATTCACGTTTGGTTTGATATTGCTCTGTCTCAGTCAAACTGCTTTCGCCCAATATCCGTATTATTTCTCCAGTGGCAATTTCAATCCACCAAACAGCTGGAATCAAAGCAATGCCGATAGGATGGGTACGGTGGCCAATACCAATATTCAGGCTGATACAGCCACAGCAGTGGGCAATTGCTATTTCAGGTTTTTCAGTGCCAATTCGGGTGGTACGATATATGAGCCGAGCGGCAATCTGGACAGTTTGATACCGCTCAATATGCCTTTTGCCCTTGCCACCAATTCGGTGATCAATAAGGCATATTATTTTCAAACATTTAACCTGACAGACAATTATGTTTTCAAAACATCGGGCTCCGGAGCACCGGGCAACTCAATGGCTGCTGTCATACGCATACAGGGACCGATACAATATGTGACTGCCCTCACTCAGTCGCCTGCAGCTGATGTATATCCGAGCGAGAATGTGACCGTCACTGCCACTCTCAGCGATATATTCAGTGCAGGACAGGGAATATATCTGCGCTACTCTCTGGACAACTGGGCCACATCGACTGTCATCCCTATGACGGGCTCGGGCACGCAGTATAGTGCGACACTGGGTTCTGCTATAAACGTATCGGGTGCTGCACCGAACTACTATATTTTCACATCGGGTGCAGGGCTCACCATAGCGGGTACGGATGCCGATCTGATGACGGTCAATCTCTACAATAACAACTTTAATAACTTCACTTATTATGTCGATTGCCCTTTTGCATTGAGCAATACATCTTTTCAAATGCTGCAAACGGATAAGGCACGCTACAATCCCTCAGATATTGTGAACCTCACGGCAACTTTCCAAAATAATATTTCAGGCAATCTCATCGTGAAATACTGGCATCTCGGCGACAGTATCGGTCAGAGTACTTATGCTATTTCTAATGCAAGTTCTTATTCATGGACCTGGCCGACGCCCTCTGCTGATTATTCCGGCTACTTCGTGCAGGCCACGCTGCAGCAGGCCGGAGTGAATATTGACAGCAGCTCGATCGCGGTCGATGTTTCTTCACAATACAGCAGATTTCCACGCTATGGTTTCCTCTCGCAATACTCTCCAACAGATTCATTGTACAGAAATAATGTTTTCTCTCGCCTCAACCGCTATCACTTGAATGGTATTCAGTTTTATGATGTGAACCATAAACATGATGTGCCACTGGCGGGTACGGTGGCTAATCCCGACACGGTGTGGAACGACATAGCCAATCGCGAGAACTATCTCAGCACCGTGCTGGGATATATCCGTGCCGCACACCGCTGCAATATGAAAGCGATGAATTATAATCTGCTCTATGGTGCCTGGAGCGCTACCGCTGCAGCTGATGGTGTGTCTCCTACATGGGGACTGTATTATGATATCAACCATACGAATCAATGGGGCTATACACTGCCAGCCAGCTGGGCGAGCAACCTGAGTGTAGAAAATCCGGCAGATACCAACTGGCAGAATTTTATTTTTGGCAAAGAAGCTGATCTCTTTCAGGCGCTGCCATATGACGGATGGCACATAGATCAGCTGGGGAATCCCGGTACGGTGTATGATTACAATGGCAACTCAGTGAATGTGGGCAATGCCTTCGCGCCATATATCACCGCTGCCAAATCGCATCTCAATGTAAATCTCGTGATGAATGCAGTGACCAATTACGGACAGCAGGGCATAGCCACTACGCCTGTGGACTTTTTGTACACCGAAGTGTGGGACCCATACAGGAGTTATAATGATCTGGTCGGATTGATCGCTGCTAATAATACTTATAGCAGCAATAAACTCTCTACGGTATTTGCTGCCTATATGAACCAGCCGCTCTCAGGCAATCCCGGCACGTTCAATACACCAGGTATTCTGCTGGCTGATGCAGCGATATTCTCTGCGGGAGGTGCTCACATAGAGTTGGGTGACCATATGCTCGACAATCCGTATTTCCCAAACAGCAACCTGAGGATGAGCTGTGGCCTGGAGCAGAGTATGATCCGATATTATGATTTTGCCACGGCTTATGAAAATCTGCTCAGAGATAGTCTGACTGCCTCTGCTACTACGCTGCAAACTTCCGGAGCCACAGGCATAGCCACGACTGCTACGCTCGGCAAAATTTGGGTGCAGAGTACACAGAGGAATAATACACAGATATTTCAATTGATAAATCTGCTCAATGCCAATACACTCAACTGGCGTGATTCATTCGGCACGCAGCCCGCACCGACCGTACTTGCTAATGTTCCTCTCCGATTTATTGATACAAATGTGATCGTAAAATTATACTGTGCATCTCCTGATAATAACGGCATTCCTGTTCCGCTCTCCTACACACGTTCGGGAGACACGGTCATTTTCACTCTGCCGCATTTGCAATACTGGACAATGATCGTGGCAAAGACCAGTTCTCGGCAGGCACCTATAGTCAGATATATCAGTACTGTAGATGATTCATTCACTGTATGGCAGGCATCGAAAGACACCTTTAATGTCACTGCTAATGACACCATAGTCCCTGCGGGTGATTCAGCTTGTATTTCTCTGCTAAGCGGCGGATCTGCTTTCAGCGTTATAAATTGCCGCCAGATAGTCTTTCATCCGGATTCTGTTTTTACCGGTTTAGATACCTGCCGCTATGCGCTATGTGATACATCCGGCATCTGCGATACAGCGATGGTAGTGATCAGGGTAAATCCCAATGCTGCCCTATTGCCTGTGGCTAGTTTCAAGGATGATTCTATTTCCGGACCATATGCCAATGTACTTTCAAATTGCATGGTCAATATATGGCGTGATACAAGGGTTATGTATCAGCTATCGAGTACATCACTGCATAGCGACTCGATCTTATGGAGGATAAGAGGAGTGGCCGGTAATCAATTTTATGATTCTGTGAAATACTTTAGAGGTGATACGATCAATTTTACCCCCGATCGACTTTGGTCCTGTAATAATGTGATATATGGAGTATGCAATCCCTCGGTCATAGAAGTTTGTATCACAGCCTACAATCAATTCGGTAGCAATACATGGTGTGATACTAGCTGCCAGCTTGAGTGGGAGGGAATCAACGAGATACCTTTTGCATCGATTAATGTATATCCCAATCCATTCTCTACTGATGTCAATGTAAGTATCGACGCATCGAGATCTGCACGAATGAATGTGACCATATCAGATGCCCTCGGCCGGATGGTATACCAGACCGGCACACATCAGATATATAGTGGGAAACAAAACCTCATATTGCCATTATCCGATCAGCCTGATGGTTTATATTTCTGGTCTATTGAGACAGAAACGGAGGGAAGTAACACACCAAACAGGATCTATGGCAAGATAGTGAAGCAGTAATGGTCTTCTTAATAGAAACAAAAACGGGCATCAATTGGAATTGGTGCCCGTTTCATTTAAAACCAAATTAGTTATCAGGGAGTAGAAATATAGATCTCAACTCTGCGATTCTCACGATCTGTATCTACCACACATTTAGGATTTTTGCGGCATTGAGCAGAGAGTTTCACTGCACCGAAAAATGCAGAACGTATTCTCAGCATATCAACGCCCTGACTGGAGAGATAATCTACCACTTCCCTCACTCTACGCAGCGAAAGACCGAAATTATAAGTATCGCCCCCTTGCTCATCTGCATAGCCGCTCACATATACCAGACTATTGGGAGAGCTTTTCATCAGATCCACTATCGGACGCAATAGCTCGATAGTGCTGGCTGTCAGGTTTGATTTATTGACATCATAATACAGCGTGGTGAAATCTATACGGGCTCCGGACAACACTACTTCTGAATCCATTGATATCTCAAAGGTCTTGGCATCAGCTATATTGGCACCGTTTATCGTATTGACCTTATACTTGTCTTTTATGACCTTCAGCTGATCATCTGCTTCGATCTTTTTAGTGAAATGAAACAGGCCGCTGTCATTGGTATAATAAAATGTACCTCCCTGCGGGCTACCCGGTTTGGTGATCTCTATACGTGCACCCGGTAGAGGCGTGCCTGTTGATTTGTCTACCGTTTTGCCGGTCCTTACGGCTTCGAGAGCCAGCTTTTCTTTTTCCTCTTTTTTGGCAGGCAGTCTGAAGCTGTAGATATCATCATCTCCATCCCTGTTGCTCGCGAAATATCCGGTACGGTTTTTAGAATCGACGATCAGCGAAAGGTCATCTTTAGCAGAGTTGAATTCCACACCCATATTGTCAGGTTTTGAAAATTTCCCATCCTTGAATTTGGAATGAAAGAGATCCATACCGCCATATCCCGGCAGACCATCTGAGGTGAAATAAAGCGATGAGTCAGCAGCTACGAATGGGAAGGTCTCATTGCCGGCTGTATTGATCAGAGCGCCCATATTGACAGGTGTCTCCCATGCGCTGCCATTTCTCCTGACCATATAGAGATCCATTCCCCCCTGACCACCGGCCAGGTCTGAAGAGAAATAAAGCGTATTGCCATCAGGCGAGAGGGATGGGTGAGCATAACTCGCGCCGGGCATTTCGAAGCTGAGCACACGCGGCCTGCTCCATTCGCTACCATTGAATTTGCTGGTCAAAATTTGCAACTGGTCGTGCTTTTTGCAGTGTTTATTATTTCTTGTGATAAAGATCTCGTCATATGCTGCATTAAAAGATGCGGCACCGTCATTCAGTTTTGAGTTGAGTGGTGCAGGCAGTTTATCTATGACTCGCAGGTCGCCTTTATTGTCTTCCTGTACGGTATATATGTCGGTGAAGCGTTCCTTATTCCACATGATCCTGTGTGCAGGAACGAACCGTTCGGCATTATTAGAAGTATAGGCCAGGCCTTTTTTGTAGTATGCCGGTGCATATTCGGAAGCTGTGGTGTTGAATCGCTCGCGGCTGATCGAATATTTATTGTCGGCAGTGGCCTTGAGGGCTTTTTCGCATTTATCGCTGAAACCCTTCGCTCTTTTATCCTTGGCCAGTTTGTCAAACCATTCCTTCGCATCGGCATATTTGCTGTTTGACTGGAGGCTGCGTGCATAGTTGAAGACAGTAGCATCATCAGCTTTTCCGCTCTTTACCGCATCTGCATAATTTGATTCTGCCTTGATGGTATTTCCGATCTTCATATAGCAGTTGGCGAGTTTCACCTTTACTATATAAGCCGAGTCAGCAGGCAGACATTTTTCGCGCAGCAGATGTTCGTATTTCTCTGCCGCCATGGCGTAATATTTTTTCTGTGCTTTTTGGTCGGCACATTTTACTGCTTTCTGCCAGCCTGATGCATGGCCCGATCCGGCCACCAGTAGCAGTAAGGAAATGTATGAAAACAATTTTATGTGATAATACTTCATAGTCTGTTTTGACTGTTTTTTTGCACTGATCAGAAATATCTTGGAGACTGGGCTATTCTTTTGTTAAACCTTGGTATTTTGAAACCTAACATGAGTTCATGATTGCCATAGCTGGCATTGCGGAATGCTGTTTGCTGCATCTCACCGGCATAGCTCAGCTTGAGGTATTTAGTGATACTCACGCCGAGTGTGAATCCAAAGGCAGCATTGACGCGATAGTATGGTCCGAACCAAACCACATCCTTGTATTTGAAATTAAGGTTCAGGTCGGCATTGAATCGTTCCTGATTGTCTGAGCGGATCATGAATGATGGCATGAAATGAAAGTGTTTGCCCACAGACAGGTCATATCCCGCCATCAGATTAAAGTTGAACGGCTCCAGGCTGTATGAATTTCTTCCTTCGGCATAGTCGTATGCATTGTGCACGATCTTCGGTACCGAAAATCCAGCATAGAACCTTTTGGTCACATAGGCTGCACCGAGAGATACATTGACATTATAACCTGTAGTGTTCAGTTTGTAGATATCATCTCCGGCGAAAGTAGTGGTCAGAGAGCTTCCGTTTTCCTGTATGAGGCTGAAGTCTGCACCGACACCGAACTGAAGCCTTCTGTCTTTTTTCAAAGGTACTGCGTATGAATAAAACATAAAGGCTGTATAATCTTTCAGTACACCATATTCTTCGAATGAAACGCCTCCGCCCAATGATGAATTAGAATATCCAAGGCGGCCATTGGCCTGTATCAATCCGGTCTTTGGTGCACCGGGAAAGTTGAGAACCTGCTCCTGATTATATATGACGGAGCCTACCACGTCTTCGTTGGCTCCTGTCATACCGGGGTTATAGAGAGATTGGTTATTTAGCCAGTAATGCCTGAAACCCTGTGCATTCAGCTGTATAGCTGAAGCAAAAAGAAACATGGTGACTAAAACGGTAAGTATATATGGTTTCCTCATGTCGAAATGAAGTTAATATTTGATTAAGAAAAAGCCTGTCTGCACTGCCTTGCCATCTTCGAGTTTCAAGGTGTAGAAATAGGTGTCAGCAGGTAGCTTCTGACCTTGCTGTGAGAATCCTCTCTCATTGGTACCGCCCCAGTCATTGGTGTATTTATCCTTCTTATAGACTACCTGATCATTGCGGTCTACTACGGTCAGTTCATTATTAGGATAGCTCTCTATGCCGGGTATGTATAGCACATCATTGACACCATCACCATTCGGCGTGAAGAGTGTAGGCACATCGAGAAACGCTTTGCGGATCACGGTATAGTTGACAGTGGAAGATGCAGTACATCCGTGACCATCCGTGACTGTCACCGAATAAGTATACAGACCGGAATCAGGCGTAAGAAAACGGGGATGCTGTGCATCGGGGCTGTCTATATTGTTAGTGGGGGCCCAAACATATGTATACTGACCGTTTCCACCGGAACCTACACCCAGTGTATCTCCTAATGAATAAGTATTGATAGGAGAGTAAAATACCTGCTGATCAGGTCCTGCATTGGCCACTGTGAAATTATAAACGTTCACATTTACATTGGCAGATACGGTATTGCAGGTATTAGAAACTGTCCATGTCAATGTATTTAAAAATTCGCTCAGACCTGACACCTGTGTGACCGGAGAATCCACAGTAGCGAAAGTACCTGAGCCGGATGCCACAGACCAAAGCCCGTTCGTATTGGCAGGAAGGATAGCCGAAAGCATATAAGATGTAGGGCAGATAGATGTGTCTCTTCCTGCATAAACGCGGCTGAGTGTATCATCTCTGAAGACCTTGACCTCAGAAAAATAAGTCGGTGCGCAGGCACCATTGACTATCTGCCATCTGAAAACATTATTGCCAAAAGTGAGCATGTTTACCGCCGTGTTAGGGCTATTAGGCTGAGCTACTGTGGCTGAGCCAAGACTCATCACTGTCCATGTGCCGATACCGACTGATGGGGAATCTGCATGAAGGATAGCCTGAGGACCGCAGACACTGATATTAGCACCAGCATAAGCCGGAGACGGATTCGTATCGCGAGTCACCGTGAGCAGCGCCAGTGAATAGGTGCCCGATGGACAGGAAATATTATTCGCAGATACTGAATACAGGAAAATGTTTGAGCCTACAGATAGATTGGTGACTGCGGTGATGGCGCTGGTATCATAAGCTATAGCACTGGTCCCTGTGACTGTAGACCACAATACGCTGCCGCCTGCGGGTATGCTGCCCTGCAAGGTTGAGTTGGTACCGCACACATGGAAATCAGGACCAGGATTAGCTAATCTCTGTATATTTAGATCAATGACCCTGCGATAGAGTGTGAGACGGGGCAGTTGAAGATTTGTGATAGCGCATCCGTATTTACCTGCATTAGAACTATCCATACAGCTGATGGTATACGTATTAGAACTACCGCTCACTATAGAAGTGTTATTCTGAAACCACTGATAATTATCTCCGATCTGCGGATTGTAATCAACCAGAGCTACCAGTGATACATGTGCTTGCTCTACTACCGTAGTATCGATATAGACATCTGCACTATCCTGCTGAGCATAATAGAATGAATCAACTAAGTTCTTGTTTGGGATCAGATCTTTGAATGTCAGTTTATTGTTTTGGAGACTCAGCGTATCCAGATGCTGACCGGCACCTAAGGCAGGGAACGCTGTAAGATGATTGCCACTGAGATCGATCCTGACCACAGAATCCAAACCAGCCAGCAAACCCGGTGCGGGCCCTGCGAGGTTATTGGAAGGCAGGCTGATCTGAGATACCCGGCCATTTCTGACCGTTATTCCATACCATGTAGAAACATTTCCTGTCAGCCAGTTTGTGTTAGTGGTCCATGTATGACCTGTAGTACTATTATACAGGCTGACGAGTGCAAGCGAATCGCCGGATGAAACCTGTGCGATAGATTGCGAACTGTAAACTAAGATTCCGATAATGAATAATAGTTTGTAAAAAGGGTTGTAGATTTTATTCATCAAGTCACTTCATTTATCAACGAGACAAACGTAACTATTATTTTATAAATAATAAATTTTCTTTCTAAGTACCTTTTTGATAGTTTTGTGGTTCAAATCCATATTA
>CAIXBT010000419.1 GCA_903917755.1 uncultured Bacteroidota bacterium
CAACTTAGCTATATCCTCCGCCTTCATAAATCGCGATTCGGGCAGATCCACGCCGGCCCAGGAATCTGTCAGCGTAGCGCCGGGCATCAATGCTGTAACCCTCACGCCATGAGGCTTAAGCTCCTCTCTCAGAGCTTTGGATAAGCCCAGCATAGCAAATTTCGAAATGCTGTATGAGCCGCCGTTGGCGTATGCATGAAGCGATGCCACAGAGCACATATTGAAGATATGACCAGCCTTCGCCTTCAGCATTTCCGGTACTAAAGCACGTGTCATATTGTATGCGCTATACAGGTTGGTATCAATGAGTTTTTTCAGCGTGCCTTCGGTTTCGTTTATCACCTGTCCGGGAATAAAAACACCAGCGTTATTGACCAGTATATTCACACACACCCACTTTGAGTTGATCCCATCAGCAAATTGCTTCACCTGTACAATATCAGACATATCGCAGCACATGAATATATGCGGCAGATCAGGGGCCAATGTCATGACATCTTTTTCCAGGAGGGTCATATCGGCAGCCTTTCTGGCGCAGACAGCCACAGCGAAACCCTCTGCTGCAAATTTCAAGGCTATAGCTCGGCCTATCCCTTTAGATGCTCCTGTTACTACTATATTTTTCATAAGATGAATTTCAAAAATAAAATCCCCAAATTGCTGGTTTAGTCCGTTTTAAGATCGGCACGATACTTCCATATCTCGATGGGAATATCCTCTCCATTTATCTTTTTATCTTCTACAAACTCAAATCCAAGTTTTTTGAAAATTTTTCCTGATGCCAGGTTTTCTTTATTAAACACTCCGTATATCTCTTTTATACCTGCTTCATTAATACCAAACTCAAGCACTCTGGCGGTCAGTTCAGTCGCAAAGCCCTGATTCCAATACTTGCGCCGGAGCTGAAATCCTATCTGGATCCGGTCAGTGGTCCCTATCGGATTAAGGTTCATCAACCCAATGAATGTTTTATTTTCCTTCAGTCTCACTGCCCAGTGATAACCCACACCACTATTGTTCTGTACTATTCTGGAATCAAGAAATGCAATATATTCGTCTCTCGACAGGTTCTGAAGCGGGGCAATGTATTTGAATGTATCAGGCTCGTCATACATGATCAATACTTCCGTATAGTCATCCTTTGATAATGTCTTAAGTATAGTCCTTTCTGATTGCATGATCTTTCTTTAGCCTGCCTCAGGCAAGTTTTCACAGATCGAAAAATGATCTGTAAAAAATAAAGGTATTCAAATCAAATTAACTTCGGGGTTGATCTCCACACCAAATTTATCCATAACGGATTGTTTAATGTCCATCGCCAATTGATATACCTCATGCCCGGTAGCATTGCCATAATTCACCAACACCAATGCCTGTCTGGCATGTGAACCGGTATTGCCCACACGTTTGCCTTTCCAGCCACACTGCTCTATCAGCCATCCGGCAGGGATCTTCACATCACCGGTCGACTGCGGATAATTAGGCATCAATGGATTTTTGTCCAGCAGTTCTTTGCATTTCTCAAATGATACGGTCGGATTTTTGAAAAAACTTCCAGCATTGCCTAGCTCAGCCGGGTCTGGCAGTTTAGAGGATCGGATTTTGATCACAGCATCACTGACTGCTTTAATATTCAGATCGAAAACCTTCATCTCATCAAGAGTAGCCTTGATATCTCCATAGCTGACATTGAAACGCGGAACTTTATTCAATCTAAAATGCACACGAGTGATAATGAATTCATCTTTATATCGATGCTTGAATACGCTCTCTCTATAGCCAAACTCACAGTCTGAAGCAGAGAATGTAACTTGCTCGCCGGTATGTATGTTTATAGCCTCTACTCCTATGCAAACATCTTTCAATTCCACTCCATAGGCACCGATATTTTGCATAGGTGCTGCTCCTGCCTGCCCCGGTATCAGAGATAGATTCTCAATACCCGCATAGCCCCTCTCTATACACCACAGCACGAACTGATGCCAAACCACACCGGCATTGACTTTTACATAATAATGATGCAGATCCTCTCTCTCCAATTCGATGCCGGGGATCGAGATCTTTACCACTAGTCCGTCAAAATCTTTGGTCAGAAGCATATTACTACCGCCGCCGAGGATAAATTTTTTGTTCTCTTTGAAAATCGCTTGTGCCTGCAGATCTGCTATATCATCAAAGGTCTTTACTTCTGCGAAATACCTGGCCGAGGCCTCGATATGAAAGGTATTGAACGGTAATAATGATATGTCTGACTGTATTTGCATTCTCAGGTTACTTTTCCTTAGGTGAAAATACCGAATCTATCTCAAGAAGCGATCTTAGTTTCCAATCAGCTATCACAAATTTAGGATTGTCGAAATTCTCGGGTGCGGGTACAATAACACACTGCATCCTTGCTGCCTTTGCCGCCAAAAGCCCCATCATGGAATCTTCCAGCACCAGACAGTCAAGAGGATTGACATAGAGGTCTTTTGCAGCCTTGAGAAACACTGCTGGGTGAGGTTTGCCATACTCCTCATGTTCTGCAGAGATCACCATATCGAATATATTTTCGCCATTGAGTCGATGCACACATGCACGTATCAGGCGCATAGCAGATGAAGAGGCGATAGCGAGCTTATAACCTTTGGATCGAAACAGATCAATGGATTCAAATACACCGGGCATGAGTTCGGCCTCGTGCAGGATAGCATGTTCCATCTCGGCGAGCACCTCTTCATGTACATCTATGATAGACTTATGCGTCCATGGATACTTCTCAAACCAATATTCCAATACATGATCGAAACGCAGTCCTGTCGTGGTCGCGCACTGCTCTTCTGTCAGATGAAGGCCGACTGTGGCCAGCACTTTGATCATAGACTTTCGCCAATATGGCTCTGAATCAATGATCAGGCCATCCATATCGTATATTACTGCTTTTATCACCTATGGTAGTTAGTATTGAGATTAAACAGCACTTTACTGCCGCTAGTGCAAAAGAATTATAATTTTGGGGATTAGATAGTAAAATATGAGAAATATACTGATACTCGGCGCGGGGAAATCATCGATCTCGCTGATAGATTACCTTGCAGACCATGCGATGGCCGAGAAATGGCAACTGACAGTCGCCGACCTGACCGAAGAACTCGCATTACAGAAAACCAAAGGTCGCGATCATACCAAGGCTACTAGCATTGACATAAAGAATGACCAAACACGAAGAGCGCTGATAGGGTCCTTTGACATAGTCATATCCATGCTTCCGGCCATGTTTCACAGCATCATAGCGCATGACTGCCTAGATCTGGGCAAGAATCTGGTGACCCCTTCATACATATCGCCGGCCATGAAAGAAATGGATGAAGCTGTAAAAAATAAAGGGCTCATATTTATGAATGAAATGGGGCTCGACCCGGGCATAGACCATATGAGCGCTATGCAGATCATAGATAAGCTGAAAGCTGATGGCAAAGAGATCATGTCTTTTCGTTCACACTGCGGCGGACTCGTGGCTCCGGAGAGCGATACCAATGCCTGGCATTATAAATTTTCGTGGAATCCTCGCAATGTGATACTGGCAGGGCAAGGCGACGGAGGCATCAAATGGAAAGAAGAGGGTGAAATATTGGAGATCGGTTATCATGAACTTTTCAGCAACACATCTCTGATCGGTTTGAAAAATCAGGGAATGTATGACAGCTACCCCAACCGTGATTCACTTAAATACATCGATGAATACGGCCTGAATAAAGTTGATACTATTTATCGCGGTACACTTAGGGTCCCGCCATTCTGCGAGGCATGGGACTGTCTTGTACAGCTAGGCCTGACCGCAGCCGGCGGCAATTGCATATTCATCAGCAGAGCGGAAGCAATCGAACAACTAGACCTGAATGAAAGGCCAGAGATACTCTATATGCTGGAAGAGATAGGCGTGTTTGATGAGGCAAATTTTCCGCATCATGTGCCGCCGGCAGATAGCTTGCAAAAACTACTGGAAGATAAATGGAAAATGCAGCCTACAGATCGCGACCTCGTCGTAATGGTGCATGAGATAGATTATAAAGACGGGGATGCTATGAAACATATTCAATCCTCACTGTATCTGACAGGCAAAGACAGCGAACATACTGCAATGGCACTGACAGTGGGTTTGCCGTTGGCTATCGTGACAAAACTCATATTGAATAATCAGATCAGTGAGCGAGGTGTATTGATGCCAAAACATAAAGAGATATATGAGCCTGTACTGAAGGAACTGGAGGAGTATGGCGTGAAGTTTAAAGAAATTAATACCTAGTTTGGTGGTATATTTATTGAGATTTGTATTTTACTCACAGAGATCGTATTTTTATTACAACAAGTACTTAGATTATGAACATAACAGTAGAAAAAAATTCCATAAAGAAACAACTGGACAGTATTAACGATGAACATTTGATAAGGGCTATAAGCGAAATGATCAAATACGCCAAATCGTCTAAAACGGATTCGCTCCTCAAGCCTTTTACTAAAAGCCAAGTCACAAAAAGAGCGCTGCAATCAGAGACTGATATAAAAGAAGGCAAGATCACCTCGCTAAACAAATTAAAGAAAGAAATTAAAGGTTGGTAATCTGTGAAAATAGTTATTACCGATTTTGCCAAGACTCAACTGAGGGATATTTACAATTATTATTCCATCCTAGTATCCGAGAATACCGCAGCTAAACTCATCAATAAACTCATTGACGCAATAGAGGACATAGAACGATATCCTTCCATCGGGACTAAAGAGCCATTACTTGCGTCATTAAGGGCTGGTCATAAATTTGTTGTTGCAGGCAATTACAAGGTTATTTTTCGAGTTGAAGCCGAAATAATATACATTACAGATATATTTGACTGTCGTCAGAATCCATCAAAGATCATAAGAAATAAGAAGTAGGAAAGACAATGCACAAGAAAATAGAAATACTAAAAGACAAAACCGCGCAGGCTCATCTGGGTGGTGGTAAAGATCGTATCGCATCACAACATAAAAAAGGAAAGTTAACTGCGCGTGAGCGTGTGGAACTGCTGCTTGATGAAGGTTCATTTGAAGAGATAGGAATGCTGGTTGAGCATAGGGCGAAAGACTTTGGCATAGATAAGGAGATATATCTGGGTGATGGTGTGATAACTGGCTATGGTACCATAGACGGACGCGCAGTGTATATTTTCTCGCAGGATTTTACTGTATTCGGTGGCTCGCTGTCAGAGACACATGCTGAGAAGATCGTGAAGATCATGGATCTCGCCATGAAGAACGGCATACCTGTGATCGGGCTCAATGACTCAGGCGGCGCGCGTATACAGGAGGGCGTGGTATCGCTCGGCGGCTATGCTGATATTTTCTATCGCAATGTGATGGCATCGGGAGTGGTGCCTCAGATATCTGCTATCATGGGGCCATGCGCAGGTGGTGCGGTATACAGTCCGGCCATGACTGACTTTATCATGATGGTGGAGCATAGTTCATATATGTTTGTGACGGGGCCGAACGTTGTCAAGACCGTGACACACGAAGATGTGACCAGCGAAGAACTAGGCGGTGCCATGACGCATGCTTCTAAATCAGGTGTGACACATTTCGCATATGCCAATGAGGTCGAGTGTATCAATGGTATCAAAAAGCTATTCAGCTACGTGCCGCAAAATTGTGAAGAGACGGCTCCCTTCGCGGACTATGCAGCAGGTGATGAATGGCGCGAGAAACTCAATACCATCATACCGGAAAATCCCTCTCAGCCATACGATATGAGAGATGTGATACAGGAACTGGTGGACACGGATTCATTCTTTGAAGTACATAAAGACTTTGCAGAAAATATAGTAGTGGGATTCGCGCGGATGGCGGGCAGGAGTATCGGTATCGTGGCCAATCAGCCTGCTGTGCTGGCGGGTGTGCTTGATATAAACTCATCTCGCAAGGGTGCGCGCTTCGTACGTTTCTGTGATTGTTTCAATATACCACTTCTCACACTCGTCGATGTGCCCGGCTTCCTGCCAGGTACAGATCAGGAGTGGCATGGCATCATTACCAATGGTGCAAAATTGCTTTATGCTTTCAGCGAGGCCACTGTGCCTAAGCTCACTGTCATCACCCGCAAGGCATACGGCGGCGCATATGATGTGATGAACTCAAAGCACATCGGCGCTGACATGAACTACTCATGGCCTAATGCCGAGATAGCCGTGATGGGTGCCAAAGGTGCAGCGGAGATCATCTTCAAAAAAGAGATCACATCTGCATCTAACCCTGAAGAGAAACTGGCTGAGATGGTCGGTCTTTATACTGAGAACTTCGCTAATCCCTACAAAGCTGCTGCACGTGGCTATGTGGATGAAGTGATAGAGCCTGCTGCTACCCGCCAGAAGCTGATACGTGCCTTCAAAGTATGTGAGACTAAGGCAGTGAAACTGCCAAGGAAGAAACACGGGAATATACCATTGTAATCAGGTGTTAGGTGGCGGTTGGCAGGTGGCTGGAATAGAAATCAAAATTTCAAATAAAAATCCTTCGTCAATGCCATGTATTCTTGGGAGAAAAAGCCTTCTTCACTTTGTATCGTAATACTGTCTTTAGAATATTCCATTTGCTGTCTGCCTAGCTTTATCAATACCAGGTAAGGAGATTTACCTTCGACTGCTATCACTTCTGTGAGTTTTACTATGAATAATTTCTGCTCTAATGCCATCGATTCGAATAGATGCAAATTAAATGCAGGTAATACAAGAGAAGCGCTGCCTGTGTCACTAAGAAGGCGGCTTATACCTGTGATAAGTTCCTGATAAGATAGTGAGATGCTATGTTTAGCTATATTTCTTTGATGATCTTCTGTTTTAAAATCATCTACAAAGTATGGAGGATTTGAAATGATGAGATCGTATTTTTTAGCAGGAAAATAATCCTGCAAAGAAGTATGATGAGCAAACAGGCGGTCACTCCAAAGACTATTGAGAAAGTTCTCTCCGGCCTGTGCGAAAGCATCGGCATCAATATCTATCGCGTCAATAATAGCAGCAGCATTTCTCTGCGCCATCATCAGAGCGATCACCCCTGTCCCGGTACCAATGTCAAGAATATTTCCAGCGCAGTTCAGATCTGCCCATGCGCCGAGCAATACCCCATCGGTATTAACCTTCATGGCACATTTTTCCTGCGCGACATGGAATTGTTTGAATCGAAATGGCGGTTTTTGCATGGAGATGATTTCTTAGCTTAGAATGCCGGAAGATCAAAAATGCCTTTATCAAACTGAAGGTCTTCTTTGATCGTTTTCAGTTTATCTCTGACTTTGCTCAAGGGATGAGATGGAAACTGAAGATCATACTCTTCACTTTCAGAAAGGTTCATCAATAAACCATCTTTCACCGTATCATCGTAGGGATCTTTCATCCAGCCCCTCAGGCCATTCTCGGTGGCCACGACCTGACCACTTGCCATTGAGACATTGAGTATCTTGCTATCTCTCAGGCCTGTCATTCCACTCTCCACAGATTGAATCCGGATCGTAAAGCAGCAGTCTCTGAAAGGAATGACCAATGAACCGATATAATATACCCCAAATGGTTTGCGGGGAAACTTGACTATCTCTTCAATGGCCTGAATATTATTAATGGCTATTACCTCCAGCCTTATTATTCCGCCACTATATACAGAGAGGTCCCTTCTTTTTCGCTCGAACAATGCCTGAATATCTTCCACTCCGCTTATATCCGGTCTTACATCACTAAAAGTACTGCTTAGGATAGATGCATTGTCAGGGCTAACCCATTGCAAAAGGCCCGCTTCATTTTTTATTTGCCTCCATCCGAAATCCGGAAACGTGACCCAATTGATATCAGGCTTTGGTGTTTTATTACCCAAAAAACTCAAAAGGTCCATCTTGTTTTTGATTTTATCGGGCTGCCAATTCCTTGACCGGAACCATCTTTTTCAGTTCATCG
>CAIXBT010000420.1 GCA_903917755.1 uncultured Bacteroidota bacterium
AAAATCCCGACTACTTATTGCAGTCGGGACTTGATAAAAGCTATTTTTAAATCCGTCAACCTATTTTAGGACGATACAGTCGACATTTTATTTTATCTCAAAGTCAAACACCTTCTGCCCTTCGAGATAGCCTTCGAGTCTGTCGCCTATACTGACGGGTCCTACACCCGCAGGTGTACCGGTATAGATCAGATCACCCACCTGTAGCGTAAAGAACTGCGATGCATAAGCGATGATGTTTTCAAAAGAGAATATCATATCATCCGTATTGCCGTCCTGTACTTTATTACCATTCAGCATGAGATGAAATTGAAAACCCTTTGACTTGCCCAGGTCACTTATCTTTTTGATCTCGCCGATCACAGCAGAGTTGTCAAATGCCTTAGCGATCTCCCAGGGCAGACCTTTAGCCTTCTGCTGCGCCTGAAGATCGCGCGCTGTGAAGTCTATACCCACAGATACTTCATCAAAATATTTATGCACAAATTTCTCTTCGATATACTTACCCTGCTTGCATACTTTCAGTACCAGTTCAGTCTCATAGTGCATATCAGTACTCCAGTCCGGCAGAAAGAAAGGTTTATTATCCTTCAGCAGGGCTGTCTGCGGCTTCATGAAAAGTATCGGCTTTTCGGGAATGGCGTTATTGAGTTCTTTGGCATGTTCGCCATAGTTGCGGCCTATACAGATGATCTTCATTGTTATTATTTTAAATCAAAAGCCAAGATAAAAGATAATTGACAATGAAGTTGTCCGGACTTTTGAAATAAAAAGAAATTGGCACACGGATAAAATATAAAATCCGTTTGATCCGTGTTATCAGTGTGCCATTGTATTTGCATTTTGCTCTTATATATAAGCCTAAACAACTTCATTGGATATCCCGAAACACCGGGAGGCAGTTTATAATTAATACATTTCCAATTTATACTCCTCCTAAAAACAACTTGCAATCATACGAAAAGCTGACATGGCCATCCTTTTGGTACTTATCAAATATCTCGCGCAGGTATGCGATCATCGGTTCGTAATTGGGATGCCCGACATTGGGAGCATATGACGAAGAGAGTAGCCGGCCTTTGACACCTTCATATGGAAACGACTGATAAGTCAGCATACTGGCGGCAGAAACTTGTTGCGGAGAAAAAAAATCGTCCAGATCTTTGGCCTTTATATTTCTGTGATCGACGGAGGTATAATCCGTAGCATACCTGATGAGCAGGTCTTCATACGCCTTTTCGAAATCCGATTCTACCTTGCGTTCATTCCATATCAGGAGGCAGTATGCCCCTACCCTTCCGATACGTTTACATTCGCTTTTGAATGCATTCCTGTCAAACCAATGAAATGCCTGAGCTGCGACTATCAGGTCTATACTTTGATCTGCTAATGTCGTAGCCTCGGAGGTGCCGTCCACACTGCTAAAGCCTTCATATTCGCCCAGAAACCCCTCGCCTGCTTCGCGCATTTCTTTATTGGGCTCTACAGTGTATACCTTATTCCCATTTTTCAAAAACATCTCCGCAGACAGACCGGTACCCGAGCCGATATCAGCTACCACCCAGTTTGAATCAAACCCGATCGTCTCTTTCAGGCTTTTTACTATAGCATCTGAATACCCGGGGCGGTATTTGATATAATTTTCGACCCTATCTGAGAAGCGTTCTGTATTTTTTGCCATGATCAATAATTTGCTTGAGGCTCAGCTTGCATTTCAGTATTAGTTTTCAATTATCAATTACTTAGTACTGTCTTCCTGAAACTCTATGAACTCGGGTTTCTTTCTGGTGTCGTAGTATTTCTCTTCGCGCTTGACCTCGTCATCGCCTTTTACTTTCCTGTTCTTATCCTTTTTGAACAGGTCTTTGAGTTCCTGCTTTTGAGCAGCGAGGTCCTGCTTCAGTTTTTTCTTGACAGACTCGCGATCGTATTTGATCTTAGGATGCGCCATGTCTCCGGTGATGCGCAGATAGAGGTTCACACCTTCATAAGGATCATCTTCGATATAGGAATCATCATTATTGTGCCTGCCAAATTTAGCAGCCAGCAGTTTGCGCAGGTTGACCTTGATCTGGTAGTCTATCACATTGTCGAGTGTATGTGTGCCCGACATCATGAGGTTGAGCGCAGACGACTGCACCTCCATTCTCGGTATGCTGATCACGCGGTTTTTGATGGTAAGTTCATTGCTGAGATCCGAGAATACAATATGGTTCAACTCATCTACTTTGATAAAAGCAGAAGCAGATTTGATCGGATCAAAATTATTCAGTTCGCCATGCAGCACACTACATTTCAGATTTCCTTCGAGCTGATCCATATCGATGGTCTTATAATCATCCCATACAGTTTTCAGCTGAATATCTGCCGAGAGTCTGCCTTTGAGATTCTTGTCAGTCAGCGTGGTCTGCCCGAAGTTGTCACACTCTTTAAACACCAGCGGCAGGTCCACTTTATCTATCGCCATATCCAGTGCCAGCACCATCTGCTGTGCCCCCGGGAATGATATGAAACCTGTATTGGTCACATTGCCGCCCATAGCGTGAGTGCTGAGTGAATTGATATCGATGCGATAAGGAGATAAAAGCAGCTCGGTCTTCAGATCTTCAAATATCATTTTCTGATAGATGAATTTATCTACAGATACCACCAGATGCCCCTGCATGTTGAATACATCACGCACATCAAGTTTGGCCTTATTCTTAGCGGGTGCAGAAGCAGTACCTGTGTGATGCCCTTTGCCCTTCTTGTCATAAGCTATCATGATATTGCTGAGGTTCACGGTCTTGGCGCGAAGCGTACCATCCACACCGAGTGGCACATCGCTGGTATTGCTGCGACGGTCCTGAGATATAATGAAAGCGATGATATTATTGACCCGTCCGTCAAAGACCACCTGCGTACTGAGAAAGTTGAGCGAAAGTCCCTTGATAAAAATATCCTGATCGCGATATTCGAGGCTGCCGTTGATATTGCCATAGGTCACTCCACCGGCCTGTATCTCTACATCTTTCAGACTGAAATTTCCCGATGCCTGAATATTGCCCGGCTGTCCCTCATCAAAATCCCTTTTGCTCCCTGCGATATGAAAAGCCTTGAAGGTCACCTGCCCTTCTGCATTCTGCAGCAACGAGTCAGAGAAAAAAGTTCGCAGTTCATGCAGGTCTGCCACCCCATCTGCATTGAGCACAAAATCCGGCTCGGCGAGATGCACCAGTTTCAGATCGAAACTCTGCGGATAGCCATTGAACTCTGAGTGAAACTTTTTGATCACTAGCTCATCACGACCTATAGAATCTATGCGATAGTAGCCCTCGGCAGTGACCTCAGAGAGCGGCTTGCGGATACGCGGTATGCTGATCTCGGCCTTATCAAGCACCGCATTGACCAATATGATCGGGTTGATGCCCGCCCTGATATTGCCCGTTATTTTCGCATCCACTTTGTAGCCTCCTTTGCCCTCGGTACCCGCCAGTGTGGCCTTATATCTGACAGGTATCAGCGCTATCAGCTTTGATATATCCTTGCCCGCAGTTCCGGCTGTGACATTGACATAAGTATTTTTTTTGCCACTGATGAAATAGCCCGTCACATCGAATTGATTTTTCTCTATCTCGATATTTCCTTTATTGAGCGTGAATTTATTTTCCTTCTGATTCACATCCAGGGTAATGTCTGCGTTAAAGGTCTTATCTGTCAGATAATCCTCGCCATTGAGCCGCAGCAGTTCGATCATCAGGCCGCCATCGGCAGACATATCAAATCGCTCGGAGTGAAAATTGCCGCTCAGGTCCAGCTTCTGAATTTTGAGACGTATGTCTTCTTCCTTGTGCGCACTGAGATAGGTGAAATGAACATTTTTGATCACCGCCTTGCGCAGGTCCATGTTCAATCCTGCCGATGGAGTCTTAGTGTCCTTAGCAGGTTTGAAAATGTCATAATCCGCATTGCCATTGGCATCGAGAAAAAGATTGACCTCACCGTCATAAGCATGCACGCGCGATATCTGTATCTTGTCGCTCACCAGCCCCCACATATTAAATAGGAATGAAAACTCTCTGACCTGCAGCAGATAGGCAGGGCCGCCAGGCAGTTTATTTTTGATCGTGACACCGGAGAATGTGAGTGAGGCATATGGGAAATGCTCCAGCAGCGAGAACTTGATGCCTCCGTGTATATTGACCGGCTCGGTGACCTGCTCGTTGATCTTGGCTATGATCATAGCCTCTACCCTGTCGCGAAAGAAATAGGCCCCCGTCATGAGCAATCCCGTCACACACAATAAAAAGATCAACAACCCGATAAGAACCCTGCCGATTATTCGCTTCATCTCTACCAAATATATAACTCAGTCTGCAAATTAATATTGCAAAAGCATACACATGATGTGGAATATATATAAAAATGTATACGTTGCTATTTCTTAAAAACGAAATAGACCGCGAGGATCAGACAGCCGAAAGCGATGAGATGGTTCATTCTGAAGGTCTCATGTTTGAACACCAGCAGCGCAAACACCGTAAACACGACCAGCGTGATGACCTCCTGTATCACCTTGAGCTGAAAGAGGCTGAAAGGGCCGCCATTGCCATCGAAGCCGACCCTATTGGCCGGCACCTGAAAGGCATATTCAAACAATGCGATGCCCCAGCTGATGAGTATGATGCTGAACAGACCCAGCGTGTTGAAGCCTTTGATGTCTTTGAATTTCAAATGCCCGTACCATGCCATGGTCATAAACGAATTAGAGATAAGAAGGAGTATGATAGTGATGATCGCTTTCTTCATGTGGCAATATTACAAGAGATATTGAAAAGCAAAAATTTGCTATTAGAAAACGGAGACAGGTATAAAACAAAAATGGCCGCTCCTTTCGGAACGACCACTTTTGAACCTATGAAAACGTAGTACAAAGATAAGAAGGAAAAAATAATTTGCAAATAGTATGAAAAAATAAAATTCCAAAAAAAATCTAAAATGGATCCGTAAATAGCCTTAGAGGTATGTGTGAGAAAGAAATGATGCAAAAAAAATGGCCGCCTCTTTCGAGAACGACCACTTTTGAACCTATGAAAACGTAGTGCAAAAATAATGATTTTTCGGAAAATCAAAATAGTTGACAATAATTTTTATCGTAAAAAAGTGAAACCTAGCCTAAAACCCATGGAGTTGCTTTATTATACGTTGCCGGAAATATTCAGATCAGCGAATATCCGGGCCAGATTTTCTTTAGAAAGTGGCTTTTCGAAATAGTCTTTTACCACTCCGAATGATTTGACTTTGACTTTGTCTACATCCTGAGAGGAGGATGTGAGCATATATGAGTGTTTTTTCGAGACACTTATGAGCCTTGGTATATTCTTCGAGAAAGTCAAAACCATCCATCACCGGCATATTGATATCCAGCAGGATGATATCGGGGCATTTTTCCGTTTCCTCCAGATAGGTCAGTGCACGCTGTCCGTTAGAGAGTTCGACAATATCACAATCCAGTCCCGCCCTTTGCAGGGTCAGCTTAGTTAAATGATTGAATGCCGGACTATCATCGACTATCAGTATTTCAAATTTCGCCATCAGATGCCACAGGTAGTTTAATAGTTATTCTTGTTCCCTTTCCTTCCTCGCTCTCTACTTTAATCTCCCCTTTATAAAAATCAACGATCATTTTGACCGAATGCAATCCCACTCCGTTGCCTTCGACCCCTTCATGAAAGCGCGTGAAAATAGTAAATAATTTATTCTGTATTCTAGCCAAATTCATGCCAAGTCCGTTATCATTTACGATAACAACCACGCTATCACTCACTAATTTGGCTTCCACACTTATCTCAGGTATCCTGTCAGGGTGCTTGAATTTGATCGAATTACTCAACAGATTGTACAAAATAGTCTTCAGGAAGTTATGATGCATCCTGACCTGCAGCCCCTTCTCGATATGCAGATCGATCTGTGCTCCGCTGGCCGATATCTGTGTCTTCAGCATCTCGGTCACATCTTTCATCACCTGATTGAGTGATATATTATCTGTGGCAAAATCTCTGGACGTAAGATTCTTGCGCAGTTGCAAAATGCTATTGAGCGACATACTGGTGCTCTTCATCTGTTCCACTATTTCCCGCAGCATTTCAAATGTAGCTTCATAGCCTGGCTGAATAGCCTTGCTGGCGGCCAGATAGTTCATCAGCCCTTGCAGTGTGACTATAGGAGACTTGAGATCATGAGAGCTGATGTATGCCAGCTGCTCCATATACTGAGTAGAATTTTCGACCATCTTGAGCGCCGTGCTCAGCTCATTATTGAGGCGCAGCAGACTGATATCACTATTGACTATCACGGCTCCGGTGGTGGTACCGATACCATCTTTCACCATCTTGATAGCTGAGAGTACATATACTTTTTTGCCCTTTTTGTTAGTCTGATTGGCCTCGCCTCGCCATATGCCATTCTCCCGCAGCTGCTCCATCACCTCCTGTTCCGAAGAGTATGAATAGGTATTGACATAGAGTTTTGAAATATTCTGCCCTACTGCATCGGCAGCCTTGATATCGTAGAGATGTTCCGCTCCTTCATTCCAGCTTACTACATTAAAATTCTCATCTGTCACGATGATAGCATTGGGCGATAAGGCCAGCAGCGATGCCTGCTCTACCAGTTTCAGTTCGTATTTCTTCTTGTGGTCTATATTGACTATCGCTCCTACGATGGTAGAGATGCGATGAGAATCTTTGTCAAACTGTACGGCTCCGCTACCCAGAAACCATTTGTATTCTCCGCTTTTGGTCCGAAGCCTGTATTCGCCTTCTATGTCTATACGCTTGCCCGATACATAGTCGTCCACTACTTTGATAGCCGTAGCGCGATCGTCCGGATGGATCAGTTCGACCAGATTGGGCTGAGTGGCGGGTATCTCATTATTCTCATAACCCAGCATCTCATAGTAGCGGGGCGACCACCATTGTTGTTCTTTGGTCATATCTTCCCATTGCCAGAGCCCTGCCGTAGTATCTGCTATGACCATCTCGTGCAGATTGCTGATCTCTGAGAGTCGTTTGAGTTTAAAACAAAACAAAAGACAGAAGAGGTAGACCCCGGTATACATCCCAAATTCTATAGCCCACATGATGTAATCACGGCTTGTATTAAAATGATAGCCCACTATACCGACCATACCCAGCAGCAGCAGACCCAGACCGCCGCATATACCTACCACCAGCGGATCCTGATCGGAGGTAAACAACAACATAAGCAATAGCAGAAGCAATGCCTTGATGACCGGCGTAGGAAAGCCGAGATAGAACGATAAGCTAAAAAGTAAGATCAACCCTGCGCAAAACAGAATTATGATCTTTCCTTTTTTAAATTTTCCCATTTACAATTATAAAATTACATTAAAAAAAGACAATATATAAAATGTATACAATGACACCGCATAAACTCAAAAAAAACATGGATTATATCCCTTATATATTTCTTCTCCTAGCGAATATATTAATAAAACACAATTGTGGCAGAAATGTCAGATGAAAGGGTCTGTATTATCGACAAAATCAACTATTGCTTCGGTAAATAATTGATTGTTAGCCAATAAGTCAACTCTAACGAGACTTAATTGAAATATTTACTTTGATATTATTCTCCGAAACATATACCAGCAGGGAATTTGTGGCAGGATCAACCTCCGTTTTATATTTTTCAGTGCCGGAGATATTCAGCTCATATCCATGCAGGTACAAGATGCGCGGAATGGCGATCACAGTGGGCTGTGCGATATGCGTATCACTCACATAGGACATCGTAAAGTCCTTAGTAGCCTGATCGTAGCTATATGAAATGATGCTGCCAGACGTAGCCTGCGGATAGACCCTCATCAGCTCCCACAGAATAGGCGATGGCGATCTGTCGCCTCTGTATGGACCCCAGCCACCGAGGCTATTGGCCCAATAGGTCCACGACATATGTATAGAGTCTGCCTGACGGTTCAGGTCGCGAAGAAACTTATCAAAACCGACCTTAGATGGCGAAAGCCCGAACTCGCCGAGCAGCATGGGTGAGCGATGAAGGACCTGCTCCTTCTCGCGCACACGATACCACTTAGAGAGTTCGTCGCGATACTTCGGAGTATAGTCGCCACCGATATCGACGAACTTAGGATAGCAGTGCGGTGTATACACGATCCGGGCTGCACCGGGCCGTGTGTCTGTGACCTGCGGCAGATGCGCCTTCATACCGAAATTGACACCGAATGAGCGTGGCTCAAAAAATATATAACGCACCGTATCGACCTCGCGTATGGCAGGTATGAGCCGCTTATAAAACTTAGACAACTGACGGCGCTCGAAGCCACCGGCCAGGGTCTTGATCACCTTACCACCATGAGGTTCGTTCATCAGATCATAGCCTAGCACATAGGGATTGTCATGAAAGAGCTTAGCCACTTTCTGCCAGCAGATCATATAATGCTGCTGCAGGTCCTTATGCCTGCGATAGGTGAAAAAATGCACATAAGAGCGGATCACTTTCGGCTCCATATTCTGCATCCACCAGGGCCAGCTATCTGGTATCAGGTTTTGGATCAGCGCATGGGCACTGGCCCACACGGGAGCACCATTGCCGCCCACACCATAGCCATACACATCCTGATGCATATCGAGTATGACATACATGTGCCGCTTGGTGTACCACTCCACACGCTCTTTTACTTTCTTCAGATAAGCCTCATCATATTTATCTTTCTCGGGCTCTATAGCACCCCAGAAGATCAGGTATCGTACACAGTTGAAGCCCAGCTCTGCATGTTCGCGCTCTACGTCACTCTCGAGTATCCAGGGCTGATGGGCAGTATCGTCTTTGGCATTGCTGGCGGTATTGAGCCCGTGCAGAATGAGTGCGCGGCCATAAGCATCGTGCAGCTCTCTGTCGAAGGACTGTCCATGTGATCGTGAGGCAGTGAGCAGCAGAGCGAAGCAGCAGAGTAAAATATTTCTCATAAGGAAAGATGTTTCAGAAAAAATCCGCTGACAAAATAAAGATATTTATCAATGGACAATTGATAAATTATAATGGATAATGCTTACCCTCCTAAATCCTCCCTGAAGGGAGGACTTAGGAGGGTAACTCAGACAAAAAATATCTCCTATCGTAATCCCCCTTGCGCATTCTCGGCATTGTAAATTATCAATCGTTCGGGCCCTGATGCTCGAAACCCGACACACCGAAGCCATCTGTAGAATCTACCGATGGCGGTTCTGTACGAGCATCGCTTTCGCCATGATACCATATCTGCTCTACACGCATATCTCCATAGACATAATTATAATTGCGTGAGCCCTTAGCGCGTGGCAGAGAGAAATATTGCTGAATGTATTTGACAGGCATTTTTTTCGAAAAGGTGATATCGATCTCTTTAAGGTTCGAATGCTCCCAGTGAAATTTGATGTCTTTGATATCGGGATGGATGCGATGAAGCACAGCAGGCGGCAGATCAGGCCCGTCGAAATCTCCATAAAAGCCTTTAGCCCCGTAGTGTATTTTCTTATCGCTGTATTTGAACTCTTTCTGCAGTGTACTTTCGAATGTATCAGGCGCCATACGCAGCCAGCCGAGCAGATCATAGGGACATTTGGCAAAGGGTATCTGCTGCGGCCTGATGGCATAAGCACAACAGAGTATAGCCATACCCAGCATAGAAATAAAAAGGACCCTCGCTCTGACCATCCTGCAATCTACCAAAAATACCAGCCTAAGGAATAATATAATTGATCTGCGTAGTAGCTGTGGCTGTGCCCAGCGGCGCGAGTGTGAATGCGGTATTGGCGGTGCTCACATAGTCTCCGCTGCTCAGGGTACCATTGCCATCGGCATCATAGAATGCATAGAGATAGTACGAACCGGGGTGCATATAGTTGAAGAGGAAAGTCTGATCGGGCGATGAGAGAATCACATAGCGCGAACGGTAGATCAGATTTCCCGTTATCGGCCCTGTGCCACCTATCAGGGGCTGCGTAGTCACGATCAGATAGGTCTTAGCACCCGCAGGTATGGCAGGCAAAGTAGAAGCGACCGTATATGACAGCGTAGACTGCCCCAGATAGGGCTGTGCTGACTGCGGATATGGGTCACCATTGAATGTATAGAACACCGTCTCTACATCGCCTGTGAAAGTATTGCTAAAGTTCTTGACCATCGTCTTCTGCGGATATCCGAAGGCAGCTTTGGCAGTCTGACAGGAGGTCGTGTCCTGTATCACGGCATGCCAGTCCATGTGCATCCTGGTAGCTGCAGGGAGCGTATTATACACACTGGTGAAAGAGCGTATGTGCAGGCTGTCTGCATAAAACATGACCTCTGTGATGGTGCGTTTATTGCCCTTCACGAAATCTACAAATCGATAATAAGCGATAGCAGAGGTCTCGCTCACACTGTCGCAGATCATGTACGATACGCGCACCATACCGCTGAATCCGCCGCCGTTTCTGAAGGCGAGTTTATATTGCGAGCTGTCATACACGATGAAGAATGACATAAAGATACTATTGACCGTATCGAGTTCATTCTTGGCCGATACCTGCGATGCGCTGATAGGCCTAAAGTCTACTATCCAATCAGGGAAACTGCCTATAGCAGTAGTAGAAGCCACGGGCCCTGCCCATATACCGCTTATCTTGCCCAGCAGGTTATAACCTAGCACGGGGGTGGCTGAAGTGATAGGGGGTGGTATATTGAGATTCGTAGATGTTGGGCTGTTGCAGCCGGCGGTGAATATCACGATAGCAAGCAGCACAGCGACTGCACTTTTTGAGAACAAATTCATATGGATAGTTTTTAGATAAGCTTCCAAAGATAATGATATATCCTTTGCAAAGTGCCTGTTGGCTTAGCGCGCAACTATTGGACCTGATGAAAGAAAATCAATGCATAGTATCTGGCAGCGTGTACATTATCGATTGTCCATTGTAGATTATCCATTATCCATTGTAATTGTAAATTGCCAATTGACGATTATCATGCGTTTTGGGCACAATTATTTTAATTTTGTACATAAACACCTACATACGCGGCCCCGTATTTCTTTATCCAAATCAATAATCTCCATGAAACAAAAATACCTTTCTCATATACTCCTTCTCATGATCGTTTGCCTATCCGCACAGGCGCAGGTGCAGATACAAAACAGCGGCACCGAACTATGGAACGGCCCCAGCCTCCAGAAACCTGACAACTGGAGCACCACAGAGCAGGCCTTCGGCATTCAGACCAATAAATGGGTATTCAAAGAAAGCCGCCCGGACAATGTGCACTCAGGTGCCAGCTCTATCAGGCTTTTTAGCGACACCATCATCATGACCTATGGCGGCAAGCCCTCTCAGACACGGCTATGGCCCGGCATAATAGCCTACGGCAAGGTCAGCTATGTCAATAACCGCCTCTCCACCACAGGGCTGCCTATCTACGGCAGACCGGTATCGCTCAGTATGTATGTCAAGGTGTATCATCCGCAGGCCGATACCGCCAGTATGCGCCTCGTACTCACCCGCTGGAACTATGCTACCAAGCGCCCCGACACATTGGCCAACGAAAGACGCGATATATTCAGCGACTCCACCATCATGAGCGGATTCGCACTCTTCGTCGATTCTATCAAATATCTCATGGATGGCGAAGCAGACACCGCACGTATAGTGATATCGGGTGGCCGCCCCGGCAGCGTAAAACTGCGCGGCAATACCGTCTGGATAGATGACCTCACGCTCACCTATCCCAGCGATCAGATCGTACATCCTGACATAGACGACAGGATATTTCTCTATCCCAATCCCGCATCAAACCGCCTGACCGTAAAGGCCAATGCAGATATGTTCGGCTACTCGGTCATATTCATGGATGTGAGCGGGCTCAAGGTCAAAGAAGCCACCATAGACGATGGATCTACGGTGATAGATGTGTCTGATTTGCACTCAGGCAGCTATTGCTATGCCGTAGTCAATCATGAGCAGAAAAAAGTGCAGGAGGGCAATATCAATATCATGAGAAACAGGTGATAATTGATAATTAGAACACAACAATTACCTCTCAAAAAAATTAACAATCACATCGCTACATTTAATATTGGCTTTGCTGAAAAATTGATTTATTTACCACTTCATCGCAGGATGTTTTTTTCTAATTTTTTCTTAATAAATATTCTCGCCGGTATATACACCGAGTGTAATGATGTATATTCCGAATTTACATACAGATTATGATCAATGTAACTCTCTTTGGAGAAAATTATCCTGCGTGAGCCACATCCGTCAGTACTTTATTGTCTTATTGTTAATATCCCTCGCAGGTTCTGCATCTGCTATCGGCTCCGGCAAACCAGCCACTACAAAGATCTATGGCAAGGTAACTGACAGCAAAACAAAAAAAGGATTTGACTATGTGACCGTATCGGTACTGGCCGCTGACCGGGACTCTCTGATCACGGGCATGCTGTCTGAAAGCAATGGCGATTTTGATTTTGACAATCTGCCCTTCGGCACCTATCGCGTCAAGGCCTCATACGAAGGCTACTCTCCTGCTATCAAAAAAGTGACCCTCAGCGCATCTGCACCAGAGCAGGACCTCGGCAATATATCCATGCAGGAGGTGGCTCATAAAATGGGCGAAGTGACAGTGACCGCAGAGAAGGCCGCGGCCTTCTCTGCGGTCACTGTCACTTCGCCCATTTTATG
>CAIXBT010000421.1 GCA_903917755.1 uncultured Bacteroidota bacterium
AGTGCTGTATCTGCAGGGTGGTGCCAGTTCGCAGATTTTCATGATCCCCTACAATCTCCTCGACAGCGCAGTGTATCTACAGGTGCGCATACCAGCTTCTCCAAAATGCCGCTGATGTTATTATGCTCTTTAGCCACCCCAAAAGCATTTTTGATCTGTCTCACTATCTCATAGTCGCCGAGTATCTGCGAGTCTACGCCGGAAGCCACTTTGAATAAATGTCTCAGTGCCTCATCACCTTCTTTGACGAAGGTATACTTTCCGACTTCTTCTTTTGTCACAGAAGTGTAATCAAGAAAGATCTGAAATAGCTTATGCATTTCATTTGATGTGGTGTAGATCTCAGTCCTGTTGCAAGTCGAAAGGATAAAAAGCTCATTGACTAATGGGCTACTAACTTCTTTATATATCTTTTGAATAACAGCGGGTGAGAAAGCAAATTTGTTTCTGATCTCGAGCGGGGCATTGTGAAAATTAACCCCTACAATTGTCAAATCATCCATATTCTTAGTAATCATGAATTATATACACGTTAAATATCGAGGTGCAAGATATGTGCAAAAGCAACCGATTCCATATGACGTGGATCAGTTTTCGGAAAATGACATTTCTATGACAAAACTAAATGGCCTATGTTTTGTTATTTTTGGCAAAATTCCAATTTCACATCATGGTACAAAACAAGACAGGGCTGGTACTGCTCAATCTAGGATCGCCGGACAGCTACTCAGTCTCTGACGTGCGCAGATATCTGCGTGAATTTCTGATGGATGAGCGGGTCATAGATATACCACTAATATTCAGGGTCATGCTGGTCAAGGGGATCATAGTCCCTTTTCGGGCACCCACTTCCGCCAAGGCGTATCAATCTATATGGACCCGGGAGGGCTCACCGCTCAAGGTCATCACGATGCAGTTCAAAGAGCTACTGCAGCCACAGATACCGATGCCTGTGGTCGCGGCCATGAGATACGGGAACCCCACACCGGAAGAGGCCATCAAAGAGCTCATATCAAAGGTCGAGGGCCTCAATGAGATCCTGATAGCCCCTATGTATCCGCACTATGCCATGAGTTCATATGAGACTGCTATAGAACATGCCGTATCACATATCAAAGCTATGCTGAATGATGTGGAGATCAAGGTCCTGAAGCCATTCTATCAGGAGCCTTCCTATATTGAGTCGCTGGCTGCCAGTATCAGACCATATCTGGAGAATAAAGACTACGACGGCTATCTGTTCAGCTATCACGGCCTGCCGGTGCGTCATCTCAAAAAGTCTGACACTACAGGCAAGCATTGCTACGCTTCAGCCGATTGCTGTGAGGTCATGTCTCCTGCATGGGGCACCTGCTATAAGCATCAGGTCAAGGTCACGACCAGATTGGTGACCGAAAAACTCGGCCTCGACCCGGCTAAAGTGACCCTCACCTTTCAGTCCCGTCTGGCAGGAGACAAATGGCTGCAACCATATACAGATATGGCACTCGCCGAACTGCCGCAAAAGGGCGTAAAAAAACTGCTGGTGCTCTGCCCGGCCTTTGTCGCTGACTGTCTGGAAACTCTGGAAGAAATGGATGAGAGGGGCAAGGAACTGTTCATGCATAGTGGTGGTGAGGTTTTCACGAGAGTGCCATGTATGAATACCCATCCCGAATGGGTCAAAACTGTAGCCAAATATTGCGCAAAATATGACACTGAATATTCGGGTATGTGGGTCTGATCTGCCAAATATGATTTTCATCATTGATTTAGAGCTTTTGTCATTTGATATTTGCAACAACAAATCATGGTCATGCAAATCAATTCAGATCTAATAGCCAAATACAACCAGCCGGTTCCCAGATATACCAGTTATCCTACAGTTCCATTCTGGAATGAGAAGATAGATGCGATGGATTGGAAGAAAGCTTTCAGCAAACAATTTGAAATACACAATTCAAAGGAGGGCGTCAGTCTTTACATACATCTTCCTTTCTGTGAATCATTGTGCACCTACTGCGGATGCAATAAAAGGATCACAAATAATCATAAGGTCGAGGATGATTACCTGACGGTGATCAAAAAGGAATGGGACCAGTATCTCGCTCTTATGCAGAGCCCACCTATAATAAGGGAACTGCATCTGGGCGGCGGCACTCCGACCTTCTTTTCTCCCGACAATATCCGTACCCTCATCGAGTATATCCTGAAAGGAAGTATCGTGCATCCCGACAGGGAATTCAGTATAGAAGGCCATCCCAATAATACCACTGTCGAGCATTTGAAAACGCTATTCGATCTGGGCTTCAGGCGTATCAGTTATGGAGTGCAGGATAATGACCCGATCGTTCAGAAGGTCATCAATCGGATACAACCTGTGGAGAATGTGAAACAAGCTACTGATAATGCCAGAGCAATAGGATTCACTTCGGTGAATTTTGATCTGATCTACGGGCTTCCGCTTCAGACGCTGGAGGGCATGACAAGAACGATGGAGCAAGTCCTGGAATTAAAACCCGACAGGATCGCTTTTTACAGTTATGCTCATGTGCCCTGGACGAGCAAAGGGCAAAGGCTCTTTGATGAAAATGACCTACCTTCTGCTGATCTGAAACTTCAGCTCTACCTGACAGGAAAAAAGATACTGACAGAATCCGGTTATACTGATATCGGCATGGATCACTTTTCACTGCCGGAGGATGATCTCTACACAGCATGGAAGGATGGCAGTCTGCACCGCAATTTCATGGGCTATACCACACAAAAAACGACCATGCTCATCGGGCTGGGAGTATCAAGTATAAGTGATATAGGCGTGGGGTTCGCACAGAACGAAAAGAATATTCTTGATTATTACAAACAGATCAATGAGGGGATATTGCCCATTCAGAAGGGCTACTTCATGAGTGAGGAAGATATTTCCTTCCGCGATTATATTTTGGATATCAGTTGTCGCAGCAGTACTACTTTTAAGGAAAAGGATTTGGCCACTTTAGAAAAAATGACCTTCCCTGAGTTGGATAAACTGGAAGCTGACCAACTGATAACACGAGAGTCAGACAGACTGGTTCTGACAGATAGCGGCAAACATTTTCTCAGGAATGTGTGTCGTGCATTTGACCTGCACCTGCTCAGAAACCAAACAATGGAGCAGAAGACGACATTCAGCAAAGCTATCTGACAGCGGTCATTTAGCTTTTTCGGAGCGCAGGTATTTATATATCCTGATGGCGCTCATTAGCGCGATGATGAACAGGAGCAAGCCTGCCAGCGCCCATATGAAACTCATACTCTCTTTGACTACTACCAGCATCACTATCGCCACCAGAAAAATGGTCGCTACTTCATTCCACACGCGCAGCTGCTGCGAACTGTATTTGAATACTCCTGCCATCTGCTGCCTGAAGATAAGGTGCAGGCTGAGATGATAAGCATATAAGAAGATCACGAAAGTGAGTTTGATCATAAGCCAAACAGGGAAATCGATATACATCGTAAACATCCATGTGCCGAAGATCAAAGTAAGTATAGCAGATGGCCATGTGATGCCATACCAAAGCCTGCGTGTCATCAGACTCAGCTGCTCCAGCAGAATGCTGCGCGCCGGTTCCTGTTTCTCATTAGCCTCCGCATTGTATATAAAGAGGCGTACGATATAGAACAGGCCACTGAACCAGGTGACCACAAAGATGATATGAAGGGCTTTGACGTATAAGTACATTATAGAGGGTATGACTTAAAACTCTTTTCCTTCTTTCGCCATCTGCTCCAGTAATGCAGGCACGGCAAAACGATCTCCATAAGCAGCTTCCAGTTCTTTGGCTCTGGTTATGAAAGCCGGGAACCCGTAATCGTTGATATACTGCAATGTGCCGCCTTTGAAAGGTGCAAATCCCCATCCGAAAATGGAGCCGATATTGCCGTCAGGTACAGATGTGAGGACACCTTCCTGCATGCAGCGGACGGTCTCGATACTCTGGATGAAGATCATTCTTTCTATCATGGTCTTTTGATCCAGATCAGTTTTGTGCGGGAAGACCTCAGCCAGTCCCGGCCAGAGAAATTTCTTTCCGTCCTTAGGATATTCGTAGAATCCTCCGCCTGCTGCTTTGCCCGGGCGTTTGAGGTCATTCACCATCTTATCGGCTATCGTGTAGGCTATATGGTCAGGTATGGTTTTGCCTTCAGTTTTCAGATCTTCTATGGTCTGTGTACGGATGTGCACCATCAGGCTCAGGCTCACCTCATCGGTCAGTGCGAGTGGTCCTACCGGCATTCCTGCCTGCAGGCCGGCAGCCTCTATGGCACGCGGGTTATTGCCCTCAGCGAGTAGCGCCATACCTTCGAGTACATAGGTCGCAAATACTCTCGATGTATAGAACCCTCTTGAATCATTGACCACGATAGGTGTTTTTTTGATCTGTTTTACGAAATCAAATGCACGTGCCAGTGTCTCGGGTGATGTTTCTTTGCCCACGATGATCTCTACCAGCGGCATACGATCGGCAGGAGAGAAGAAGTGCAACCCGATGAACTGTTTCGGTCTGGATGATGTCTCTGCCAGACCCGTGATAGGGAGCGTAGATGTATTTGATGCAAATACACCCGTAGCAAGCATCTGTGCCTCTGCTTCTGCGGTCACGATAGCTTTTATCTTTCTGTTTTCTGTCACAGCTTCGATGATCAGATCACATCCTGCCAGATCTTTGGCATCGGTCGATGCTTTGATCCGACCCAATATCTCATCGGCTTTTTCTTTTGTGGCTTTTCCTTTGCTGACCCGTTTTTTTAGCAATGCTTCAGAGTATGCCTTGCCCTTGTCTGCTACTTCCTGGCTCACATCTTTCAGCACTACTTCTATGCCGCTCATAGCACATGCGTATGCTATGCCGCTGCCCATCATTCCGGCGCCGAGCACACCTACTTTTTTGAATGAGAATTTCTC
>CAIXBT010000422.1 GCA_903917755.1 uncultured Bacteroidota bacterium
ATAGACATTGATATTCTTATCACCCTCTCCCGGAGAGACTGTGTCGCAATAATAAATATAGCCATTTAATATCCTCCGCTAGCGGAGGTGTCACGAAGTGACGGAGGTGGATAAAATTCATGTAATGCGTAATTAACCAATATTACATATGTTTCAAAAACTTCCACCCCCTGCCCCCGCCAGCGGGGGACATAACAGCCAGACATGCTTTTTGGGGGCAATAAAAAAAGCCCTCACGAGTGAAGGCTTCCAATATATTTATTCTGTATGCTTATTATTACTGTCCGAGGTATGCCTTGAGGGCTTTGCTGCGGCTCTGTGTACGAAGCTTAGTGATCGCCTTGTCTTTGATCTGGCGGATACGCTCGCGGGTGATACCGAGGCTCTCTCCTATGTCCTCGAGGGTCATAGGGTGCTCTACTCCTATTCCGAAGAATAGTTTGATCACTTCACGCTCACGATCTGTGAGTGTAGCGAGTATGCGGTCTGTCTCCATCTGGAGAGATTCTTTGTATTCGAGTGCGATATCTGTCTTCTCTGCATTAGGATTGTCGAGTACGTCGATGAGGGCATTTGACTCCCCTTCGGTAAACGGCGCATCCATAGATACGTGACGGGCAGATATACCCAATGTGGCCTCTACTTCTTCTACAGGTATCTCCAGCAGTTCTGCGAGCTCTTCTGCAGTCGGCTCACGCTGATATTTCTGCTCGAGGTCTGAGAATGCTTTATTGATCTTAGTGAGTGAGCCTACTTTATTGAGCGGGAGACGTACGAGACGGCTATGCTCAGCCAATGCCTGGATGATAGACTGACGGATCCACCACACGGCATAAGAGATGAATTTAAAACCTCTTGTTTCGTCAAATTTCTGTGCAGCCTTGACCAGACCTAAGTTTCCTTCATTGATCAGGTCATTGAGCGAAAGTGAATTGTTCTGGTATTGTTTAGCCACGGAAACTACGAAACGAAGGTTAGCACGGGTCAGTTTCTCAAGAGCAGTTTGGTCTCCGGCACGTATGCGCCGCGCCAGCTCTACTTCTTCTTCCGGTGTCAAAAGGTCCTCTTTACCGATCTCCTGCAGGTATTTTTCAATAGACTGGCTTTCGCGATTGGTAATGGATTTTGATATTTTGAGTTGTCTCATTTATGGGATTCCTTCTTTATATATGAACTTTAAATTGTTATCGTTTTCTTCAAACAGCCTGCGAAAATAGAAAAAATATCAGATTCAGAGGCAATTTACAGTATAAAACGTTTGATGTCAAGAAATAGTTTAATGCGAAAAACCAACATTTGTTAAGTTATTGTCAGGTAATGCTTTATACAACAATACCTTATTGATTGGTGTATATCAAACACTTAGCTGAATAAGCTATTTTTTGTTAACTCTGTATATATCTGTCAGCCACTCGACTATATCTGGCAAAATATCATCCACATTTTCACTCATCAGGGCGTGAGACATATTCGGATATACGATCATTCTCTTCCGGCAGGCCAGCTTGTCATAGATACCCTTGGTATAGCTGACCGGGAAAATAGTATCCTTATCTCCCTGAAAGACCATGACGGGCACCCTGATCAGACTGATGGGCTTATCCAGCGCTGTATGCCCGAGCGACTGCAGTGCCCGGACAGATATATTTTTGACCGCCAGCGGGTCATTCTCGATGAATTGGCGGATGTTTCCGAAATATCTGACAGGTATGCTTTCCATATCTATGTATGCAGACATCGGGATCATGGCGTTAGATATCAATTCACCGGCCTTGCCCCCTATGATCATTCGCATATACTTAAACAGTCTCGGATGGCGTGTGAGCTGAGTGGTTTCTTCGCCTGTCAGATCAGCGAAATTCTGACATATCACCGCATCGATACGTTCATCGCGAGCCGCCATGTAGAAGGCCAGTATACCGCCCTGCGAGCTGCCCATGAGGGTCACTTTCTTATTGAATCGGCCTATTGCATAGTCAATGGTATTCTCAATGTCATCCATGAGTTCGGAGATTGTATAATCGCCTCTCACACCTTCACTCTGTCCGTGTCCGCGCGGGTCGAGGCCCACTACATTGAAACCTGCCTGACCCAGTTTGTACAGCATCTCTGCATAGCAAAGGGCATAAATGGCAGTACCGGGAATGAAGACAATGGTGGGAGCTTTTTTATCAAACTCAAAAACATCGAGATGCAGTTTCAGTCCATCAGACATCACCGTATCGGATTCGAAATAATGATGATAGGGAGGATAACCCAAAGTCTCTGCCATGTAGTCAAAATAGCCTGTTGCGGTCTCAAAGGTCTTGCTCTTACTTGCTATCATGTTTATTCATTCAGTTTTTACAATAATTTCACCCAACAATAATAATACTTATGCGTTCAAACAGGATTTTCGTTCTTTAACATACCGGCAGCGATCAGGTATTGTCCTGCTATATATAATGACATGATCCAAAACCTTGCTAAAAACAGGGTATCATGACATAAAAATTTATTGACCGCAATGAGAGAATCTGAGATCATAAATAAAATAGCACCCAAAAATACCAGCGCAAAACTGCTGTCAGAGACTCTCTTGTATCGATTCACAGAAAATACCACCATCGTTCCGATCACTGATGTATAGACGACTATAGGCAGCTGCATATCCGGTTTCACCGCCGGAAATACCAGCGAAATAATCACTCCTAAATATGCCACAAGCGGAAGCAGTACCCATATTTTCTTTTTCAGGATCGGCGCAGGGTTTTTGTCCTTCACCATCGAAAACGAAGCTATATATAGCAGGTGCGTGATCAGAAATGCGACCAGCCCTGTGAGAAAGTAATTGATATTCTCTCCGGGAAACATCAATGCCACATCACCCACCCAAGAAAACATCCATGCCGAGATCAGCAGCCAATCAATCTTCATAAGCTTACGGTCCAGCGACTGTTTGTAAAAAAGGATCAGCGTCGGCATCAGAAGAGGCTTAGTGATATAATGAATGGTTTCACCGGGGATGAATTCAAATGCTATTTCAATAACACTGACCACTAAAAACAGATACCTGATTAACTTCACGTTAAAAGCTGATTTATATTAGACATAAAACAAAACATTTTATTCGTAAAAACAAATATTTTCTCTTTATATGAGATTAATATTTTTTTATATTATCAATTATTGTAATGTCGTGAAATGCAACACTAACCTTTGTTACACTAGGTTTTTAGGGTGCGAAAAAGAGACCGAAATGGTACTTTTTTTGTTCCGGGTCGGGAAAGTTGACATCTATACCAAGATTAAATAATAGTTAAAAACATTGATTTGATTGAATTTATATTGATTTTCTGACAAACAGATTTATATTTGCCATGTGTTTAAGACATAAAAACACATTAACATTAATAGTAATAATAATTAACCAATTAAAAACAAAAATCATGGCAGACAACAAAAAGCTCCAGGAAACCCTCAAAAGCCTCATCTATGCAGGTGTTGGGTACGCAGCTAAGACTTCAGAAAGAGTACAAAAGAACGTAGATGACCTCGTAAAAAAAGGTAAGATCAACGAGCGTGAAGGCAAAAAGATAGTCGATCACGTAGTGACTAACGCTGAATCTAAAAGAAAAGAACTGGAAGTAAAATTGAATAAAGTCGTAGATAAATATGGCAAAGCGGGTATCACTCAGATACAGTCTCTGACCAAAAAGATCACTAAACTCGAGACAGAACTCGAAAAACGCGTAAAGGCCGGTACATCTAAGCCTGCTGCTAAACCAGCCGCAAAGCCAGCTGCTAAAAAAACAGCTAAAAAAGCCGCTAAACCAGCTGCCAAAAAGAAAGCCGCTAAGAAACCTGCTGCTAAGGCAGTAAAAGTAAGCGAGCCAGCTACTGCATAATCAGTCAATATTAAGTGGACCCAAAGGGCAGCTGGTGCTCCTTAGGATAACCATTTCATATATTTGAACTTGTTCATTGTTTAAGCCCCCCGTTTTGTCCACGGGGGGCTTGTTTTTTGACCTACCGGGAGACCCAGATATTCACTTATTCTTAACATTCCTGTCTGCTGCTAAATTTCAGTTTTGAAATACCATCAAAAGGAATATTTTTGCACCGCGTTTAAACGAGATATACCGTGAGATACCCAAAATATTTATTGCTTTTACTGGTTTCGCTGATGCTAATGACTCCGGCGGCCAATATCAAAGCCGAAGGCAGCGAAGCTCCCAAGAGTACAGCCTACAATCCAGTGCCAACCATTATGCACCACATAGCTGACTCGCACGAGTTTGATGTGCTGGAATTATTTGCCATACCACTGCCATGCATCCTTTATAGCTCTTCTACAGGGGTTACCACATTCATATACCATGATGGCAAAGAAGTAAGCGGATATAAATGCGATGAAGGAGCCATACACCGCGAAGACGGAGCATTCTTTCTCGATATGTCTATCACAAAGAATGTATTCACCATGCTGCTCGCAGCACTGATACTGATAGTGATTTTCACAAGTGTGGCCAAAGCTTATAAGGTCAATTCCGGCAAAGCACCTAAAGGATTGCAGTCAGTGATCGAACCTCTGTTCGTTTTCATCAGAGATGAGGTGGCTAAGCCCGGTATCGGTCCTAAATATGAAGGATTCATGCCTTATATCATGACCATATTCTTCTTTATCCTGGTGTTGAATCTACTGGGTCTTCTCCCGATATTTCCGGGTGGTGCGAATGTGACCGGCAATATCGCTTTCACTATGATCCTCGCTGTGGTTGCCTTTGTGGTGATCAATATAAACGGTACATCTACATACTGGGGCCACATCTTCTGGATGCCCGGCGTAGCGATACCGATGAAGATATTCCTTGCCATCATAGAAGTGATAGGATTGATCACTAAGCCTGTGGCACTGATGATACGTCTCTTTGCAAACATGACAGCAGGCCACATCATCGTATTGAGTTTGATCAGTTTGATATTCGTATTTGGCGAGGCCGGCAAGAGCCTGCCGGGCACAGGACTCGGTGCAGCGATCGCGGTACCGTTCACTTTGTTCATCAGCTGTATAGAAGTGCTTGTTGCCTTTATACAGGCATTCATTTTCGCAATGCTGACATCAGTATTCATCGGTATGGCACTTGAAGAAGGTCATGGCGACGGACATGCAGCAGAAGGACATCATTAATATTATTTTTTAACCATTAATTATAAATCCATGTTGAGTTCAGTTCTTTTAGAAGCAGCAGCACCTGGTATCGCCGCAGTCGGCGCAGGTCTGGCAGCAGTCGGCGCAGGAATCGGTATCGGTCAGATAGGTAAAGGTGCGGCAGAAGCTATCGCTCGCCAGCCAGAAGCCACTGCAGATATCCGTGCGGTTATGATCCTCACAGCAGCATTCGTAGAGGGTGTTGCACTGTTTGCAGTGATCGTAGCGTTCCTCAAAGCTTATCAGTGAAAAAAAACGCTTCCAATGGGATTGCCAACGGAAGCGTTTTTTAAATTTGAAAATCATAATTAAAATATAAAATTCGTTTAAATGAATACTTTTCTGACAGTATTGCTCGAGGCCAAAGAAAATCCATTCAGCCTCATCACCCCGGATCCGGGTCTGGCTATCTGGGCATTGATCATATTTGTGATCCTCATCGTTATATTGGGCAAATTCGGTTTCACACCGATAGCCACTGCGCTGAAAGAGAGAGAACAACATATCGCTGACTCTCTGGCTCAGGCTGAGAAAGCACGCGCTGAAATGGCCCTGCTGACATCTAAGAACGAGGACCTGCTCAATCAGGCCAAAGAAGAACGCAACAAGATACTGGCTGAGGCTCGCGAAGCTGCTGAGAAACTGAAAACAGATATGCTCGAAAAAGCACAGACTGAATCTTTGAAAAAAATGTCTGATGCATTTCGTGAGATCGACACTCAAAAGAATGCCGCTATCGTAGAAATAAAGAACACAGTAGGCCAGATGGCACTCAAAATAGCGGAGCAGGTGATACGCAAAGAACTGCATACGCACGAGGCACAAAAAGAATTCGTAGATAAATTAGTGAAGGAAACAAATCTTAACTAGTAGTGATAAACGGGTATTGAGCTTTATCTCAATACTCAATACTAACTACTCAATACTCCCAATATGTCATACCGTATAGCATCCAGATATGCCAAGTCGCTCATCGAACTGGCCCAGGAAAAAGGAAAACTGGAAGAAGTGCATCATGATGTTTTGCTGCTGAACAATGCCTTCAAGGCCAGCCGCGAACTCAGGGTATTTCTCAAAAGCCCTGTGATCAATGCAGAAAAAAAAGTAGAAGTACTCAACAAGATATTTCTGTCAAAGGTCACTGAGATCACCGGCAAATTCATCATTCTGATGACCAACAAAGGCCGTGAAGGTTTCCTCAGTGAGATCGCAGAAGCATTTATCACACAGTATAACGTGATTAAGAATATCACTCCTGTCAGAATATCATCTGCGGTGAAACTCGATCAGGCTACCATCCACAGTCTCGTGACCGGTCTCAAAAAGAGAGAACATCTTGGTGAGATAGAACTGACCGAAACGATAGATGAATCTCTCGTGGGCGGTTTCATATTACAGTACGGCGACAAACAGGTTGATTCGAGTGTTCGCTCATCTCTTCAAAAGCTGCATAACCTCGTGGCAGACGACTCATATGTGAAGAAAATCAGGTAAATGTACTCCGAATATTTCTCCCGAAAAATATTCGAATAATTACACCCTCTCAATCGCTTTAATCCCATCAAAACCATGAAAAAATTCTTTGTTGCACTTTCTATTTCAATTATAATATTAGGCAGTTCATCTTGTTCTAAAAATTATAATTGTCTATGCTATGATAGCACTACTGCCTTAACTACCACTGTAACCGTAAGCTCAACCAGTCAAGCTCTTGCAATAGTCAAATGCACCGAGCTACATCCGAACAGTTCATCCAGCTGCAATTTGCAGTAGCTATTGATAGAGAGCAAGCCAGAGCAATACTCCGTGAAAAGCCCCACCACTTTGAAGAGCTGACAGATGCTACTTCTTTTTTATAAATTAGGGGATGAATTCCATTTCTATTTCTGATGCGTGTAAATTGTTTCTGCATTCACAGGGACTAAACGGACATGATTTCGGCAGGAAGAAGTCAGGCGTACTCAATCTCATAGAGCATATAGGCTACATACAGATCGATACCATATCGGTAGTGGAGCGTGCACATCATCATACCATCTTCAGCCGTGTGAGGGATTATAAAAAAGATCAGCTCGATGAACTGATGAATGAGAAGCAGATCTTCGAATACTGGAGCCATGCGGCGGCATATCTGCCCATGTGCGACTATCGGTTCTCACTGCCGCGTAAAAAGCTTTTCGCCGATGGCAAGCAGCACTGGTTTAAGGATAAGAAGCCTACCCAATATGTCTACGATAGGATAAAGGCCGAAGGCCCGCTACAATCAAAGGATTTCGAAAAGAAGAAAGCCAATGCAGGCTGGTATGAATGGAAAACTACCAAGCAGGCACTGGAGCAACTTTTTATGGAAGGAAAACTGATGGTGGCAGGCAGAAAGAACTTTCAAAAAGTGTATGACCTCACTGAAAGAGTATTGCCGGAAGGGATCAACACAAAGATGCCCACAGAAAAAGAAATGGCTGAACACCTTATCCTGTCAGCCATTCAGGCCAACGGGATAGTGGCCGCCCACGAGATCGCTTATCTCCGCAAGGGGCATAAAGAACCTGTACAAAAGGCGCTCAAGCATCTTATCAAAGAAGGTTCGATCACTGAGATCGGCATTGATAAGATCAAAGAAACATACTACACCACATCAGATAAACTCGACCTGCTCGATAATATCAAGACCACAAAAAAAGTGCATATCCTCTCGCCATTTGATAATGCGGTGATACAGCGCAAGCGGCTGCAGACGCTATTCGACTATGACTATACCATAGAATGCTATGTGCCGGCCCCGAAACGTGTGCATGGGTATTTCTGTTTGCCGATACTATATGGAGACCGCTTTATAGGCCGTATGGACTGCAAGGCTGAACGCAGCAAAGGCGAGTTCATCATCCAGAAACTATGGCTGGAAGATGGCTTCACTCCTACTGATACCTTTCTCAACGCGCTCGCAAAGAGTACAGACGAATTTGCTGTTTTTAATAACTGTGAAAGTGTGAAGCTGCAAAAATCGAATCTGGGTAAGGGAGCACAGAGAGAGTTCAAGGAGTTTTGAAATAAAATCATTTTTCGTATATTCATATGCAAAATAATAAAGGGCTAACGGCATAATGAGCAGAACTGATAAAATCATACAAAAGCTTCTCAGCGGTGCATATGATGCCAATTTCAACTTTGAAGAATTGAAAAACGTGCTTTATTATTTTGGCTTTGAAGAGCGGCGAAGTGGTGGAAGCCATCACATTTTTTTTAAGGAAGGAATAGAAGAAATAATCAATATCCAACCAAACGGAGCCAAAGCCAAACCTTATCAAATAAAACAAGTACGTAACCTGATCGTAAAATATAAATTGTATGGCGACAAACTATGAGATAATAATATACTGGAGTGAAGATGACAAATCTTTTCTCGCAGAAGTACCGGAGCTACTTGGCTGTATGGCTGACGGCGTGACACAAGAAGATGCCCTTAAAAACATAAAGGCCATCATGGAGCAATGGCTTGAAACTGCTAAGTCTCTGGGCAGGTCTATACCTATGCCGAAGGGTAAGCTGATGTATGCTTAATCTGTCTTTGCCGGAGGCAAGATTCAAATACTATTTTGCTTCTGTATTAATTTTTTTAGCTAATGCGCTCATTATATCAGATGAACATTTTCCTTCAAAAGCACCTTGACTAAAAGTAAATGTTGCGACCAACTCCGCATTATTCTTTGCATCCATAATCTGACCATCAAGGTCTTTAATAACATAACCACCACAACCTGTATCACTACGTTGGTGGTATTTTATTCTAATTATATACTGTGCTTGACCTCTATCAGATACTAATTTGAAGCCGTTAAAAGTTAAACTACTCTTTAAGTATTCTACTGCTAGAACTTTATCATTATCAATTGGCTCTATATAGATTGGAATGGCTTTAGAAATTGGAGATTTTACAGTTAAGACAAGTTTTTTTATGTCTTGAGAATTGACAGACATAAAAGAAAAAAGCAATCCGATAAGAATAAGTTGTTTCATGATTTTTTGTTTCTGTTAATTAATTTGCAAACACTATTAATGGTAGATATTGATTCAAATATAAATTTAATACATTATTAAACCAAAAATTCCGCCGCCCATGTTGGTCGCTGACCAACATGCATGATAGGTCTATCTTTTGTCGTTTGTCAGGCGACCAACGACGGCCCCAAATCAAAAACCCCATTCACTTGCGAACGGGCTCTTGAATTTCTCATTTTGAGGATTGAAAATATATTCTTTACTTTTGTGGTATGGAAAAGTTTAGAAAACTAACACCACATGACCTTGCTTTCGGTATAGGCCGCAAGGCTACTAAAGAGGAGCTTGAAGAACTATTCAGCAGGCAAGATACAGGCGAGTACGTTACTGCCGATGAACTTTTAGCGGAAATTAAAAAACGACGTGCAGAAAAGGAATTGAAAAAGGCGTCATGACAGTGGTTTTTAAACCTGATGCCAGAATTGTGGTTCTGGAAATAATTGATTTTATTGATAGCATTAATACTCCGGGGGCAGGATTCTTCTGGGAGGATAGATTAGTATCTTATTTACGGTCATATGCTTTACCTAATGTCACCTATGCCTTATGCAATAATGAATATCTTGCCTCTCTCAGTCTGAGCTGCATAAATTTTAACGACTGGATCATTGCCTTCAAAATAGAAGGAGAATTATTTGTTGTTTATAAAATAATCAGAGGAAGTATCTTGGCCTAAAATCAAAAACCCCATTCACTTGCGTGAATAGGGCTTTTGAAAGTTTACTTCTATTAAGCCCTCTCCTTCGGAGAGGGTCGGGGTGAGGATTATTACGAAATACTCATTTGTATTTTCTTCTGGATCTCGGTGACCTGCTCGCGGAATTCCTGATCTGTGTCGATCAGGTTCTGTACAGCCTGGCAGGAGTGGATCACGGTGGAGTGGTCGCGACCACCGAAGTGTTTTCCTATCACTTTCAGAGAGTTTTTGGTGTAGTTCTTAGCGAGGAACATAGAGAGCTGACGCGCCTGCACGATCATGCGTTTGCGGGTCTTTTCTTTCAGGTGGTCCATCGGTACATTGTAGTAGTCGCAGACAGTTTTCTGTATGTAGTCGATAGATACCTCACGAGAGATAGACTTGACGAAGTTCTTGATGATCTTCTTGGCCAGGTCGAGGTCCACATCTTTCTTATTGAGAGATGCCTGAGCGAGGAGCGATATGAGGGCTGCTTCCAGTTCACGGATATTGGTATTGATGTTATATGCTACGAACTCCACTACCTCACGAGGCAGCTCAATACCGTCGGCATACATCTTCTTCTCGAGTATCGCGATACGGGTTTCGAAATCCGGTACCTGCAGGTCTGCGCTTAGCCCCCATTTGAAACGAGACAACAATCTTTCCTCTATTCCTTCCAGATCACGCGGTGAGCGGTCAGTGGTCAGAATGAGCTGCTTGCCGTTCTGATGGAGATGGTTGAAGATATGGAAGAAGATGTCCTGGGTCTTTTCTTTATTAGAGAAGAACTGGATATCGTCCATGATCAACACATCTATCAGCTGATAGAAGTGTACAAAGTCATTGACCGAATTATTCTTGACCGCGTCAAAAAACTGATTGGTAAATTTTTCTGAAGAAACATAAAGAACCGTCTTGTTAGGGAAGTTCGATTTTGTTTCATTACCGATGCTCTGTGCGAGGTGTGTTTTGCCGAGGCCTACACCACCATAAAGTACAAGCGGATTAAATGCAGTGCCTCCCGGCTTTTGCGCTACTGCGAAACCCGCAGAACGAGCGAGACGATTGCAGTCTCCCTCCACATAGGAATCAAAATTGAGATTCGGATTTAACTGCGAATCAATATTGATCTTTTTGAGACCCGGAATGATGAACGGGTTTTTGATAGAAGAACCTTGCAGGAACAACGGGAAACTTGATTCCGGATTTTCATTGTTGCCTGAATTGTAGTTCGGATAATCGACGGTAGATGGACGAGAGTTACTGCTGCTGTTTTCGACCACTATTCTATATTCGAGGCGTGCATCGTTGCCCAACTCGCGTTTGATCGTTTTGCGCAACAATGATACGTAATGCTCTTCGAGCCACTCATAGAAAAACTGGCTGGGTACCTGAATGGTAAGCACATTCTCTCTAATCTCTACCGGTCTGATCGGCTCGAACCATGTTTTGAAACTCTGCTGGCTCACGTTGTCTTTTATAATCTCTAAACACGCGTTCCAAACCTGTGGTGCCGACTTTTCCTTCATGCTTTTGGGTGGTTTGTTTTTAAGGGGTGATGTAAAAGAAGTACGTTTGAATTGATAATGTGAAAATGTGAAAAAGAAAGTGTACAAAAAAGTTTTTTTGCACTTGTTTTTGTAAAATAATTTTCAGCCCCAAAACGCTTATAGTATAAGTAAAATTTCCTGCCGTTTTCCGAAAAGTTTTTCTTTTTTCTTCCTGTTTTTAGGGATAATTTTTTTTGATAGTTAGTTGGTTTTTTGATTTCTTTTTTTATGAATGAATCGAAATCACATCTATATGCGCATAAAGCAATAGTATGTATCTGATTTCTGCACATATCGCATAGACATTGGCCTGCGGGCTATTATACAAAAGTATCCGCACCTTGACAAATGTCATAACATTCAAGTGTACATTACAAACAGAATGATTTATTATTGACAAATAAATTTTTATTTTGACTGGCAAATAAATGACAGTAATGACAAAACATTTTGTGATCATAGGTGGCGGGCTCGTAGGCTCAGTACTTGCATGCTTTCTGGCCAAAAGAGGCCATCAGGTTTCGGTGTATGAGAGAAGAGCAGATATGCGCAAAGCAGGTTATATCGGTGGCAGGTCCATCAATCTGGCATTGAGCAATCGCGGATGGGCTGCACTCGACAAAATAGGCATGAGAGAAAAGATAGAAAAGATCTCCCTGCCCATGTCTGGCAGGATGGTACATAATATAGATGGAACGACTGCTTATATCCCATATGGCAAGGAAGGCCAGGCCATATACAGTGTATCAAGAGGTGATCTGAATATCGAACTCATCAATGAAGCTGAGAGATCTGCCGGTGTGAAATTCTTCTTTGATGAACAGTGTACACACATAGACTTCGACAGAAATACCGTGCAGCTGACCAATACAGTGACTCAAAAGGTAAGCACTGTCACAGCCGATCATATATTCGGTGCTGATGGAGCGTTCTCAGCTGTGAGATATGAAATGCAGAAGACACCACAGTTTGATTTCTCTCAGACATACGAGAGCTACGGATATAAAGAGCTCACCATTCCTGCCGGACCGGATGGAAGCTGGAGTATTGAAAACAATGCCCTTCATATATGGCCGCGCAAGAGTTTTATGATGATCGCCCTGCCTAATATAGATGGTAGTTTCACCTGTACGCTCTTCACATCGCACAAGGGCGAGAATAGTTTTGATAAGCTGCAGACAGAACAGGAGGTGGAAGATTTTTTTAAAACCAATTTTCCTACTGCGCTCAAACACATTCCAAACCTGAAAAAAGATTTCTTTCAGAATCCCACAGGTGCATTGGTCACGATGCGTTGTTTCCCCTGGGTATATAAAAATACGGTGCTGATCGGCGATGCCGCACATGCCGTGGTACCTTTTTATGGTCAGGGTATGAACTGCGGATTCGAAGATGTGCGGATACTCGATGAGATACTCGAAACTGCCAATGAGAACTGGGAAGAGGCATTTGATCAATATCAGCATTCCAGAAAACCCAATGCTGATGCTATAGCCGATCTGGCATTATACAATTATATAGAGATGCGCGACCTCTCCGCACAGCCGGAGTTTCAGCTCAGGCTGAAGATCGAAAAAAAGATCGCAGCTCATTTCCCAAAACATTTCAGCACGCTATATTCTATGGTCACTTTCGATCAGGTGCCCTATGCCGAAGCCCGCAAAAAAGCCGCAGAACAAAGTGTACTGCTGGATGAGATCATGCGTCTGGACCAAATCGCCGACAGATGGGAGAGCCAGTTAGTCATCGATATGGCTGATAGCTGGATCAAAAGCTTCAAGGCCTGAGAGGTGAATTGTCAAATCTGTGTCAGCAATATCTGACCGACTTGGATTGTTCGCGATCTTGTCGTTGTTTAGTAGGTCAGAATATGAAACAAGGTTTAATGTTAGTGGTATTTCTACTGTCGTCACTCCTGATGATGGCACAGGATGAGGATGAATACTCTATTCCCGGCGAATACATCGTGCAGCTGAACGGCAGTGTAAACAGCGAATTCTTTTTCAGCAGCTCTTCATATAATATAAGGATCAAAGAATGTCTGTCCAAGAGCATGAATATCTGGCTCATTCAGTCCGGCACCGCAGACCTGCTCTCTGCGCTCAGGTCTTCCACTCAGGTCAGAGCTGCCCAGTATAACCACAGCCATATCACACACCGCTCCATCATACCCAATGATTCTCTCTTTAATATGCAGTGGAACCTCCTCAACACTTCAAACCCCGGAGATGACATCAGTGCCACGCAGGCATGGCAGCTCAATCACAGCAATCTGACACGTATGGGAGATTCCATTGTCATAGCTGTGGTAGACGGCGGATTAGGTTCGGGCTTCGATATATATCATCCCGACATCAATTTTTTCATAAACCATCATGAGATACCCAACAATGGAATAGACGATGATGGCAACGGATATATAGATGACTATCACGGCTGGAATGTTTTCACCAATAATGACTCTGTATATAGTACCTCCGACCCTCACGCCACACATGTGTCGGGCATAGCTGCTGCCAAAGGCAATAACAGCATCGGTATAGCCGGGGTATGCTGGGGGGTGAAAGTGCTGGCCGTCAATGCCGCATCAAATACAGAAAGTGATGTGGTCAAAGCCTATGACTATGTGCTCGAGATGCGCAAACTATACGATCAGACCGCCGGTGCCAAGGGAGCCTTGATCGTGGCTACCAATTCATCATTCGGAGTGGGGAACTATGGTGCTAATCCGATCAACTATCCTATATGGTGTGCCATGTATGACTCGCTCGGCAAGTACGGCATACTGAGTTCGGTGGCTGTGCCCGACTTTGCGGTGAATGTAGATGCGGTGAACGATGTGCCGACCGGATGCCCCAGCAGATGGATGATGTCTGTGACCAATACCACACGCACTGACGGGCTGAACAGTCAGGCAGGCTATGGACCCACTACCGTCGACATCGGAGCGCCGGGCACGAGCATCACTTCCTGCTATCCCGATAGTGCATATGGCTACGATGCAGGCACATCTATGTCCTGCCCGCATCTCACAGGTGCTGTCGCTTCGCTGTTCGCTAATGCCTGCCCGCGCCTGCTGCAGGATTATTTC
>CAIXBT010000423.1 GCA_903917755.1 uncultured Bacteroidota bacterium
AAATGTGAGATACAACAGCGAACAAAAACCCAAAGCAGCGCTCCGATATTACAGCAGGGCTGCGGCTATTTTTGAAACACAGAAAAACACGCTCAATCTCGCTGCAGCCTACTGCAATCTGGGTCTATGCTACTCTGAACTCCACCAAACAGAAAATGCGCTAAAGTATCTGAATCTGGCACTGGCACTCAGGCTCCAGTCTGACAATAATGATGTGATAGCAAACAGCTATTTCAACCTGTCTCAATTTTATGATCGCCACTCAGATCCCGACAGAGCATATGCGAATATGATGCTGTGCAGGGACCATGCTGAAAAATGTGCCAATAAAAAATTCTACAGAGATACATTGCTATGGCTCGAAAGCATGGCTATCAAACGCAACGATATAGATCATGTACGGCAGCTCAGAGAAGAGCGTCTGCTGGCAGATCAGCTATTGTCTGCATGATGATTTCATCAATTAGCTCAGCGGGAATATCCTTCCCCACTGATAGGTCAGCTGCAATGTAAGGCTGGCCGGTGCCTCGATGTAACCCGGACGCAGTGTATATGCACGATTGGTCATGTTCTTTGCGATGAGCGTGGCAGTGAAACGATTTCTGTAGTTATATCCCACTCTGGCATCTATGATGAAGTCTCCCGCTGTACCATGCGAGTTGACCCAGTCCTGTATCTTACTAAGCTGCAATATCTGCGGATCGATCTGCTGGATATTGCCGATGTAAACCGCTGTCACCCCTACTATAAAGCTCTTGTAGGTGGTCTGAATATCAGCCTTGGCTGAGTGGTCCATACGATAGTAGAGATATTTGCTGGAAGGTACGGCAGGATTATAGTCCAGATTGCGCGGGTTCATATAGTTATATCCTATCAGGAAGTTGAGCGGCACACCGAATATAGCACCGGTGCCGATAGCAGATACTTCTATTCCCCATATCTGTGCATGAGTTATGTTTTGCGCCTGCTCATACAGATAGACATTCGGATATTGCTGCTTGATAGATGTCGGCACCACAGATGGGTCAACATTCACGAACTCTATAAGATTCGTATAACGACTCAGATAGGCTGCGAGATCGGCATAAAATACCCAACGGCTGAATTTCATACCTTGCTTCAGGCCCACCTCTGCACTCCAGCTGCTCTCCGGCTTCAGGTTAGAATTAGGCACTGCCAGAGCGCCGCTTTTCGGTGTAAGTACAAACTCCTCTGCGATATCCGGGAATCTGTACCCCTGCCCGAATGAGCCGCGCAGGAATGTACCCTCGGTGAGTTTATAATTGAGGCCCACGTTGACCACCGGCTTGACCGGCGATGAGAAGTGATGAGCCGAGTCACGCTGAGCGAGCGCACTGAGAAAAGCGAGGTCGTTCTTGACCGACACGGTATCAAGTTTATTGTATTCAAAAGAGATCCCGATCTTGATAGTGAAACGCTTGTCAAACCTTTTCTCGACCTGAGCATAAGCTGCTGCATAATGCGCATCTCTCTCGCCGAAAGTATGACTTGATACTTTTTTGAATGAATACCTTATTCCTGCTGCTACATCCGCATCCGCCTTTTTGAACTTACGCGCATAGGCATACTCCAGATATAATTTGTGAGCAGAGCCGCTGTCGCCACTGGTGTTATTGCTTTCTACGAAATAATAAGAGGTCTTGAGACTATGCCTGCTTCCGAATTTATCATAATAAGTGAGGTATGGATTGATATTGAACGCATACATCTTGACCACATTGGAATCTGCAGGTATGAGCGCCTGTGTATTATAAGTAGGCTTGATACCCGGTCCGGTGATGGTGTCATTATAATTTTTGAAAAGGAAAAAGTCATCATACTTCTCATAGCAGAAGTTGACACTGCCGCCTATATTGAGATTAGGTTGTTTGTGCGGTACATATTTCAATTTGATAAAAGAC
>CAIXBT010000424.1 GCA_903917755.1 uncultured Bacteroidota bacterium
ACGGGACCACATCGGTATCCTATGCCGTGGTGAAACTCCTTAAGCAGGAATCGATACAGGACCAACCTCAGAATATCTGCCTGATGGGACTCGGCAAGATCGGGGCGCTGACACTCAAGAACCTCCTGCACTATATGCCGGATCACAGCCTCACACTGATAAACCGTGATCAGTCAAAAGCGGAGGCCTTTGCTACAGACTACAATGTAAGGTATGCCAAAGAAGATCAGCATGCCGAGGTGCTCAAGGCCAGCGACACCCTGATAGTAGCCACCGGTGCAGATCATGCCATCATTACCAAAGAACATATTCAGGACAGCTCTATCAAAATGATATTCGATCTGGCAGTGCCGTCTAATGTCAGTGCCGATGTAATGGAGATAGAAGGCGTGAGACTGTACAACATAGATCAGCTCTCTAAAATAGTAGATGAGACCATCGAAAACAGAAGGAAACAGATCCCTCAGGCAATGGAGATCATAGAGGAGAATATAGAGGAATATAATGTGTGGAAAAACCGCCGCACCCAATATCTTATGAAACGCTCGGAAGAGCAGATGGGAGCATTGACAATATAACCATGGCTACACAAAAGCAGATACGGATCGCTACACGGACCAGCAAACTAGCTATGTGGCAGGCAGAAACCGTAAAATATGAAATGGAAAAGCTGGGCTATGCCTGCTCACTCGTTCCCATCGAAAGTACGGGAGACATTCACCTCACACAGCCCATATACGCCATGGGCATCTCAGGTGTTTTTACTAAACAGTTAGATATAGCACTTCTCGAGGGCCAGGCAGATATAGCCGTTCACTCTCTCAAAGACGTACCCACACAAATGGCACAGGGGCTCACCCTCACTGCCACGCTCACACGCGGTGCATATCACGACATAGTGATACTAAAGGACAGGGGAATACTCGACAACAGACCTGCCGTGATCGCCACCAGCAGTCTGCGCCGCAGGGCTCAATGGCTCGCTAAATACCCTGCTCACAGCACCGCGCCTATACGCGGCAATGTACAGACCAGGCTTAGGAAATTTGCAGAGAATGAGGAAATGGCAGGAGTTATTTTTGCAAAAGCAGGATTAGAGAGGCTTGACTTGCTGCCTGCTGATGCTGTGGAGCTGGACTGGATGATACCCGCACCTGCACAGGGCATAGTGGGTATAGTATGTCGCAGCGACGATCAGGAAACGATAGACAAATGTCAGGCCATCAACCATAAGGATTCATTTATAGCAGGGCATATAGAGCGTCAGTTTCTTCGGGCACTCATGGGCGGATGCTCGGTACCTATCAGTGCACTGGCAGTCATGGAAGGCGATAAGATCAAATTCAAAGGAGCCATGCACTCATTTGATGGCTCAAGGTTTTTTATTGCGGAAAAAACCTTTGACAACTCAGACTGGAAACAGGCAGGAGAAACCGCCGCCAATGAACTGCTATCTCAAAATGGTGCACAGGAACTGCTCGAAGAGATAAAAAATAAAAAATGGGATGCTGAAGGTACTGTCGACTAAACTGCTGGATAAAAGCCTGATCGATAGTGCCCGTGAAATAGGTATTGCATTGACCTGTGTCGATCTCATCAGTATCCAAAATGTTAGCTTTGATACATCATTGACATCCGGGTCTGATGCGGTCGTTTTTACCAGTAGCAATGCAGTAAAAAGTTTTTTTGAAAATGTACGGCTGTCAAAATCATCTTTAGGAGATTCAGGGATAAAACAAGTCTTTGCACTATCCGGCAAAACCAAAGATGAACTGGCACACAATGGCATAATATCACTGGCAGTAGCAGATAGTGCTGCGCTACTGGCAGATATGATCTCAGCCGACAGCCGCATCAGATCTGTATTGCATATCTGCGGAAACCTGAAACTTGATACACTTGAAAATAAGCTCCGCACATCTGGCATTGAATGTCATTCGCTGATCGTGTATGAGACGATATTGACCGGCATCAAAATGGATCAGACATTTGATGCGATCATGTTTTATAGTCCCAGTGGCGTAGATAGTTTTCTGATAAAAAATAAATTGAATAAAGATACGCTCTACTGCTGTATAGGTGCGACCACAGCAGAAAAGCTTCAAAGCATTGATCAAACAATAGATGTTATTTTGCCTGCGCAGCCTGCACCCTATGCTATGCTCACAGCCATCAGAGATCTGAAAAAACCAAAAGATATATGAGTGAATTAAAGAATGACCTGTTTCTAAGAGCATTGCGTGGTGAGGTAGTAGACAGACCACCCGTATGGATGATGCGCCAGGCCGGGCGCTATCTGCCCGAATACCTGGTATTGAAAGCCAAGTATGATTTCTTCACACGCGTAGAGACTCCTGAGCTGGCATGTGAGATCACGCTGCAGCCTATAGACATAGTAGGCTCAGATGCAGCGATCATATTCTCAGACATACTCGTCATTCCGCAGGCGCTCGGCGAAACGGTGCTGATGGAAGAAGGCAAAGGGCCCACACTGCCACATACCGTCACTACTCAAGCTGATATAGATGCACTGCAGGTAGAGGGTGCAGCAGAACGACTGGACTATGTATGCAAGGCCATATCTCTGACCAAAAAAGAACTGAACGGACGGGTGCCGCTCATTGGTTTCGCGGGTGCTCCATTCACGATACTATGCTACATGGTCGAAGGCAAAGGCAGCAAGACTTTTGACAGGGCAAAACAATTTTGTTTCTCACAGCCGCATCTCGCACATCAGCTTTTGCAAAAAATAACTGACGCTACGATCTCCTACCTCAAGGCGCAGGTAGCAGCGGGTGCAGATTGTGTGCAGGTTTTTGACAGCTGGAGCGGCATGCTGGCGCCCGAAGATTTTACTGCATTCGGATTTGAATATCTGCAGCAGATCACAGACGCTTTGAGTCCATTGTGTCATGTGATATTATTTCCCAAAGGCAGTTGGTATGCTTTGAATCAGATCAGCCATAGCGGTGCCTCCGGTGTAGGCATAGACTGGACAGTCCCTGCTGCATATGCACGTGAGCAAACAGGAAACAGAATAACCATACAGGGAAATTTTGACCCTGCCAGACTCCTGACATCCCCTGCCGAAATAAAAAAAGAAGTAACGAAGATGATAGATGCATTCGGGGTGCAGCGGTATATAGCCAATCTCGGTCATGGCATCCTGCCCAATGTACCGGTGGACAATGCAAAGGCATTCGTAGATGCGGTAAAAGAGTATAAGAAAAAATGAAACAGCAGTTTTCATCTTGGATAAAAGATATTCAGAATGACATTTGCCATGAAGTCGAAAAAGCTGACGGCAAAGAAAAGTTTCTGGAAGATAAATGGTCTCGCGATGAAGGCGGAGGTGGTATCACGCGCGTGATCCAGAACGGGTCAGTGTTTGAAAAAGGCGGAGTAAATACATCTGAGGTATATGGCAAAATGACTGATGGCATCAGGGCACAACTCAAAATAAATGGCGACAACTTTTTTGCCTGTGGTATATCTTTAGTGCTGCATCCATATAGCCCGATGGTTCCGACGGTTCATGCCAACTACAGATATTTTGAAGTCTATGATGCGGGTGGCCATATGCTTGACTGCTGGTTCGGCGGTGGGGCAGACCTTACTCCTTATTATTTGTTTGAAGAAGATGCCGTTCACTTTCATCAGGTACATAAGATCAGTTGTGATAGCTTCGGTGAAGGCAGTTATCAGATTTTCAAAAAGCAATGTGACAACTATTTTGTGAATACACATCGCAATAATGAGCGCAGGGGGGTGGGTGGTATTTTTTATGATCATATGAAGCCGACGGAAACTGTGTCAGCAGAACAATTATTTGCTTTTGCAAGATCAAACGGAAAGGCCTTCATCGATGCTTATTTTCCCATAGTTGAAAGAAGAAAAACATTGCCATACACTCAAGTACAAAAGCACTGGCAACTGATCAGGCGAGGCAGATACGTGGAGTTTAACCTGATTCACGACAGAGGTACTATATTTGGTTTGAAAAGCAATGGCAGGACAGAAAGTATTCTGATGAGCCTCCCGCCTGAGGTGCGATTTGAATATAACTATAAACCTGAGGCTGGTACTGATGAAGAAAAACTGCAACAAATTTTATTGAACCCGATAGACTGGATATAAAATCATTTCTATGCAAAGAAGAAATCGAACATTAAGACAAAGCGCCGCTATACGCGAGATGGTGGCTGAAACGATAGTCAGGCCGGAAGATTTCATCGTGCCTTTATTTATTACAGAAGGTAAGAGTGTGAAGGAGGAAATTAGCTCCATGCCCGGTTATTACAGACTGAGCCTCGACCATCTAAGCACAGAAATAAAGGAACTCTGGAGTCTGGGCATAAAGAGTGTATTGCTATTTGTGAAAGTGCCCGACCATCTCAAAAACGATACCTGCTCTGAGGCGCTCAATAAAGACGGCCTGATGATCCGAGCTATCCGCACTGTCAAGGATGCACAGCCTGAGATGTGTGTAATGACTGACGTGGCACTTGACCCATTCTCGCCATATGGACATGATGGGCTGGTAAAAAACAACGAGATCATCAACGATGAGACTGTGGCAGTGCTCTGTGATATGAGCGTACTTCACGCTGTGTCCGGAGCCGATATGGTAGCGCCATCAGACATGATGGATGGCAGGATTGGAGCCATCAGACAGGCCCTAGAAAAAAATAAATTCACTAAAACGGGCATCCTGGCTTACAGCGCTAAATATGCATCATGTTTCTATGGCCCTTTCAGAGATGCACTCGACAGTGCACCGGGTTTCGGAGATAAAAAAAGCTATCAGATGGACCCACGCAATCGTACCGAGGCCATCAAAGAAGTGCTGGATGATATCAACGAAGGAGCTGA
>CAIXBT010000425.1 GCA_903917755.1 uncultured Bacteroidota bacterium
CACCTTGCGGCCCAGCAGGTCCATGCCATGTATGGCGGTCGCGCCCTCGTGCAGTGTATGGATACGCGTTTCGCGGAAAAACAATTCTGCCAGAAACTCCTTAGTATAGCCATATCCTCCGAAACACTGCAAGGCGGCACTTGTGGTCAGAATGCTCATTTCAGCAGGGTATGATTTGACCATAGGGGTGAGCAGCTCAAGGATCAGCAGGTTTTTCTCCTTCTCCTCTCCTTCCGTAGTTTTCCAGTTATCAAAACGCGATGTAGCCTCAAGCACCAGCGAAAGCGATCCTTCTACTACTGCCTTCTGAAATAACAGCATTCTTTTGACATCTGCATGCTCTATGATCGGTATTTGTGGTTTGAGCGGGTCCTTTTCGGTCACCTTCCTCCCCTGTGTACGCACATTGGCATAGTCAAGGGCATTGTAATAAGCTGCCGAAGCTATAGAAACAGCATTGCAGCCCACTCCTATCCGCGCCTCATTCATCATTTGAAACATATAGCTGAGTCCTTTGTGCTGCTCGCCTATCAGATAACCCCTGCAGTCGTTGCTCTCGCCCATGATCAAATGGGCTATAGGAGCACCATGATAGCCCATTTTATGAAAGATACCAGCCGTATTCACATCATTGAATACCAAGTCGCCGTTTGCCTCAGGGCGCAGCCTCGGCACCACGAACAGGGATATACCTTTGGTTCCGGCAGGTGCGCCTTCGATACGCGCCAGCATTAGATGTACCACATTGTCCACCCCATCATGATCGCCACAGCTGATGAATATCTTCTGCCCCCTGATGAGGTAATGCCCCTCGGCAGTCGGCGTGGCGGTGCTGACCAGATCAGACAGAGAACTGCCCGCACCCGGTTCGGTCATTGCCATTGTGCCCTGCCATTCGCCATTATACATTTTAGGAATATAGGTCTTCTTCAGTTCCTCACTGCCGAAAGACTCTATCAAGTGCGCTGCACCGGTGGTCAGAAACGGATATACCATCGTGGAGTAATTGGCTGCTCCCATTATAAAACCGACTGCCTGCATGATGGTGAATGGCACCTGCTGCCCACCATACTCATATGGGGCCGACATAGATATCCAACCATCACGGCCGAAGGTCTGCATCAGTTCGCGCATTTTGGGATGTACCTTGACCCGACCGTTCTCGATATAGGGCGGACGGCTGTCCATCTCGCCCAGTATCGGCCTCAGGTGATCCTGAGACAGGCTGGCCGCTGCATCGAGTATCATATCGAGGCCCTCGGGGCTATGCTCTTTGAACATATCCCTTTTACATAATTCGCCTACGTTAAAAACTTCATGAAGCAGGAAATGAAGATTCTCTTTTGAATAAAATTTAGATGACATGGCTATGAAATGATTTTAAGTGAGTTTAGCATTGCTGATGAATTTAGAAAACAGGCCCGGTGCGAATCGCTTGATCAGTATCGCAAATTTCTCCTTCGCTCCTGCCACTACGATCTCTTCTTTATTATTTTGGATAGCATGAAGTACCTGCTCGCTCACATAGAGCGGATCGAGACCATTTTCTATCATGTTATTGTCCTTATTGATCGGTTGCCCGTTTCTGTCCAGAGAGTTCTTTGCCACATTGGTTCTAACGAATCCCGGACAAACCAGCAGCACTTTGATGCCATCTCCTGCTGTCTCCGCCCTGAGTGTATCAAAGAAACCCATGAGTGCATGTTTGCTGGCATTGTAGGCCGCCTGTTTGGGTGTGATCATCTTGCCCAGTATACTTGATACTACCACGACATTTCCTTCCTTTTTCTCCAGCATATAAGGCAATACCGCTTTGGTCAGCCCTACAGCTCCCATGAAGTTCACATTCAGAATGGTCTTGATCACATCCATACTTGTATCCTTGATCTTAGACCAGTGGCTCAGTCCGGCGTTATTGACCAGTATGTCGATCTGCCCGAAATGCTCGTTTACTTTTTTGGCTGCGGCCTCCATGCCGCTTTGATCTGACACATCCATAGGTAGTACCAGTATATCGGCATCACTAAGCCCACAGGCAGCCTTGACGCGCTCCAGTTCCTCAGCCCGGCGGGCAGAAAGAACCAGTTTGACCTTATGCTTCGCAAATGTTTTGGCTAATGCCTCACCGATACCCGACGATGCTCCCGTGATCCAAACTATTTTATTATCGAAATATGACATGATGTGATTTTTTAAAATAAAAGAATCCAACTATCAGTAATAATAAACATTTTTTTATTGAACCTTGTTAGGCATAATTTCGGTCATTTTGAAGACAATTTCCATGCAGATCGGAATTGAAATTGAATTTCACTTATACATTAAAGAAGATTCATATTTGGCATTATGGATGCATTTTTCTAAGAAAGCTAAAGATTTAATAAACAACTGATTGGATATTCAAAAAACTATTATTAGCGATAATAATATGCATAATAGATAATTATTTAGCTTTTATTAATTATACAATGTAAATATAGCTAATTACTGGAACATGTCCAAAAACCATACAATAGAAAAAAGGGTCCCCGCGTTATAATCATAACCAACCCTTATTAATATGAAAAATACTACAACTCTACTCGTTGCTTTTGTTTTTTATTCCCGAAGTTGTTTAAACTTTTGTACAAAGCTAATAAAAATGTTATAAAAGCGGGATAGGA
>CAIXBT010000426.1 GCA_903917755.1 uncultured Bacteroidota bacterium
ATCCTATCCCGCTTTTATAACATTTTTATTAGCTTTGTACAAAAGTTTAAACAACTTCGTTTGATCAAAATAACTGTTGAGATATAATCATCAGTATAATTTACTATTTCTGATCCGTCTTTGCAGTTCTTTATCAAACATGCAGATACCAGAAAAGTATCGTTTGTTCGCCTTTCTACTATATTTCCGCAAATGACCATTTGATTTTTCCAATATAATGCCAATTCAGTTAGAAACAGGGAATCATTTTGACACGAACACTGGTTGCTGCTAGGTATCTCAGTCATCGTCAGCGAGTCTTGTTCGTAAGAAGAGGGCGTTGTATTTTGTTCTGCCTCTTTGTGAGTTTTATTGTTGCAAGAGGTTTCAAAGAGAACAAGTAGAATAAATATTAGAACCCTCATTTTAGTTTGTTATAACCTTTACTTTCTCGATCACCACCTCTGCTATTTTTCTTTTTGACTCGACTGTCCAGCCGGCTATATGCGGGGTGAGTATTATTCGTTCTTCTTTGCACAGCGCATCAAACCATTCCTGCTCCTGCGCATTGAGCTGTGCTATTTTTTCATTTTCCAGTACATCCATTGCAGAGGCTTTTACTTTGCCTGAGCGAATGGCAGACAGCAGTGCTGTAGTTCTGAGCACTTTGCCACGCGAGGTATTGATCAGATAGATGGGTTTTCGAAAACTATTCAGAAAGCTCTCATCCACCATATATTTTGTTTCATCGGTCAGGGGCAGATGCAGAGAGACCACATCTGCTTTTTCAAAGATCTCTTCGAGCGAAGACTCTTTCACCGCCTCATTTCCAAAGCCAATTTTATATTTATCATATGCCAGTATCTGCACGTCAAACCCACGCAGTATTTTGGCAAAAGCCTCACCGGTATTGCCAAAGGCGATAATGCCGACCGTTTTGCCGCTCAGCTCTTCACCTCGGTTTGGTTCGCGTATCCATTTGCCTGCCTTCACCTCATTATTAGACTTTGTGATATTGTTCATCAGGTTCAGCAGTAGCCCAAGCGCATGTTCAGCCACAGCGTTGCGGTTGCCTTCGGGAGAATTGAAATATTTCACTCCCCTAGCATCGCAGGCATCGTGGTCTATCACCTCCATACCAGAACCCAGACGGCCGATCCATTTCAGTTTCGGCGCTTTATCGAGTAGCTCTGCGCCGCAGAAAATTTTGCTGTTGATGATAAGCCCTGTGAATGGCTCAATAGCGGCCAGGGTCTCCTCAAAACTAATGTCGGGACGAAACACCGCTTCATAACCCATCTGCTGCAGACCTTCTATCAGCAGAATGTGTACATCATCTGTGATCAATACTTTCATCTAGCTGCTGGCGATATGGTTGGTGAGTGCTTCAAAATCTTTCACGGTCAGTTGCTCCGGTCTTTTGTCAAAGATAGCTTCCGCCGATATATTTTTTTCATGAATCATGCCTTTCAGACTGTTTCGCATGGTCTTGCGGCGCTGTGTGAAAGCCTGTTTTACCAGTCTTTTAAAAAGTACTTCATCGCATTGCAGCGCCTCGGTCCTTCTGGTCAGTCGAACCACTCCGCTCATCACCTTCGGTGGCGGATCGAAGCTCTCAGGCGGCACATCAAACAGATATTCCGCATCATAATATGCCTGCGTGAGTATAGACAGTACACCATAATCCTTCTTGCCGGGTTTGGCCGCGATGCGGAGTCCAACTTCTTTTTGAAACATACCCGTCATCGCCGTTATTTTATCGCGGTGGTCGATGATGGTAAACACGATCTGCGAAGAGATATTGTAAGGAAAATTGCCGACTATATGCGTAGGGTAGAGGAGTATCTTGCTCAGATCCGTTCTGAGAAAATCCTCATGCACCACCCTGTCTGCCATCCACGGATTGGTGGTCTTCTGATACTCGGCCCAGTGGTCATCAAGTTCTATCAGATAGAGGTTGTCAGGCTTGCCTTTGGTTAGGTGCTTGGTCAGTGCGCCCTGACCGGGTCCTATCTCTATCACTCGGGCGTATGCTTTGAGGTCGCCTATGGCATCCGCTATTTTGCGCTGTATCTTCTCATCTTTGAGAAAGTGCTGGCCTAGTGATTTTTTGAGATGAAGCATGGCGCGAAGGTCAGGAATAATTATAAATAAGTTGTGAAATATATAGTAATTTACATTGTGTTGTCTTGTAACTACTAAAATACCCGAAATATGAAGCTTGATGGAAAGAGAAAGTTATTATCTATGTTAATTCGTCTGTTATCGTTACTTTTTCTATTTTCTTCTTTATTTATTACTGTGGGATGCGACACTCGCGATTGGTATTTGTATACGTACGACTATATGGAAGGATTTTCATTAAATCGATTCAATATAACTCTTCTTCCCTATCAATTGATATTGCTTTTAATTATATGCTATCCGTATGTGCCGATATGGATAAGGCTAATACCTGTTATTTTATTTTATATGTTAGGGTACTTTTTTAGGCAAACTGTTTTTTGTTTCCCAGTATTTAATACAATGTTTTATATCTGTGTCGGTCTTTCTATAATGTATACAATAGCAAATGTAATTTCGTATTCAGTTAAGGCTTCTAAATAGTCATTGCAATTTTATTGGCAACCAGCGCATTTTAAGAAAAACCGATAATACTGTTATCTTCGCTCCCCTAATTATTTACAAATGAGTCTCAAATTACAACTCGCTAAAAACACCTCTGCTACAGCACATCGTATCATTCTTTGTGATAAAGCGACATCTTACGCAGGTTTCCTGTCCAAAGAAGATTCAGCACAGGCTAAATCGGCCTTCGAAGCTAAACAACCTACCTATCAGACATACAGCGGCGGCAAGAGCGTGACACTTGTAATGGTGGACAATACACGCGAGGCATTCAAACTCAAAGAAGATACGCGTAGGGCTGCCTTCAATGTGGTGAGATTCCTCAATGGCCAAAAGGCAGGCGAGGCTTCTTTTGAGAATGCGACAGCGAACAAGGAACTGAGTTTTGCTTTTGCTGAGGGTGCTATTTTGAGCAGCTATCAGTTTCTGAAATACAAGACCAAAGACGTCAAACCTCACACGCTGGTGAAGCTCTTGATCAACGAAAATACCTTGTCAAAAACTGAGATCGCCGAGCTGGAAATAGTGACCAAAGCCAACCTTATAGCGCGCGACCTGATCAATGAACCGCTTTCTTATCTTACTGCCGAACAACTTTCTAAAGACATCGTGAAGCTGGGCAAAGAAGCCGGATTCAAAGTAGAGGTGTTCAACAAAAAGAAGATCGAATCGCTCAAAATGGGTGGTCTGCTCGCCGTCAACCGCGGTTCACAGCGTCCGCCTACATTCAACATACTGGAATACAAACCCCTCAAAGCAAAGAACAAAAAACCACTCGTACTGGTGGGCAAAGGTGTGGTATATGACACAGGCGGCCTCAGCCTCAAGCCTACACCGAACTCTATGGACATGATGAAGTGTGACATGGGTGGTGCAGCTACGGTAGTGGGCACTATGTATGCCATCTCTAAACTCAAACTTCCGATTCACGTCATTGCTCTCATACCCGCTACGGACAATCGTCCGGGTGAGGATGCATATGTGCCCGGCGATGTAGTGACCATGATGAACGGCCTGAATGTAGAAGTGCTCAACACCGATGCGGAAGGCAGAATGATACTCGGTGATGCGCTGGCATATGCCGATAGATTCAAACCGGAACTGGTCTTTGACTTCGCTACGCTGACAGGTGCGGCCAAGGCTGCCATCTCAGGGCTCGCTACTGCCTATATGGGTACGGCTTCTGATGAGGTGAAAAAGAAAGTAGAGGCCAGCAGTAAGAACACACATGAGCGCTTGGTTGAGTTTCCGCTGTGGGAAGAGTTCGCGCCGATGATCAAATCGGATGTGGCTGATATAAAGAACGTCGGTGGCTCTGAGGCCGGTGCTATCACTGCCGGAAAATTTCTGGAGTGTTTCACCACTTACCCCTGGCTGCATTTCGATATCGCAGGTTCTGCATATCTGATGAGCGAAGACAACTATCGCGGCAAATACGCCACCGGTGTGGGAGTGAGGCTCATGGTCGATTTTATCAAAAATTATTAATCTCATACCTTCAGGGGGATTTGGGTAAAACATAGAGACAAATGGATAGAAAATTAATAGTAGGCATCACGATAGGCGATTATAATGGCATCGGTGCCGAGGTCATTATCAAGACGCTCGAAGATGAGCGAATGCTGCACCTGGCCGATTATGTCATCTATGGTCACAAGTTCGTTCTCAGCTATTATGCCAAAGCCATCAAGGCTCACAACTGGCAGGTACATGAAGTGCAGGACACCGAGCAGCTGAATCCTAAGATCGTCAATGTGATCAACTGCTGGGACGAGCACCTCACCATCACTCCCGGCGAGGCTACTACCGATGCAGGCGCTAAGGCCCTCCTGGCGCTCAATAGAGGTGTGGATGATCTTGTAGCGAAGAACATTGACATACTGATCACGGCACCGCTCAATAAACAAACCGTCAGCCAGCATTACACAGATTTCAAAGGGCAAACGGAATACATAGCCCTGAAGGCGGGTAGCGAAAGCTCTATGATGCTGCTGATCGATGACAAGCTCCGCGTGGGCCTAGTGAGCAATCATCTTTCTCTCAAAGATGTGCCCGGCAAGATCGACATGCCGCTCATCATCAGCAAGCTGGAACTGCTTAACAAAACACTTCGTCAGGACTTTTTGATAGACAAACCAAAGATCGCTGTACTCGGCCTCAACCCTCACTCCGGCGACAATGGTCTGCTGGGCAAAGAGGAAAAAGAGATCATCGCTCCCGCTGTCATCAAGGCGCGTGACAAGGGCATCCTCGCTATGGGTCCATATCCTGCTGATGGCTTCTTCGGAGCAGGTCAGTACATGAAGTTTGATGCGGTGCTCGCCATGTATCACGATCAGGG
>CAIXBT010000427.1 GCA_903917755.1 uncultured Bacteroidota bacterium
CATATATTCAAAAGAGCCTTTGATGATAGTTTGTTTTTTTAGCTTGAAATGTTGTTCAAAAAAGGCCTTTTCTTCAAATATCTTAAGCTTGATATTAAAGACATCGTCCATTTTTTCTGTCACTTTCGTGCCTGATTCGATCATTTTTCCGATCAGTTCGATGTCCGGGTTCTTCTCAAATGAAAAACTTGTTCTGACAGGGCCCCCATCAGGTATATACATGCCATAGGTGTGATATGGCTTATCTATCACTGCCGTAAAAACCACCTTATATTCATCATTTTTGACAGATTCTACCTTCCATGTCCAGTGCAATGGATTGATAAGCTGCGCAAAAGAGGAAGAACTGCATATCAGAAGGAGCAGAAGAAAGGATGAAATTTTTTTCATGTTTGAACCGATGTAGACCAAAATTAGAATAATATGTTTCTCAGACGTATCAAAAACTGAATTATTACAGTTCAATTATGATTTTTTAATGCCATTATGGCATACAATTGAGTTTTGCTCTGATTTTCCTATTCAAAAAGTAACAAATAAGACAAATGGCGGAACCACATCGGTGAATGATCGTTCTTATGACTTAATAATGACTTTAGCAATAAGGTTCGTGGTATGGTTTTTGCCTAACTTTGCTGGCATAATCGATTTTAAAGCTGATTTTATAGAGCTTGTTGTCTGACAGAAACATTTAACATTTAACACATTGTTTCTCGGGTTTACAATTCTATATTTAATGCCCCCTTTTTAAAACCCTTAACAAAAAACATGCTCATGAAGAAAAGCATTCTACTTTTAACTCTTGCGGTGTTCGTCCTGAAAGGACATATCTTCGCAGGTAGTGTAAACCAGCAGCTAGCACAAAACATTGCCTTAAACTTCTTTAAGATCAGTGTGCCTGCAGCTACCAATAATCCGGCTTTATCACTTTCTCTTAGCTATACGCAAACGGAAACAGACGGCACCACAGATTTCTACATATTCAATGCAGCACCTATGAAGGGATTTGTGATCGTATCCGGAGATGATAATGCGATCCCTGTGATAGCTTATTCATCTGAAAGCAATTTTGTGACAGGCGATTTCAGCAAAATAGGTCTGAGCGACTGGATCAAAAGTTCAGCCAGCAGAATTCACTATGTAGTGACCAATCATATTCAGGCTGATGCTAACATCCGCAACTTGTGGAGCAGCTATGCACAGGGCATTAACCCTCAGTCAGGCAGAGCCGGTACTGTAGGCCCCCTCTGCACTACTACATGGAATCAAAATCCATACTATGATGCACTCTGCCCTCCGGCTAATCTACCTAGCTCCAGTGCATCTAAGGCAGTGACCGGCTGTGTAGCTACAGCTATGGCACAGATCATGAAATATTGGAACTATCCTGCACAGGGCACAGGCAGCAATTCATATAATGACGCTACCAGCGCAGGATATTCTCAGAACTACGGAACACTGACAGCAGATTTCACCAGACCACTCTATTGGTCTGCTATGCATAATACAGTCTCTACTGATACCGACCCGGTTGACTCACTGATGTACGAACTGGGTGTAGCAGTAGATATGGATTATAGCCCGACCGGAAGTGGCGCATTCGTGCTTTCTTCAGAGGTTGGACCGGGTACTCCTTGTTCTCAGACTGTATACGCTACAAATTTCTATTACAATCCTAATACTCTGCAGGGAGTTCATCTGTCATCATACACTACAAGTGCATGGATCGCCCTGATGGAAAACGAGATCAACTCCGGCCGTGTGGTACAGTATGAAGGTGCCGACCCTACTGCAGGCGGACATACATGGGTAATGGACGGCTACCAGCCAAATACAGGTGGTGATCTGCTTCACATGAACTGGGGCTGGGGCGGAGCTTACAATGGCTATTTCTCTGTGACCAATCTCTCTACACCGGGATTTAACCCTACACAAAATGATGCTGCACTGATAGGTATCCAACCTCTGTCACCTTTCAGTCTGGTACTGACACCATCGAGTCCTTCTATCTGTCCTAGCGGCAACACTACACTCAGTGTACAGGGACCTACTTCCGCTACTTATACCTGGTCACCTGCTACCGGTTTGAGCTGTACTACATGTGCATCTCCTGTGGCTGCTCCGGGTTCTACCACACTGTATACCGTACAGGCTGATAGCGCAGGAGTGATCGGTTCCGCTTCCGTGGCTGTAACTGTGACGCAAGCTGTAACTGCAAATTTCAATTTCAATGCAGCAGCAACCTGCAACCTGCCTGAGAATGTAACATTCGCCAATATTAGTGCCAATGCTACCTCATATGTATGGGATTTCGGTGATGGTACTCCTACCATCACAACTGCTAATCCTCTGCATGCTTATACTACAGATGGCAGTTATACAGTTAAACTATATGCTACTAACGCCTGCGGTGTCGACTCGCTGATCAAGAGTCAGGCCGTTCAGGTGACTGGTGGCGCTCCAACTGCTCCATCTCAGAATATCTGCAGCGGACAGTCTACCACTATCAATGCAACAGGCAGCAATATCAACTGGTATTCTGATGCAGCGGCAAGCAATCTGATGCAGACCGGCAACACCTATGTGACCGCTCCACTCAATAGTTCCATTACTTATTACATTGGTTCATCTGTTTCTCCGGCTATCGCATCTGTCGGTCCTGCTACTGATGCTATCGGTGCCTCCAGCAATTTTACTGCTAATGCTGTACGTGGTTTGAATTTTTCAAATACAGTATCTCAGGTTTTGATCTCTGTGGTGGTATATGCTCAGGGTGCAGGTTCAAGAACTTTTGTACTTGAAGATTCATTGGGTAATATCATCGACTCTGCTACGATCAGCCTGATCAACGGCCAGCAAACAGTACCACTGGGCTTCTCTATTCCTGTAGGCACAAACATGCTTCTGGCTATCAGCGGCACAGCTAACCTGCTCCGCAATACTGCAGGTGCAGTATTCCCATATACATCTACTGATGGTACCGTCTCGATCACAGGCAATAACGCAAACGCAGCCGGACGCTATTATTTCTTCTATGACTGGCAGTTCCAGCAGGCGGCTTGCACCACTTCACTTACCCCTGTCACAGTTTATGTACTCAACTCAGGCGGAGGATCATTCACTCCATCCGGAACAGGTACACCAACTGTGAACTTCACTCCAGCTGATCAGACAGCTACTACTTATGCATGGAGTTTCGGAGATGGTGCTACATCTACACAGATGAATGCTTCACACACTTATGCTACATCAGGCAGCTATACCGTACAGCTGATCATATCAAACGGCAGCTGCGCAGATACGATCACTCAGTCGGTCAATACCGTAGCACTCGGCGTCAATGACCTCAGCGCATTTTCTTCGCTTTCGGTATTCCCTAATCCTGCGAAAGATGCTGTGACTCTCAATGTAAACAGCAGCAAACAATTCAGCGACTGCCAGCTGAGCGTAAACAATATACTGGGTCAGAAAGAATTCAGCAGCGATGTCAATCTGAATATCGGAGCAAACAAACTCAGTATCGATGTGGCTAATCTGTCATCAGGCATCTACTTCATCAGCCTCCAAAATGGCAAGAATGTAGTGACCACAAAATTTGTAAAAGAATAATCAATTCAAATAAGTACTTAAACAAAAAGGCAACCACATCGGTTGCCTTTTTGTTTTTTAGTCCAAACTGACTATTCCAGATTGTATTCTTTGAGTTTGCGATATAATGTGGCAAGGGCTATATTCAATAAACGTGCAGCTTCTGTTTTATTTCCCTTTGCATAGTTGAGCACTTTATTGATCTGGATCTTTTCTGCTTCTGCCAGATCAAAGATGACCGGTGCTGCATTTGCAGCTGCAAAATCAAAGGGAAGTGAGGACACCAACAGCTGATCGCCGGATAGTATCACTGCCCGCTCTATCACATTTTTCAATTCGCGGGTATTGCCTTTCCAATGGTGTTTTTTGAGGGCTTTAAGAAAATCTGCGCCGACCTTAGGTACAGGTTTATTCATCTTTGCGGCGAATAGCGAAGTAAAGTATTCGGTTAGCCTTTCAATGTCTTGCGTGCGTTCATTAAGCGAAGGCAAGTGAATCTGAAATACAGACAGCCTGTAAAACAGATCGAGACGAAAGGTACCGTGATCACTCTCCCGTTTTAAATCACGATTGGTAGCTGCGATGATTCGGACATTGACCTTGGTCGGCTTTGAATCACCTACTTTAAAAAATTCACTCGTCTCCAGTACCCTGAGCAGTTTAGCCTGCAGATCGATATTCATTTCACCTATCTCATCCAGAAATATAGTGCCACCATTGGCCTCTTCGAGCAGACCTCGCTTATCTCTGACTGCTCCCGTGAATGCACCAGCCTTATGGCCGAACAGTTCACTCTCCAGGATTTCCTTGCCCAATGCGCTGCAGTTGACCGCTACGAATGGTTTAGTGCGTCTATGGCTTGATTCATGTATCGACTGCGCGAAGACCTCCTTGCCGGTGCCAGTCTCGCCGAGAAGCAATACTGTAGTATCTGTCTCTGCTACTTTGCCTGCCAGTTCTTTTGCTTCCAGTATAGCCGGCGACGTACCGAGTATATTGTCCAGACTGTACTTGTCTGCTACTTTTTTCTCCAGCTGCACGATGCGCATTTGCAGCTGCGCTTTTTCTACAGCTTTGTATAATAGCGGTATTATTTTTTCATTATCGTCACCTTTGATCAGATAGTCAAAGGCTCCGTTCTTAATGGCTTTGACCCCGTCAGATATCGTTCCGAATGCGGTGAGAACGATCACTTCTATAGCTGGATATTTATCCTTGATCGTTTTGGTCAGTTCTACGCCATTTGAGTCAGGCAATTTCACATCACTGATCACTACAGATACCTCTTCTTTTTCCAGAAGTTTGAGACCGCATTTGGCATCACCCGCTTCAAGCACCGCGAAGCCCTCGAGAGTAATGATCCTCGATAATAAACCTCTCAGTTTTGCCTCATCATCTATTATCAATGAAGTTGTTTAAACTTTTATGGTTCTGAGTAAAATTATGGTAAAAGCAATCAAATGCCAAGATCTCCAATGGATGTCATTTGTTTCAAAC
>CAIXBT010000428.1 GCA_903917755.1 uncultured Bacteroidota bacterium
GACTCAGCAGAGCCTTTGCCCACGTCGCCGTATCCTGCTACCACTGCTACTTTGCCGGCCATCATGATATCTGTAGCACGGCGGATAGCATCTACGAGAGATTCTTTGCAGCCGTATTTATTGTCAAATTTAGATTTGGTCACAGAGTCATTGACGTTGATAGCCGGGATATGCAGCGTACCTTTTTTCATACGCTCATACAGACGGTGTACGCCTGTGGTGGTCTCTTCAGAGAGGCCCTTGATAGCCGGGATCAGCTCAGGGAAACGGTCGAAAACCATATTGGTCAGGTCACCACCGTCATCGAGGATCATATTGAGCGGCTGTCCGCCTTCGAATGCATGCAGTGTCTGCTCGATACACCAGTCAAAATCCTGCTCGTTCTGGCCTTTCCAGGCGAATACAGGGATGCCGGCAGCAGCGATAGCGGCAGCGGCGTGATCCTGCGTAGAGAATATATTGCAAGAAGACCAGGTCACCTCAGCGCCCAGTGCTTTCAGAGTCTCGATCAGTACTGCGGTCTGTATGGTCATGTGCAGACAGCCTGCTATGCGAGCACCTTTGAGGGGCTGCTGAGCACCGTATTCGCGGCGGATAGACATCAGGCCCGGCATTTCTGCTTCGGCGAGTTTGATCTCTTTGCGGCCCCACTCAGCGAGTCCGAGGTCTTTTACCTTGTATTTCAAGGTTGTTTCTGTTGATGTATTTGACATGTTTTATTTTTTATGCGGCTCAAATATAACACATTTCGGTTGAACGGTTTTAATATTTTAGCTTAATGCAGTTGTGTCTGTTGTTGCCCACCTGTATTCCTCTGAGATGGGAAAGTATATATTATAGGGATATTCAAAAGCTGAAGAGAAGCTGGTCATCAGATGCTGATGATGCATAAGTAGGAGGTCATTAGACTGGAGTTAATACTGTGCAGAATATATCAGCTTATTCTAATAAATTGCGATGTTGTTTAATAAGCGATAGTGTATACGTTTCTTAAAAATATAAAAGTCGAGAAAGGACCTTTTAAACCAAAGGATATAGCATTTTATATATTCTTGTTTGGTATATTAGGCTATGCACTCTATCTGCGAATATCCCTGCCTCATATCGCTATCATAGATGGCGATGTATCGGGTTATCTAAACTCTGCTCTCGAATATTTCGGGGGAAGGGATTTTGAGTTTTCACCGCAAAGGGGTTTATGTTACACTGTTTTTGTTTTGATAAATATCCTCTTTGGTACCAGTCTGTATCCGGTCGCATTATCTCAGCATCTTCTCGCTATCGCGGGGTTGGTCATGATAGTCATGGCATTCAGGTTATCGTCTGACAGCATGATCACGAGATCGATCGCACTGATCGCACTGATGGTCCTGGGCTGGGACAATGAACTCATACTGCTGGAGCATACTATTCGCCCCGAGGGCCTGGAGATATTTCTGACAGGGACGCTCTTTTTTTTGCTGCAGCGCTTTATGGTGCGCGGGAAAAACGACAGGAGCTATCTGGCGCTGGTTGCCATCGCGACATTGCTTTTTCTGGTTCAGGTCAAATTTATTCTGGCGGGTATACTGGTCATAGCCTATGCTACCTATATATATATATGCGGTCCCGGCCGGAACGCAAATGGTGGATCATACAGATACTGGTGCTGATAGCAGGGTGCTATCTGTTTGGTTTGATCTTTGCGCTGCTTATGGGTATTTATAAATACTACTGGCTGAGACGGCAGATGGGCCTTCGCCGAAATGTTTTTGTCATCCTGCTGGCATCAATCATCACTATAGCGTTTCTGGTGGTAGAGTTGACCGGCCCTGAGGCATCACCCTTTATGACGAGGACTTTTTTTTCCAGCAATTGCCTGGTCATAAAAAATTCTGCAGGCTACGAGCGGTTTTTTTCGGCAGATGAAAAAGGCGCGATCGAATATGCAGTCAAAAATATAGACCATACTAAAGGCGCTACGTGGCCTCTCGTGGGGTATAGCTCTGATGATCTGATGGTCGGGCCGGTGGCTGATGAGATCGACCGAAGGTACGGCACAGCGATATACACGCGTATCATGCTGAAGTCACTATTGGTCTGCTCTCCGGAGCTGATGCACAAGGCTATAAGACAGATACGTTATTACTATAATGCAGATAATAGCGAGAGGATACCCGGTACTATGGCGATGAATACACGTGACCGACTGGAGTCGGGTTTAGGTTTTTTGGGCCGGCTGTCTCAATATTCTCAAGTTTCTTATTTGAACAGATATAGAGAAGATGTGCGGGCCTATCTGGCTGCTACACCTCAACCTCAGCCAGAGGCCAGCTGGTGCAGATCTCGTGCACATGCGCTTGAGATGTGGCTGAGCATAGTGCTTGCTGCCTTTGCTCTGATATATAGTATCGTACTGTGCTATCAATGGAGAACTGATGCTTTGGTTATCCTGTTTGCGGCACATACACTGGTGCTGCTGACCATCGTGGTCATTCATACGCTCGACATGAGCAGGTATTCTCACTCGCTGTTTCCTCTTCTGGCCATAGTAGACCTTCTGGCGCTGGATCGTATTATGACCGGCCTGTGGGGTATGATCAGAAAAACTCCTATTGATAAGTGATCGTTTTGTCTTGTACACGCCGGCAGAGATTTTTGTTAGCTTTACGAGTATGACAAAATTATATTTGAATCAACAAAGAATTTTATGAAGCAACATCC
>CAIXBT010000429.1 GCA_903917755.1 uncultured Bacteroidota bacterium
ATCTTCGTTGTATGCCTTGACTCCTCCTACCACCAAAGAGAGCTTATTGCCATTAATCTCCTTTGATATCTCAGGTATCTCGATCAGGAAAGCCATCCTCTCATAAAAGATGGTCTTTTCATGCTCCAATAGCTCTTTAGCTGGTTTATTTCTGGCATCGGGCACTCTGCCCTTTATTGGATGACTAACTCTTATCTGAGGCCCTAAAACGGCTGCTTCTGGGAAATAGCCTGTAACAGTATCTATAGCACATTGAATAAATTCAGAATGCGAGATCGCTGTTTCATTGTCCTTGATGAATACTGGTACAATGTGATGGTGCTGCATTTCATCTAAGGTCATTTCAATAGTATTAGCTTCTATGAAGCTGTTAGCTGTGGATGAGATTTTCAAATCATCTATCAGGTTATCTGGTGTTACTTGTACTACTTCCATTTTCGTGAATATTTGAGGTTATTAAATTGTTTTTGAGACTTGCTTTTTTGTTCTGAAACTCTGTTAGTAGCGTATTTTGATATTCAGGATAGGTATTGAACAACATACCTAGCTCATTGAGATTGGTGACTCCTTCAATTTTCACCTTTACATCCTCTATCGTATGGCTTTGGCTACACCATTTAAGGATGCGCTCACCTGTCTTCTCTGTTATAGAGAACTCTGGCATCTTATCGAATAAACCTGTCCTATCTTTGGAAGATTTAGCCTGATGATTGATATTGATCTCAAATACCAGTGTCAGCTCATAGTCCATTCCCTCTCTGGTGATACCCTTAAGACCTACTTTCTCAGGCACCTGCTTACCATTCTTTTCAGATAGTACATAGTCCTGCTTAGCTCTCATGGTGGCTATGATGTGGCAGTTGGATTGCAGTATCTTTTGGATAAACTCATTATGACGTGGTGTCAGCTTTGACCAGTTTGTAAAAGAATTGCCGAGCATATTAGAATGAACCTCCAGAATTCCACCAGTACCCTCCCATTCATGGGATATAGAATCAATGATTATTACCTGCATTCCTTCATTTTCACAGGTATTGATTGCTTCTATATATGTCTCTGGAGAATATGGAGGACTCAATGGAAGCACATTATAGGCTCCAAGATGACTATACAGGTCGGCAGATTTATTCTCGGTGTCAATCACTGCTATTTTATTCCATGAGCCACAGAGACCTTTAGCTATCAATAAGGCTGAATAGGTTTTCCCTGCTCCGCTTGGAGCCTGTAGACCAATCTTGATCTTGGCAGCACTGCGTTTTGATTGTCTTAATTGCATACACATATTTTTACTGAATTAAAAAATGGGAGAGACCATTACAGCCTCTCCCTTCACCAACAAAAATCCTAGGATAAAACAGGCTCACCTGTGATCACTTCTGCCAGATTGCTCGGATTAGGGCAATACTGATAAGTGTGAGTGAGCTTGACTACCTCACCTGTATCAGGATTAGCATAGTCATAAGGATCACAATCCAGCCTCTGGATTTCACCCTTCAGCTGTTTGCCGATCATCTGTTGTGCTATCTCTTGAGAAAAAGCACAGGGAATAGACATCTTCCTGACAGCAGCATATGGCTTACCTGTGGTTTTTGATGTCCTGATCTCCAAATCTCCCGTGATTATGAGCACAGGGAATAACTCTTGCTTAGCATTTTTGCGTTGCTCAACGCCTGAAACTGTTACCATTTCTTTTGATTTTTTGGTTAATGAATTAATGAAATGGGGGCCTGACAAGCACCCCACCACAGCATAGGCGGGGTCAAGAGGTGGGTAC
>CAIXBT010000430.1 GCA_903917755.1 uncultured Bacteroidota bacterium
GGATGAAACTGCACGAATTCCATATTTGAAATGGCTGCACCTGCCCTATATGCCATAGCAAAACCATCGCCTGTGGCTATTGGCGGGTTGGTATTTTGGAGGAATAATTGTCCTGCGCCACCGGTGGCGAGCATGGTAATTTTAGCACGTATATCAGATATTTCATTATTAGCCTGATCGATGACTGTAGCCCCGATGCAGGTATTGTCTTCTGTGATCAGGTCAATGGCAAAATGATTTTCGAGGACTGAAATGTTCTTGTTGTTTCGCACTACTTTGATGAGAGAATCCTCGACCTCTTTGCCGGTAGCATCTGCAGTATGTACTACTCTGGCATATGAATGTCCGCCTTCGCGATGCAGATCGAACTCACCATTCTGAGTTTTATCAAAGTGAACTTTATAAGAACACAGTTCAAGAATACTTTGTCTCGCATTCTCGGCTATAAGTCTTACAGCAGCTTCATTGCATAAACCATCTCCGGCTACCAGTGTATCATTCATATGATTTTCGGTAGAATCATGTTCATCAAATACTGCAGCTATGCCACCCTGCGCAAACATGGTGTTTGATTCACCGATTTTGCCTTTGGTGACTACCAAAACGCGGGCGAAGGCGCTGCAACGGATAGCATAGTGGAGTCCTGCGATACCACTGCCAATAACTAGTATATCTGTGTTTATCTGCTTCATGAGAATTCCAGCATTCTTTTGACCGGTACATATGCCCTGCTGATGATATCCGGGCTTAAATTAACTTCATATTTACGTGCATCATCAGTCCCGATGGCCTTGAGGGCAGCGAGAGTATTGACCAGCGATATTTTTTTCATGTATGGACACTTGATACAGGGAGTAATGAATTCCCTGTCAGGATAGGTGCCCTTCAGAATCGCTCCCAGATCACATTCAGACGCGAGAATGAATTTTTTCGATCTGCTTTCACCTACATACCTGATGATATCGTTGGTGCTGCCCAGCACACCACCTCTGTCGTGAAATGATTCTTCGACCGTTTCTTCGGGTACCTCCCAGTGCATGAGCATTTCAGCATCGGGATACATCATTCGCATGGTCGAAAGCGATGTGTTTGTAAACTGCTCATGTACCTCGCATCTGCCATGCCAGAGTATCAGTTTTTTGCCGGTCTCTTTTTCGATCCCTTTCTGAAGGTTTTGCCCCATATATACATCGGGCACGAAGATCAGCGTATCGTGTTCGAAAGACCGGGCTATGTTCATGGCATTGCGAGAAGTGCAGCATATGTCGCATTCAGCTTTGGTTTCGGCATAGGTGTTTATATAGGCTATGACGGGCACACCGGGGTGTTTCTTTTTTAGATCTATCACATCCTGTGCGGTGATGCTTGATGCCAGAGAGCAGCCTGCGTCCATATCAGGTATGAATACATTTTTTTCGGGGTTAAGGATCTTGGCTGTTTCTGCCATAAAAGCAACTCCGCAGAAAATGATGTTTTTTGCCTTAACTTTGGAGGCCTCTATACTCAGACCCAGTGAGTCTCCTATGAAATCAGCCACCCCTCCGTCTTTGGTCAGTGTCTGAAGTTCGGGGGGCATATAATAATGTGACAAGATCACTGCATCGTTCTCTTCTTTCCACTTTCTTATTTCAGAGAAAATGGTTTTAGAGGGTGCATTTTGAGTATCGTTCATTCCTTTGCTTATGAAGAGCAAAGATTAATTTAATGAGAGTTGTGTAACAATGATTTTCATCATCGAAATTGAAGATATTTGTTAGCTTTTATTGCAATTAATTGTTTTATGAGGCAAATGAACCCGATTATTAGCATTCGTCTTCATATCCAGTTTTCAGCCACGAGCGTAGCAGCTGCCATGATGGAGAGCATGGGGTTGACACCAATATTAGAAGGAAATAAAGATGAATCTGCCACGACGAGGCCATCGATACCTTCCACCTGAAATTTATCTCTCACCTTCACCCCGCAAAAAAGATGCGTGGCTGCCATCGGGAAAAGTCCCGGCGTAGGAGCGATGTCAGCAAGGGCACGTGCCTGCTGTGCTGTGGTGATCGTTTCCGGAGATCCGTACACTGCCGGCCAAACTTCTGTGGCACCTGCATCAAGCATCGCCTCAGCTAATATGGAAAGTCCTTTCAGCATTACCTGTCTGTCGCTGGCGGTAGGTGTATAAAACACCATCGGGCCGAAAGGTCCGCGAGCTACTTTGCCACGTGCTTCAGCTTTAGCCGCTACACCCCAGCAGGCTACATGATCTAATTTCTCCAATCTGCTTTGCAAAATTTTTCCGCTGCCCGGTACTCTCGCTGCTCTGAATGCACGCGGCATACCTAGGCTTTCGAATTTGATCCGCTCACTCAGCCAGTGCAGGCTCTCAGCAGATTGGGTGGCTTCAGGCATGCCATGTATCTTCTGTGGAAAGAGCCCGGCCACAGCCACTCCGGGATGGCATTGAAAGCCATTGCCCTCCAGTGTGATACCACTTTTCTTTAGCAACCAAGGAGTTTGTATCGCACTGGCAGCCATGATCACGGCTTGTTTTGCTTTTGCGATGAGTGTTGCGCCGGAAGCGAATTTACCCTGTACTCCTACGGCCTTCGATCCTTTGATTATAACTTTTTTTACTTCACAGCTTGAGTAGATGATCGCACCCTCTGCCATTGCCTGAGGCAACATGCTCACATCGACACTCTGCTTGGCACCATTCGGGCATCCCTGGAGGCATCGGCCGGAACCTTTGCAGCCGGGCGCATTGCGCAGAGTAGGGTGCGCGCGATCTCCGAGTCCTTTTAATAAGTTGCCTCCGTTTTCACCCCATAGTTCCGGTGGTGTGGGTGCTACAGAAAGTTCCTTATAGATTCTTTCCTGAGCAGACATGAGTTTATTCCAGGGCAAAAGCTTCTCCCACTTTTTATCTTCTTTCACCCAATCCTGCCACACTGCTTCAGGAAAGGGAACCTGTATGGCACCATTGATGAACGTAGTTCCGCCCACACATTTTCCTTGCAGTAATGGAATAACATCTTCCCCAATAGTGGCTGATGCTCCTGCATCGCGAAACAATGTGGTCATAACCTCCAATGCATCACCACCGGCAGGTTTAGGCGGCGCACCTTCTTCTATCACGATAACGCTCCTGCCCGCTGCTGCCAGCCATCGTGCGCAGGTCGCACCCGCAGCACCGGAACCGACTATCACAAAGTCAGCTTCTTCGGTAATATCTATATTTGAATTGTCTATTAGCATTGTAATGTAAGTGCGAGTAGTTTCCACCATTGTACAAGATTGCGAATGGCTGGTACCCGATGGTGATATAATTTTGTGATAAGCTGTTCACGTTTTTCGATAGAGATCATGCCAAATGGCAGTCCGTAATTAGTGATGGAAAAGATATGGAGAAACAATACTGAAAATTTCAGCACCAGTCTGATGTAAAAAGGAAATTGTTTTGGCAATTCGCTGTATCCTGTCCAACCGGGAAGGATAGATTCAAATAATTTCTTCATGATAAGCATCAAATATCCCGTTTTTTGCACATATATTTATCGGGTCAGAGTACAAAGAGGCGACTTTAATTAGATTAGTTTTACTGTTTAATGAATAGAATAAAATAATGGCAAAGAAAATTGAGCTTAATGACATGATTCGGATGAGTCCCGAAGAGGTTGCAGAAGTTTTTCGCAATGGTCATCCCATCAAAACTGAAGAACTGGACAATACACAATATCTGGGAGTAGATCTGTCCATGCCAGCATGGTTTCATAAATATTTCTGGAAGACTTTTCGCAAGACCTTCTATCGCGATCCGCAGACAGGAGTATTGCGTGGCTGGAATGTAAAGCTGGAGCAAACCGGCTGGGAAGGCGAGCTTAAAGCTAAGCGCAACAAGAAAGGAGAGGAGCTGGCATTCGGTCACTATGAAGTTCGTTCTGCCGTCGGCAAAAAATTTCCACAGGGATGGCAGGGCGCAGATTATCTGGATTACGGAGTAGCAGGCAATGCCGCATTCGATCCCACAGGACTTGGATACTGCCCTTTGGTAGCAGTGAATGAAGGTTCAACTGACCTGCTGCTGGGTTGGGAAGTTTTTAAGATCGGCAATATCTTCGTACCGCTCAATGACTACTGGCTACTAAAGAGAGACGGTCCGCTGCAGGTGATACAGCCGAGACCCGGGAAATAATTATTTATCCTTTCAGGAATTCGCTGAACCACTTGCCACTGGCCTTGATAGTGCGCTGTTGAGTTTTGTAATCTACTGCCACGATGCCCAGTTTAGGGCGATAGCCTTCTGCCCATTCGAAGTTGTCCATGAAACTCCAGATGAAATAACCACCTACATCTATGCCTTCTTTTTTGGCTCTCAGCACCTGAGCGAGATAGTCCTTGATATATTGAGTCCGCTTCACATCATTGATTTCTCCGTTTATCATTTCATCTTTGACTGCTACACCGTTCTCAGTCAGGTATATTTTTTTCACACCCGGATAGGCTGCAAACTGTTTGATGATGCGATACATACCTTCCGGATAAATTTCCCAGCCCATTTCAGTGAGGTCGTGACCGAGTTTTTGGGGCGGGATATTCAGTGCATGTACAATCGGCACAAGCGGGAAATTCTTTACCATCCAGCGGGTGTAATTTTGAACACCGATATAGTCAAAATCAAATTTCATTTTCTCTTTATCACCTTCCAGAATGTATTTGTCGATGTGTTTCAGCGCAGGCAGATCTTGGACCGGATAGCCCATGCCCAATACGGGCTCGATAAAGAGGCGATTGGCCATTACATCTACTCGTTTGGCTGCTTCTTTATTAGCGGGCTTGTCTTTCCATCCATCCACAGGCATGCACGAAAATGTAGTACCGATATTGGCATCTTTGACTCGCTCGCGCAATATCCTGCCCCCTGCCCCGTGGCTCATGACCACATGATGCGTGGAGGAATAAAATTTGTCGAAACTGATAGTGCCGCCGGGAGCATGCAAACCCATCATATACCCGGCCAAGGTAAATGACATTGGTTCATTAAAGACCATCCAGTTTTTGACCCTATCGCCGAAACTACGGCCACAGAGGTCTACATATTCTTCAAACCATTTTATCGAATCGCGATTGGTCCACCCGCCTTTAGCCTCCAGCGCTTGCGGAATATCCCAATGATAGCATGTCACCCAGGGTGCTACATTTTCTTTCAGGCTCTTGTCGATGACACGATTATAAAAATCAATTCCCTTTTGATTGACCTGGCCGGCACCCTGTGGCAACAGACGGCTCCATCCGATAGAGAACCGATGTGCAGGTATGTGCATCTTATGCATTAGCTCTATATCACTCTCATAGTGGTGATAGAAATCATCAGCCACATCGCCATTCTCGTGTGTTTTGATCTTGTGCTTATGATAATGGGTGAAGTGATCCCAGTTTGATTCGCCTTTGCCATCTTCATTCCATCCGCCCTCGATCTGATAGGCAGCCGTGGCTGTACCCCAAATGAAGTCTTTGCCGAAATCAATACGCTTGAGTTCATTATCTGACAGGGCAGCTATCACATTAGCCGGTAGCATGGCACCCAAACTAAGTGCTGCGCTAAGTTTCAACCATTCTTCTCTAGTCATTGTATTGATGAAGTTATAACCCGATTATTAAACCTGAATTAGTTCAGATAAAAGTATGCTAATGGATATTAATTAGCTATGAAATTCAAGTAAGTGACAATATTAATCGATGTAAGCACCAAATGATGTTCGATTATTTTTTCATACATTTAGAATTGGGCGACATTGATCATCACAAACTCATTTCAAATGAAATTTGAAGAATACAGAAAACTGGATGCCGTAGCAATGGCAGAATTGATCAAAAAGAATGAAGTAACTTCTTCTGAACTTCTCGAAGCGGCCATAACGCGTACGGAGGAAGTCAATGGACCGATCAATGCCGTGATACTAAAGCTATATGAAGATGCGCGAAATACTTCAAAATCCAGATTGCCTGATGGACCATTGTCAGGTGTTCCCTTTCTGATCAAGGATCTGGATGTGCAGATGAAAGGTACGAGATATACAGGAGGAACAAGACTATTGAAGGATTTTGTATCGACGGTCAATTCTGAAGTTACAAATCGGATACAGAATGCCGGTTTGGTTATTTTCGGAAAAACTAATACTCCTGAGTTTGGTTTAACTCCCTATACTGAGGGCAAGTTTCTCGGTACCTGCCGCAATCCCTGGAATACGGAACATACAACCGGTGGAAGCAGCGGCGGTAGTGGGGCAGCCGTATCTGCAGGTATAGTGCCGATGGCACTCGCCAGTGATGGCGGGGGGTCTATACGTATTCCGGCTAGTTGCTGCGGCTTGTTTGGTATCAAACCATCCAGGGGAAGAATTTCTAATGGCCCTCTGTACGGCCAGATGTGGGAAGGTGCTGTGAGTACCGGAATCATTTCTCGCAGTGTACGTGATGCAGCTTTTTATCTCGATGCCGTACAAGGAGAATCTGAGGGTGATCCATATATCATTCAAAGGCCGGACAGACCTTATGCTGATGAAGTCAAAGCGCCAGCCGGCAAACTAAAGATCGGGTATAGTTATCAAATGCCGAAGGGGCTTGATTTTAAAATTGATGAGGAAAACATAAAAGCGATAGAGACTACGGTCAAGCTATTGAAAGAACTGGGACATGAAGTGAATGAAGTTTCACTGCCATACAACAAAGAGCTGATGACTGAATTATTGTATATGCTTGCCATGAGCCATGCATCAGCTACGGTAGATTATCTGGGCAAAATGCTGGGTAGAAAACCATCGCAAAGTGAATTGGAACCTAACACATGGCTACTGTATAAACTGGGCCAATCTTTCACTGCACAGAATGTGGTCTTTGCGGGTATGAAGTGGAATAAAGTAGCGAGGGCCATGGGAGAGTTTCATAAACAATATGATCTGCTACTCACCCCTACACTTGGCATGAAACCGTTTAAGATAGGTGCATTGCAAAGCAGCGGAGCAGAGGAAACGGCTTTAAAGATCATGAATGCGCTGGGCATTTCAACCGTAGTGAAATATACAGGCCTGATCGAAAAGATATCATCTAAAATATACAATTGGATACCTTATCCGCCGCTCGCAAACATAACAGGACAGCCATCCATGTCGGTGCCGCTGCATTGGAGTGCAGATGGGCTGCCTGTGGGAGTTATGTTCACCGGCAAGATGAACAACGAGGCCTTGCTATTCAGGTTGGCTGCACAGTTGGAGCAGGCTAACCCCTGGTTTAGCAATGTTCCGGTTATTTGAAGGTAAAAGGCATCCGGGTCAAACCGGAACCTTTTCTTCTTCATCACGATATTTCATGATCTGATCCAGAGCATCAGGTACCACATCACTAATGATGGTGATAAAAGAACCTTTCTTAGCATGCTTGATGGCATAGTCAATGGCCTCACTTTCTTTTTTCAATACGGTGATCTTCTTATTGGGATCGATGTTTTTTATACCGGTAGTGATCAGACGAATGATCTCGTCATCCTCTTTGCCACGAAGGTTTCTGTCCTGTCTGATGATGATCTCATCAAAAACCTTTGCCGCTTCCTCGCCCAGTTGGATAGTATCATCATCTCTGCGATCTCCCACACCTGCTACTATGCCGACCTTAGGTTTGGCATCTACTTTCTGCAGATATTTTCCGATGGCCCTCATGCCATGTGCATTATGAGCATAGTCGATGAGCACAGAGAAATTTTTGAACTGAAACATATTCATACGCCCCGGTGTCTGAGCCGGTGAAGGGACGAAAGTCTCAAGGGCCAGTTTGATATCTTCGATCTTGAAATCACGCAGATATGCGGCAAGCACAGCAGCCAGCGCATTCTGAATATTAAATTCGGCTTTGCCACCGAAGGTGATCGGCACATTGGTCACTTTGTCTACGCGTATCTTCCAGCCGCCCTTGAGGATAGTGATATAGCCATGTTCGTACACACATGCTATTCCATTCTTATCACAATGTTCTTTGATGCGCGGACTCTCTTCATTTAAACTGAAAAGAGCAATTTTGCAATCGAGTTCTTCACGCATTTTGTATACGAGATCATCATCAGCATTCAAAATGGCGTATCCGCCCGGCAGAACGGAATTGGGCACGACTGCCTTCACACGCGCCAGTTGTTCCAATGTATCAATGCCCTGCAGACCCAAATGATCTGATGCGATATTGGTTACGATAGCCATATCACAATTGTGAAATCCCAAACCTGCACGAAGTATACCTCCGCGGGCACATTCTAAAACTGCAAAATCGACAGTCGGGTCTTTCAGCACGAACTCAGCACTCACAGGCCCGGTACAATCACCACGCATGAGCATCTGGTTTTGGATGTAGATGCCATCTGTAGTGGTGAATCCGACTTTGTGTCCCATCTGTTTCACCAGATGTGCCATGAGACGGGTGGTAGTGGTTTTTCCGTTAGTACCCGACACCGCTATGATTGGAATGCGGGCTGAGGCACCGGGAGGGTAAAGCATATCGATGACAGGCTCTGCTACATTTCGGCCTATACCTTCTGTTGGGTCTAGGTGCATACGGAAGCCCGGAGCTGCATTAACCTCCAGCACGGCACCACCATTTTCATTGATAGGTTCGGTGAGGTCCGGCGCCATGATATCTATACCGCAGATGTCGAGCCCGATGATCCGAGCTATTCGTTCTGCCATAAAGATATTTGACGGGTGTACCAGATGTGTCACATCATTTGCGGTGCCGCCGGTGGACAGGTTGGCAGTAGGTTTCAGCCATTGTTCCTGCCCTTTTTCGAGCACTGAATCAAGTGTAAGATCTTTGTCCTTGAGCATATTCAAAGTGAAGTCATCGACCTTGATGGCGGTCAGAACTTTCTCATGACCGTAGCCTCTGCGCTGGTCACTGTTTACGATGTCTACCAGTTGCTGAATGGTATGTACACCATCTCCGATGACGGCAGCTGGTGTCCGCAACGCTGCAGCCACAAATTTGTAATTGATCACCAGCAAACGATGATCACGACCGGTAATGAATTTCTCACATATCACCGCACGTGAATATTTCTGTGCGGCGGCCATACCTTCGAGCGCTTCTTCGAGAGTGGTTAGGTTAGTTGTGGCTCCTTTGCCGTGGTTTCCATTCAGCGGTTTGGTCACAAGCGGAAACCCGATTTTTTTGATTGCTGATTTCAGGTCGTCTTCATCATAGATCACTGTGCCGCGAGGGACCGGTATCTCAGCCGCTTCTAGTAGGTTTTTCGTATCTTCCTTATCGCATGCTATTTCGACAGCTATAGATGAAGTGGTAGAGGCAATAGTAGCCTGAATGCGTTTCTGATTTTTGCCATAACCCAACTGTACGAGTGAGTGTCGGTTGAGACGTATCCAAGGTATCTGTCTTTTTACAGCTTCTTCCACTATCGAGCCTGTAGACGGTCCTAAACGTTCCTCCTCGCGAATTTCACGGAGTCTTTGTATATCAGCTTGTAGGTCGTATGGCTGATCGTCTGTCAATGCCTGTGCTATGGCAACCGATGCCTTGGCTGCGAATATCCCTGCTTTCTCTTCGTAATATGAAAACACCACATGATAGACACCTTTTTGCGAGGTTTCGCGTGTGCGACCGAAACCGCAATCCATACCTGCGAGAGTTTGTATCTCAAGCGCTATATGCTCTATCACATGCCCCATCCAGGTGCCTTCCTTGACCCTTGAGAAGAATCCCCCGGGTCCGCCTTCGCTACATCTATGATCGTACATAGTAGGAAATATGGCTTCGAGTCGCTCAGAAAAACCTGCGATCTTATTAGTCGGTCTTTCTTCCATTTCCTCCAGATCCAGGCGCATCACTATCAGTTTGTGTCGTTTATTGCTCCAGTAGTTAGGGCCTTTCATGACCTTGATGTCGATAATATTCATGGGGATTGTGGTTTTTATTTTAGTAATACAGGAATGAGATACTCGTTTCTAATATGCTGAAAACTAAGTAAATCATAGCAGTGACGCTGTTGATCTTTAGCTTCTTGCAATTTAAAGTTTTCATGGAATTTATATGTATTGTTGAAAAGAAAATTTCATAATACTAATGGTTTCCTCATTTTCGTTTTCTAATCGTGGAGTACATGACCCCCAAAGGAAAGCTGATAGCCATAGGCGGAGCGGAAGACAAAGGCACTGACCTCGAGGCTGGTATTATAAAGAGAAGCCATCTCAATTTTTTTGAAATAGGCATACTAAAGACTATCAGCAACCTGCTCGCTGATAAGAATGACCGCATTGAGATCATTACGACCGCATCTTCGGTACCCGATGAGGTAGGTGATCAGTATGTCGCTTCTTTCCATATGCTTGGCTGCTTTAATGTGGGCCATCTGAAGATCAGGGTCCGCGATGAAGCGCTGGATCCTTCCAATGTCGAACGCCTCAAAGCCTGCAAAGCAGTTTTGTTTTCGGGCGGCAATCAACTACGGCTCACATCTATTTTTGGTGGCACTGAGTTTTTGGATATTCTTAAACAGCGATATGAGGGGGAATATTTTCTGATAGCAGGTACCAGCGCCGGTGCTATGGCCATGTCGCTCACTATGATCTACGAAGGAAACGCCACTAATGCACATCTGAAAGGCGAGGTGAAGATCACCACAGGGCTGGGTTTTATAAATGGTGTGATAATCGACTCTCACTTTAATAAACGCGGAAGATTCTCTCGCCTGGCCCAGGCTGTAGCTGCTAATCCCGGTACAATAGGAGTGGGACTGGGAGAAGACACAGGAGTGATCGTAATAAATGGAGAGGAACTGCATGCCATAGGCTCGGGTTCGGTCATGATTCTGGATGGCAGAAATATCCATTACAACAATATCGCTGACATTGAATTTGACGAGCCTATATCTGTAGAAAATATAATTGTCCACATCATGGCTATGGGCAATATCTACAATGTCCGCACCCGAAAATTTCAGGGAGCTGAGATAGTGGTGAAACCCGCAGAGTAAAATTATTCAGAAGATAATTCGGCTTCGGCTTTGGTATATGCCAGACTCGATGAGTATCGAAGGAAAAGGTATACCAAACCCGCGCAGAAATATGCGCAGAAATACAATGCTATTGCAAATTGAAGTAAATCATACATGATACGGGCGGTGGACAGAGATAGTATGGAGGCTATGCAATATGGCACTCTGAACCAGCAAAAGACAAAGCTTATTCCCAGACCGGTAAATGCGAGCAAATACAGCGTTTTGTTTTTTTGTAAAGTCAGATACTCGAAAAGTGTGTTTAAGGGTTGAAAGACAAAAAAGAGCAGCCCGTAATAGCAGAGAAGGAAAGCGAATAAGGAATCTCTATTTAAGTGAGAAATGAGTGTGTAAGTTTTGTCCTTGTGAATGTTCAGAGAGTATAGACTCAGTTGTTTTAGGTGAAGACAGATAGAATTGAAATTATCCTTAAATGCTTTATTCGTGTCAAAAAAATGTATGCTAAGGCAAATGACAACTAACACCTGAATGTATGGACTGGCTGCTATCACAAACCTTCTGAATCCGGATTGATGCAGGAATGCAAAGCGTTTGTCAGCCTCATCCAGATTTTCATAATCTTCCTGCAGATAGCCTAGGTATCTCACTCCTGCTATATATGGTACATAGTCCATAACTAGCTTGGTTCCTTTTATGATGAATGTATAGGTATATTTTAATAGTGTATTGGAGGAAATAGAGATAGAGATTATTTCTATCCGCCATATTTTGGCCCAGAAGATATAGAGCCATATAGTGAGGTAAGTATTAGCGCCTATTATCACGCCAACAAAAAAAGCATTTGAGATGTGCATGCTCTCTAATGTCATGATAAAATATATTATTTATAGATTGCGATCAGTTCGGTATCCTGATTTTTCATAGCCCGATACATCCCTTCACTATTGAACGGCATTTCGATATTCCCATTCTTATCGATCGCTATCAATCCGCCCTCACCTTGTATCGCTACCAGCTTTTTCATTACGACCTCATGGCAGGCCTCGGCCAGACTGAGACCCTTATATTCTATCAGGCAGGAAATATCATACGCCACTACTGATCGGATGAATAATTCTCCATGACCGGTACATGAGATGGCACAGGTTTTATTATTGGCATAGGTACCCGCTCCGATGATAGGCGAATCTCCCACCCGGCCAAATCTTTTATTGGTCATACCACCCGTAGATGTAGCAGCAGCAAGGTTCCCATCTATATCGATAGCTACTGCTCCTACAGTGCCGAATTTTTTGTCGCTTACATTGACATTATGATCTAAGAAAGTGCCATCGGCTTTCTGAGCTTCATGCCATTGGGCCAATCTGAATTCAGAATCAAAATAGGTGTCTAGTTCGAACGGCAGGTTTATCTTTTTTGCGAACTCTTCAGCACCCTCGCCGCACAGAAATACATGCTCGCTTTTTTCCATCACAGCACGTGCCAGCGCTACAGGGTTTTTTACATTTCGTATCAGTGTCACGGCACCGGCACTGATGTCTTTGCCCCACATGATGCTTGCATCCATTTCATGTTTGCCGGCATAGTTGTATACGGAGCCTTTGCCGGCATTGAACAGCGGACAATCTTCCATGCTTGAGACTGCTGCTTCTATGGCATCGAGCGCGCTTCCGCCTTTTTGCAAAATATCATAGCCGGCATGAAGTGCCTCACTGAGGGCATTTGTATATTGGCGTTCTTTTTCGGCTGTCATTGAGGAGCGAAGGATCGTTCCCGCGCCACCATGTATCGCTATTCCGGGTTTATTCATTTTTGAAACTTTCTTTAGACTATTTTAATGCCCTTTTCGGATAGTCGCGTGTAGATTGTAGAGAGTATTTCACTTTTGAATTCCTGCTCTTTATAGATGCTGTTGATCCATGCATTGATCGATAGCTCCACTGACTTTTCCGAAAAGTTATTCAATAATATCTCTACCGGGCGCTCCTGTATCACAAAGTGATTTCTTCTTAACTCTTCGAGGATTATATCCTTTGCAGTCTGCGATTCTGATGATGGTTCAATGACTATCGACAACTGGCAGCGTCGGTTATTGTTGCTTCTTGTCCAGTTGACCATGTGGCTGGACAGAATATCTCCATTGGGAACGATAACTTCAGAGCCATCGGCTGTCACAAGTTTGCTGGATCTGATACCTATATTTTGAACTCGTCCCTTTTTATCCGACACTTCGATGTAGTCGCCGATCTGCATAGGTTTCTCGAAAATGAGAATGACCCCTGATACCAAATTATAAACTATGTTTTGCAGACCCAGGCCGATACCGACACCGAGTGCACCCAGCACTACGGTGACCTTATCTACCGGAAGTCCTGATGCCACTACTGCTATGAAAAATCCAGCCATGATAATTATCAAACGAAAGATGACCAGTTTTGATTCTTTTTTGTCGAGATCACCTATGAAGTCCTCATCTGTTTCACCGAAAAAATAACCGACATATTTTTGTAATATGCTAACTATATAGAGAATAAAAATGAAGCTTAGAATATTGCCGATGGTGAATGATGTGCTTCCTACTTTTCTATGTGTATTCAATACCATATCAAGGATCGACAAGATGTAAGTGTATATCTCAAGATTGGTGGCCAGGGTGATGAGCCAGAATGTTACAGCTCCGATGGCCAGTAGTCCGTATAAGCTTTTTTGGATCTCATCATAGTTGAACTTTTGGGTCATTCCGCCCGATAGCCTTCGACTTTTCATCTGAATGTAGAAAGCCTCTGTCAGTATAGGCACCAAAATGAAAAGTCCGATGATCTGTGTAATAGCTATGATCCCCGCTGAAGTCAATATTTTGGCCAGTGTGAGTCTGCCTGCCGCGTTTGACAGGAGCGCGATCACATTCATTACTATGTATAGAATGCCCACCCATTTGACTATTATGCCGAGAGGCTGTGTTTTGCGGTAGGTAAATAAAAAACGGAATCCCACCAATACTGAAACAAAATTCAGACCCAATAAAAAGAAGCGCAGAGGCCAGCCCGGAGTAATGATGGCGTTCATTATAAATGTCAATATGGATAAGACTACAAAACCACCCCATAGGAGCAATAAGTCTCTGGTCCATATACGCCAGAACAAGATTGAAAGTGGTATTAAGATCAGGAGATGCAATATTTCGATATAAATGGCCGGCTGATCAAAATTGTAAAAAGGAGCAATATTCAACATGAATATAAAAGTGCTGATCAAAGGGACGGGCAGTATATATTGAAAGGTCAGGTCATCCGTGTTTTCGGCAATGGCTTTGATCTTTTTGAAATTTCTGAATACCCAGAAAAAGTAAACCAAACCCATCAGCACTATCGTTAACCAATCCTCGATATTCAATGTCAGGTAATATTTTAAAATACTCATCCGCTCTTTAAAGGACTGGATTGTATATGCAATAACATCTTCCATGCTTGATGGATTTCTGATATTCCATAGATAGTTATATTCTTTGCCGAAGGTTTTGGTAACCGTTCCTGTTAATTGGTTGCCTACCAAGTTTTGTAGCTCGTCTACATCAAAATAGCTGTTAGAGACAGCAGCTTGCAGATCACCTATGCGCATGAGATTGGCGTTGGTCATTGTTTGTGCCTCGCTCCATCTTTCATTGAGAATGATCATCTCGTCGAGATGTCGGTTAGCAAAAGCTGTATCTGCAGCTACCTTCTGTGTTAAAGAGTCCTGCACGAAAGCATTCATTTCTGCAGTCATGCTAGTCAGGTCCTTATTATCCTGAGAGAGAATATCGCGCCAGTTATGCAACTTCTCCTGCATATCTTTCATCAAACCCCGAAACATATGAAGATTGTTGATGTTCAGTACTGTACTATCCCTCCCCAGACTTTGGCGGATGATCTGTATGGCCGATTGCATCTTCTTCAGATCTGTTTCTATTTGGAGCGTTTTGAATCCGTACTTTGATTCATTGGTAATATTATTGAGTGTAGTATGCAGGTGCTCGATCTGCATCAACAGGCTGTCTGTATATTCGAGCGAAAAAACAAGTGGAACCACACGCTGTTTGATAGAATCTGCCTGAGCGTGTCTTTTATGAATGATAGCAGCTCTGTGCAAACTATCAGCTTCTACTCTTTTCGAGATCTTTCCGAAGGCAGTGCTATGAAAGAAGGCAGCAAAAACAATAAAGAAACTTATTAATACTTTTGACATAAATTGTTTGTTATCGTCCTGTCGATTCAGATGTTTAAAGGTACACAAATCTCAGACTTGACATATCGATCGGGATATTAAAGGGAAGTGAAATAATGCAGGAATATTCTGCAAACGGCATCCGTCCTAGTTTTCAGGTATAATTGCTCAATGATTATTTTGAAAATTGAGATTGGAGGATATCATGAACGGGTACATCCGTCAATATTTCAAATGCAGCTCTGCTATCGGTCAGCAATAAGTCTTCCTGAATGATACCATGATCGTCCTTAAATCTGATCTTCAACCTGCAGGAAGCGATTTTTGTGTTGATGCAGTTTTTGATCCCTCCGGGAGGATTGTAATATTGAAGGCCGGTGAAATCTTCTTTTTCGGCCTTGATCAGCCCTTCTATTTTGACCGTCGATGTATGCGATTGAAAGGTCCAGTTTAGGTCATCAAAAACTCCCTTTGCCTTAAGACCTTGCATGGGGCTATTGAGGCGAAATTCCATGCCTCTATGGCGCAGTACCTTTATCGTACAAAATGCGGTCCAGAACGGACCGAATTTGATGCGGGCTGTTGAAATTTCAAAAAACGATCCTGGAAAATTATCAAATCCAGCTACCTGGCCCCAGGCATAATTATCAGTATGCTTGACACCCCAATTGTGATTTTGACTGCCTACCCAATCACTTATATCTATAGTTTCCCCATCGACCACGATCTTGCCATTGAATACAGCCATCGGCAACCCCACCAGTAATTTTGCTTTAGGAAAACCGCCGTCGTAGAGATTTTCGGGCAATACGAACAGTGGCTCTGAATTTCCAGAATAAGTGAGGTTCCATGAGATGTTATGGCCATTGTCTGCAGCATTTCCCATCAATATGCCATTATGAAAAAGCGAATCGCCAATGGATATATCAAACTGACCATTGCTAAACCGGCATTGATCTATGCTTACTTCTTTTTTTACAGCTATGTTCTGATGTTTGGACCCGTCGAAGTATATTGCCCACAATTCCCCTATGGCTTTTTCGGGATGTGCCTGCGGAGAAAAAACGGTATACCGTATCCAGAATGCATGCGGGAGATGAGGATGATTGGCACGCACGAAAAAACTTTCGTAATGCCCCTGTGTTTGGCCTGATTTATATTTTGAAAGGTTCACTTCATCTTTGGTCATATCAGATATCTGTCTTTATGTCTTATTAGATGGTCTGCTGCGAAAAGCGAAAATGCCATAATGCTGATCTGTGGATTGACCCCGAGACTGGAAGGGAAAATCGACGCATCTGCCACAAAAAGGCCTTTTATTTCATGTGATTCAAGGTGGCTGTTCACCACACTTGTTTTGGGGTTGTCGCCCATTCTGCAAGTGCCCATTGGATGAAATGCACTGAGTTCAAGATCTGAAGGACTTATTTTAACCTGATGCAGTTTTTTTAATTCATCAATACTCGATACCTCATCAAAACCATGAATGGGCAAGAGTATTTTCGTTGCTCCTGCTTCAAAATATATTTTGGCTGCGATCTCAATGCCTTTCACAAACTTGTCAGTATCTGTCTGGTTCAAATTATAAAAAATGAGCGGCATATGGCCCATGCCCTTTATGACTTTGCCATGAGATGAATCTGTCACCATAACCCCGAAACCCGCCATTTTGCTATAGTCGGCCATATATTTTTTCAGCTTCATGCCGAGAGACGGAAGCGCAAAAGAAAGTATGGCAGGAGGCAGAAAAAATCCTTCAAGCATGATCCCCTCTGAGGCGTAATCATCCGAATAGCATCCCTGTGGTACACCACTCCATGCGTTTATTATATCATCAAAAATGGCGATCACCTTTGTGGCGGGATGGATATGAAGATTGTGCCCGACCTGTCCAGAGCCATTGGCGATACCATTGCTTAAAAGAAGATGTGGTGTATGCACAGCCCCGCAGCTAAGTACTACTACCGGTGCGTCAATTTTGAACTTTGTTCTGCGTTTTTTGCGATCATCAAGGAAACTTCCTTCTACGCCTGTCACCGTATTTCTTTTGACGCATATTTTCTCGACACGTGCGGAAGTAATGATCTTAGCGCCCAGCTCCGAGGCATTGGGTAGGAAATTCTTTTCCATGCTTTGCTTTGCATTTTCCGGACAGCCGAAAACGCATAAGCCTACCCCTTTACAATTCTTGAAATTTCGATAAAGCGGCTTGGTCATCACACCAAGTTTTTGTGCGCCTTCAGAAAAGAGCCTGTTGTTTGATCCAAGCAATTCGACAGGTGTCTCCTGAACGTTGAGTATCGATTCTACCTGTTCGAATCGTGGCAGCAGATCGCTCATCTCTATTTCACTCAATCCAAATTCTTTTTTCCAGCCGGCAAAAACCTCTTCCCGTATGCGGAAGCAGGTACCCGAATTGATCAGTGTAGTGCCTCCGAGAGCTCTGCCCATAGGCAGCGGGATAGATGGGGTGCCGATCGTAAAAGTCATGCCGCTGTCACGATACATTTCCTTCATCGCCTCCCAGCTTTGACGATTGAAAGTGTATGGAGAATGTTTTTGCCCTTCCTCGAGCAAAATAACATTCCAACCTGCCAATGCCAGCTGATAAGCCATGGGTGCGCCCCCGGCACCACTACCTACTATTACCACATCAGCACTAGCGTAGAAATTTTCCTCAAGGGTCTGTGAATCTGTTATCATTTGATCATGGGATTTTATTTACGTAATTTTTATATCCATAATATCCGATGGCATTCATCACCGATTCGTTTTTATACATAGGAATAAGAAAAAGGGCAGAGGTGAGGATGTAAATGCCTCGTATAAAATATCGTTTACTGTTTTTGAGAGAAAACAGAATAAACTCTCTGTCGCGAAAGGCGAGTTTTGAGAACACTTTCGGGCGTTTCAGATAATAACATCCGCAATATTCGATGAACCATAAATTAAAATGTATCAGCCATCGGATATGTTTTGGAAAGTCCATCAACGCCTCATGGATGAACATGTGATAATTGATCTCATTCAATCCATATGAGATCGGCCCGCCTTCCGGAATGATGCACTCAGCCAAAGCTGTGATCGTGCTGCTCTCTCTGCGACTTAGATTATTCATGACGTCTTATTTATCTTCCAGTTGATAATTATTGTGCTCATTAATACTTAAAAAAGTTTTGATCAGGATAAAGGCAAAAAGCCAGTTGCCGGGTGGGGCAATAAGAAGACCGAAATGACCAAACCAAGTATGGTGGTCTGAAAAGTACCAGTATATCCAATCAGAAAAAGATTCTGTCAATCGAATACCTGCCACCAGAACTAACCACCAGCTGTGGGTTCGCCAATAGAAAAGTGCGATGGTCTGAAAAATGAAAAAGCCCAGCCAGACCGCACCTAAGCGCCGTATCAATCCCAACGTATCTTCGGAATCGATACCATGCATCAATTTCACCCACTGAGCAGGGAAAAACAAACAGATAGAGAAGAGGACAAGGTCAAGCAAAACCAGAAATAGAAGTAAGCCATTGATCGCCTTGATATTTACTTGTGACTTCATAAAGTTTTGTTTTATACCTGTTTGAATGCGATTCTGAAATTCGCCTTAGTTTTTTATTACTTTTCGGGTAGCTAGTATTCCTCCTTCATCTCTGATCACGATCATGTATACACCAGCGCTATAATTACTAATATTAAGATTCTCAATTATCGGACCTGTGTTCATCGCTTTCTCAAATAGGAGCCTGCCGATATCATCTCTGAATTCCAATCTCGCCGAATTAAGCAGATTGCTACCAATAATATGAATTGAATTTTCGACGGGATTTGGATAAAATTGGACTTGCCATTCAGTTGGCTGATGGTCATTGATGCCTGTGAATATGCCTGAATAATATTCAACCCTCAGGATGATGTTATTTTTATCTGCATGAACTATGCAAGCCGGATAACCAATTCCATGGGCTATGTAGCTGTAATTATTTAAAGTATCTCTTTTGTATTCCACTGAGGTGATATTGGTACTGCCCATTTTTAAGTAAACACTGTCGACCTGGATCAGGTGCTCATGTTCACGCAAAACGTTTGGATATATACCATGAGGAGTAGTGAGTGAGCCGCATGCATCAGCAGTGATTACTTTACTTATGTTTCGTACAAAAAAAGTATCGAGCCCGGAGGTGTTTGGATTCAGAGGCAATACCCATCTGGCGGAATTATAGAAAATACTTCCGTAAGATGCGGGAGCACCAAGTAAAAGTTCATGCGGATCGTCTTGCACATTCGTTCCCGCTTGGTGTCCTCCATCCGGTCGGAATCCCGTTTCCCATAAACCGGATGAATCGCTTTTCCAGAAAATATATCCATTATTTGATGGACCCACCGGAGCACCTCCGTACAAAATGCCGAACATATCTCCAGACCCGTAAGTATAAATATTGGAAGCAGTATATACTGATGCATAGGGCGAGGAAGCCGTGGAATTATATACGGCAAATTTATTGTAGTTGTCTATAAGCATAGAATAATCCCACGTCTGCGAACCCCCCGGATTTCCCAGAGATATGTTTGTGATTGTATCTTCTGCCAGCAAGACGGATAGTCCTGAATAAGGCATGTCGGTGCCTGTTATAAGAATATTGCAAGTGGTATCGGTCAAAAAACAAACAGATGTATCAGAGCAACCATTCTGCGTGATAATTACAGCATAGCTTCCCGGATTGCTGGCTGTGAAACTCTGATGGGTAGCTCCCGAAACAGGAATGTTACCATTGCAGCTTAACCAAATATATGAGGCACCCGATGCATTAGCGCTGAGTGTTGTTCCTGTCTGTGTGACGGTTGTATTTACCCGATTCACTGTTACATGTATAGATTGAGGCAGTGATGGACCGAAAGCATTATTTGCAGTAACTGAAATAGTGCCACTGGTGTCGGCTATGGCAATGATGGTATCTGTAGTACTTGTACCGCTCCATCCGTTAGGTAGTGTCCATGTATAGCTCATCGCTCCGCTTACAGGCGCCACACTCAAGATATCAGAATTCCCGCGACATATGGATGTAGAGCCTAGGATAGCAGCAGGAGTAGCAGGGACACTTGTGACACTGATCAAAAAGCAGGAAGAAGTATCAGAACAACCATTTTGGGTAATAATTACTGCATAGCTCCCGGGATTGCTTGCTGTGAAACTCTGATGGGTGGCTCCCGAAACGGGAATGTTACCATTACAGTTTATCCATGTATAAGAAGCCCCCGTGGCATTAGCGGTAAGTGTTGTTCCTGCTTGTGTGACGGATGTATTCACCCGATTTACAGTTACATATATAGTCTGTGGAAGTGATGGACCGAAAGCATTATTTGCAGTGACTGATACAGTGCCACTGGTATCGGCTATGGCAATGATGGTATCTGTGGTACTTGTACCGCTCCATCCGTTAGGTAATGTCCAGGTATAACTCGTCGCTCTGCTTACGGGAGCTACACTCAATATGTCAGAACTCCCTCGACATATGGATGTTGTGCCCAGGATAGCTATAGGAGTAGCAGGGACACTACCAGATTCGGTGATCTTGCGTATCACACTACTACCATCAGCTATGTAAATATTGCCGTCGTGATCGATAGTTACAGATTCTGGGCCATTGAGTTTAGCTGCAGTAGCAGGACCTCCATCGCCACTATATCCTGCAGTTCCTGTACCTGCGATCGTTGATATTTTGCCGGTTGATACAGTGACCTTGCGGATCACATTGTTGCCATCATCAGATATATATATATTACCTGCTGCATCTAGTGCTACTCCTAAGGATGGATCATTGAGTTTAGCCGAAGTAGCAGGTCCGCCATCACCACTGTAACCGGCAGTTCCATTGCCTACTATTGTGGTAATTATTCCTGTAGATGCCATAACCTTACGGATCACATTATTGCCATTATCAGATATGTATAGATTCCCTGCTCCGTCGACAGTTACTCCATCTGGCATGTTGAGACTCGCAGAGACGGCCAAGCCGCTGTCGCCACTATAGCCTGCAGTTCCGTTACCTGCAACGGTCGTAATGATGCCTGTAGCCACGGTGACTTTGCGAATCACATTATAACCCTGATCGGCGATATAAATATTACCGGCTGCATCTAGAGCTACTCCCCAGGGGCTGTTCAATTCAGCTGATAAGGCAGGCCCCCCGTCACCGCTGAAAGGGTAAGGCATACCAATGTTCATCATATCTCCGGCAACGGTAGAAATAATACCGGTGGAGGCCGTGACCTTTCGTATTACATTATTTTGATTGTCCGCGAAAAAGATGTTCCCGCCGGTATCAATCGCTAATCCGTATGGTGTTGCTAACCATGCCGAATCTGCCGGTCCCCCATCACCCCCATAGTACCATGTGCCACCGGAAGTATAGCTGGTGCCTGCGTAGGTAGTTATGATACCGGTAGATACAGTCACCTTGCGAATCACATTGGTGCCATCAGCGAAGTATATATTACCGGCTGCATCTAGGACGATCCCAAATGGATTATTTAAGTGAGCTGATGTAGCTGCAGAACCATCTCCACTATAGCCGATAGTGCCATTTCCGGCTATTGTGTTGATATTGCCGATCTGGGCTCTCATCATCATACTTATCAATGAGAAAGTCATGACCGTCACCAATGCTTTTATTTTCATACTAATATTTATTATAATAAACTCATCAGTCTTAATTATTTGATCCTCTCGTACTTTCTGGCTTAAGACGAATACACAGATCTTTTTTTCTAAACTGTATAAGCTGAATTTTTCCACACTTATACTCTATCGAAGTATGCTAATTCTCAGGGATGGAGGCATGATTTATATCAATCATATTTATGAGTATAATCACTTGTATGAAGGAGGGGGCACTCAAATTTATAGGAATAGGATTGGTTGGAATCGGGAAGAACTATCTGCATCAAAGAATCGATATTGATTATGTGCAGGCATGCGGGAGGAGGTAAAATAAAAAACGGTTCCAGATATTCTCTGAAACCGTTGCTACTACTGTGTCGGGGTACCAGGATTCGAACCTGGGACCCCCTGCTCCCAAAGCAGGTGCGCTAACCGGGCTGCGCTACACCCCGAA